>CAMEZO010000032.1 GCA_945947905.1 uncultured bacterium
ACCACCCCGGCGGCAGGCAGTCTGATCCAAGCCAAGCACACCACAAACTCTCCCAAAATTCCTTTTATTTCGCGGTCAGGCTCATCTCGCTCTCTATTGCCACAGTAGTGTGAAGTCTCGTGCAGCCTGAATTCGAGTATACGCGTCGTAAAGACTAAGCGGCGCGCTCCCCGGAAGCTGTCGGGAGCGCGCCGCCGGAGGAGCCTGTACCGAAACTACTCAAAAACAACAGGCCCCTCCGTCGTACCGAATCTGTTATGCCTTCCGGCGGCGGCGTCTCGCTGCCAGTCCCATCAGCGCGAGCAGCGACAGGGTCGCCGTCGTCGGCTCGGGCATCGGCGTGCTCTGCACCAGTTGGACAATGTAGTCTTGTCCGCCTGTGCCGCCGGTCATGACAAGGTTATAGCCGCTCATTCCGCTGAACACGGAGGAGGCATCATAGGACGTGTCGGCTGTAGCGGTTACTCCGTCGAGGATCAGCTCATCCACCCCGGAAAATAGGGTCAGGGCCTGAGAGCGATCCGTCCATCCCGTCAGCAGCGAGCCACTCAGGGTAATGCCGCTGTTCAGCGTCAGCGTGCTGCCCATAGTAAGGCTCGAATCCAGCTTCAGCGTGCCGTTCTGTGACAATTCCAAGTTGGCGTACAGAGAGGAATTGCCGCTCACGATTAGAGAGCCTGTCTGCACGGTTGCCTCCACGTTTTGAGCGGAGTAGACACCGACCATACTACCGGCCAGCACCACTTCACTGATGGAAACAGAGGTAACTGAGGCATCGACAGTGTTAGCCCATACCTGACCTCCATCAACCTTCAGTGCGGCAAGCTCCTTCATCCCCTTTACATTGAGAACAGCGTTTTCTCCGGAGGCTTCCAAAGTACCGGTGAATTCCTTACCGCTCTCCGTGTTAAGGGACAAGGTATGCGCCACGGTAGTACTGATGATACCGGTGCCACTCGCGTTGGAAATGGCAGCCTTGGCATTCTCAACCTTGAGAATAGCACCGTTGCCGACGGAAACACTGCTCAGAGATTGCGTCTTCCCTTCTCCGTCCTTGCGAAGTGTCGTGGTGCCGGCATTGACAATCAAGGATACATTGTCCATCGCAATACCGATACCCTTGTCACCGGACACGGTCTTCTCCATGACAACATCCTTGAGAACCACGTCACCCTCATAGACCTTCAGTGAACTCTGTCCATTGCCTGTGATCGAGGCATCTGCCCCGTTGTTGCGGTAGGTGAACCCATCGTTGATCAGGCTGCCACTCTCGATTGAAACCTTGCCTTCCGTACCGAGACGAAGCTCTGTATTGTCACCGGTTGCCGTATTCTCTGCGACACCCCCGGAAATCGTGAGCGTACCGTTGAGGGTTGTTAACGACCCATCGAGTTTCAAGGCACCGGCGGAGACAGTAGCATTGCTAATTCCGGTAGTTCCGGTGAAGGTAATAGCCCCTTCTCCCGTCTTGGTGAAGCCAGAGGCCAACGTGACCGCGCTGCTGATTGTACCTTCATTGCCGGTATCCTGCTCTACAGATGAGATTGTTAAAGTAGTTGTGCTCGAAGTCTTGGAAATAGTGCCGGTATAGTTGTGTAGCTTAGAGACATTTAAATTAAAGGGGTCACTTGTAGACTCCCTGTCAGTAATGGAGAGATCCCCCGATCCAGTAAGTTCCGCAACATTGACGATACCCTTCCAAGTTTTCTGAAATGTGCTATCAGACGAAACCGTCAGAGTAGTAATACCCAATGCATTGTCTGCATCTTTTGTGACGCAATCCCTATAGTGAAACGTACCCCCCTGAAGATCCACAGAGGTAATAGAACCCTTCATGTAGTTCATATTTACCGTACCACCGCTCAGGACCACCAGATTGTTCATGCTGATCTGCGCAGCCGTCACACCGGATGAATTTCCATTTGTGCACCCTAATTGCAATGTTCGGCCACTGCGTACGGTCGTTGTTCCCTGGGCCGTAAATGATCCGCCACTGATCGTAAGCGAGTCACTGGTTGCACCGCCGGATGCATTGACTCCACCCAAGTCAATATCGCCGGTAACGGTGAAGTCTGCTACAGATGTATCCAGCTTACCGCCGTTACCGGTTTTAAGTGACCCCAATGTAACAGATCCGGAGCCTGTTACGGTGCTCACCCTATTAGTCTTGAGTTCAAATTCAACGGAACTGAGAGTGCCGTTTATTAAAAAGTTTCCAGGATTCCAACCAAAATTCAGCTTCTTCGCAGTAAGAGAAGCTCCTTCTGCTACCATAAGGTCGCTACCGGTTCCGGTGGCCGTGGAAATGGTATTCAGAGTAACATTTCCTGCGATACTAAGCTTCTTGCCTACCATCGAAAAGTTGATCTCCTCACTACCACCTCCCTCCAAGAGGACAAATGATGATTCTACTGTTAGATCTCCGGATCCTGCGAGATTCTTGATGATGGTTCCATCTGAAAGCGACGCAGAAGTGATAGCATCGTTCTCGGCAATCGTGTACGTATACCCTCGAGGAGCAGTCGTGTATTTCAACCCGGAATCTGTAACCAACGTAGTGGTCGATGTGGTGGCAGATTCTCCTTCACCAGTTGTTATATCCTCGGTAACGGTTACACCGGATCCTGTCATGGAGACCTTCACGGTGCTTCCGGTCAGAGCCGTCTCGCCGGACTCACGAAGAGTAAATGAGCTCCCGGACTCATTGAGAACAGTCTCAAATTTCCCTTCGCCGGCAGCAGCGACACCCATAATCGGATTGCCTCCCTGAGTACCGGCCTTACCTGTCACCAAAAGAGTGCCGGCAGACTGGGTTGCGAAGGCCGAAGAATCAAGTGTAAGGTTGATGACTCCTTTGTCGTAGAGGAGCAGGTACCCCACCCCCTTTGTTAATTCAGAGGTGGAATCGAATGTAACTGCACCAAGGCCGGGCAATGCACTGAGTGCCAACACCGCAGCAAGGAGCGACTTCGGTAAATGTAATCTCATGGTAAGAAAGAATGGATTGGTTTGTGGGCGGGAGGGCGCTGCTTCCGGCTCGGGTACGAAGCGAGCTGAGGTGGGCGCCTCCCTATGAGGGAGCGCAGGGGTGCCCGCGTCCGGGCATCTGCCCCCTCTCACTGCCTTCAGGATACAGCATTCCTAATGCAGAGGGCATATAAAGCGTTGATACTCAACGACTTAGGGCAATTTTAAGCAAAAAGGAGAGGGTGGTTGCGGGGTAAGAAGGGGGCAAAAAAGGCAGGAAAATAAAGGAAAAATGCAGGCTTTCCACCTTTTAGGCTTGACGCAGCATTAGGAATGCTGTAGGCGACTCTGCGCGGGGGTTACACGCGGAGGAGGAAGGATTTGGAGCGGAGGAAGGAGAGGAGGGCGAAGAGGGCGAGGAAGGAGAGGGAGGAAAAGACGAGGGGTTGGAAGTCGCCGAAGAGCCGGGAGAAGCCGGAGAAGAGGGGGAGGCAGAGCGAGTTCCAGAAGCTGCCGCGGAGGCCCGGGGTGGCGGTGAGGAGGTAGGCAAGGATGGCATTGCTGCCGAAAGGAAGGAGAGGTGCGGCCAGGAAACGGGTACGGGGCAGGACGTCAAAAAGCAGATGGAAAATCCCCAGGAGGAGGAGGCACCAGCCACCGCTGTACAGCACCATGGTAGCCGAGAAGATATGTTTGATGAGGGGTGTATCCACCTGCAAACACTCCGCCCCGAGCAGGCAGACCACAGCCGCAAGCAGGTGGAGGACGCAAGCCCGGAAGCCGCGGAAGTACTGCATCGCCTGCCCGCCGAGCACACCCATGAGGGTCAGGGCACCGAAAGCCGCCGAAGTGAGAATCCAGGTGTAGGGCGTGCCGTCCTGCCAAGAGCCCTGAAGTGTGCAGTCGATGAAATACGCCAGGTTATCATACGGCAGGAAACGCCCGCCCTCGTGCCCCGCATAGGGGATAAAACGCATCGCCGCCCAGTAGCCGGCCAGGCACAGCACGCAACCGACGAGACAAGTGCGCGCCCCGCCGAAGAACAGGAAGCACGCGGCAATGAGGTAACCCGCCGCGATGGCCTGCAGCGTATTACAGAAAAGGCTGATATTGTCCGCATCGAAGGCCAGGAGATTCCCCTGCACCACCATCCCCAGCAGGAAAAGGCAGACCACCCGGCGCAACACACGCAGGAGAGTGCGCCGCCGCCATTGAGACCCGCCCCGCCGGCGGTACCCCGCAAAGGCAAAAGGCATGGAGGCACCCACCACAAAAATGAACAGCGGCATCACCAAATCCCAGCAGGTAAAGCCCGCCCCCCACTCTGCATGGCGAAACTGCGCAGCCACCTCCGGCGGCAGGGAATCCCCGAAACAAGCCTGCAACAGCAGGAGCAGCAGCGGCGCCCCGCCGGCCAGCAGAGCCATATCCAACCCTCGAAGCGCATCGATACTGACCAGGCGCGGGGAAGCGGTGGGGGAAGGTTCGGAACTCACGGCAGGAGACAGTTCGCCCCCATCCCCCGTGAGGAGGAGGGGGCGGGGAGATTACTTCTTCTTGAACAGACGCACCACAATGCACAGCAGCATGAAGGCGGCCAGCCCCCAACCACCGTAGCGGACGAAGAGCTGCATCGCATCGCAACTGCCGCAGGAGGCATCCCGGCACTTCTCCGCACCGGCGTCAGCCCGCGACTCCTTGGGCTCCGGCTTAGCCTCCTCCTCGGGCTCGGCCCCGGTGTCGCGAGTCAGGGCGCGGCAATTACCCTCCAGCACCACCACATCCATGGGCTGCATCTCGATGGAAATCGGCTTATCGATGTCCACCGACCCGGAGGTCAGCACAGACAGATTCGTCTGGTCCTTGTAAGAATTGCTCAGCGAAATGGTACCGTGGAAATCCGGCGGCACATCAAACACCTCGCGCAGGGACGTGACATAGCGCTGCGGCTTGCCGGAGGAATTACGCAGGGTGAGGGTGCACTTGAGCTTATTCCAAGCGGCCCAGCCGTAGATGGAACCCTCATTGGTCTCCTTATTCCAAGGATTGCCGCCCACCCAGTGCACATCATCGAGCACATCGGCATTGCTGCGCAGCCACTTGATATTCGCGGACAGCTCATCCCAGAGCATCCCGCCCTTCTGATTCAGCAGGTCACGGTCCGCATAAATCTCCTGCAGCCCGGAGCCGCAACCGAAGGCCGCGCGAATCTCCTTCACGCAATTCTCCGGCTCCTTGCTCATCACGCGCGGCGGCCCGTTCTTGGTGATGATGGTACCGTGCGTCATCAGCGAATTGATGGGGAAGAGCGGCGCGCCCTCCACAAAGACCTCGTGCACCAAGCGGTCGCGGTAGGTGATCCACTTATCACGAGCATCGCCCACATTACCCATCTGCCCGAAGTCATTCTCCTGGCGCCAGATGGAATCCGCATGGCAGAACCAGAAAGGACTGGCCCAAGTACCCACGGTCGTGTTGATGAAGATATCCGGTCTGGCCTCGCGCAGGGCATGCAGCACATTCAGGATACCCTCGGCGTCCTCCTCGTTCGCCGGCCCCTTGGCATGGAACTTGGTGGAAATGCCGTCAAACTTGAAGTAGCGCATATCATAATCACGCACCATCTGTTTGCAGCGTCCGACGAAAGCATTGAAATACTCATCATTGGAGAGCTGGAAATTCCCGATCTTGTTGTTGGGGTGCTTGGCATTCCAGTTATCAAGGCGCTGCTTCTTGGAGGAACCGTAGCCGCCCACCGGCCCCAGCCAAGTACCGAGCCCCGCGTGCATGCTGCGCACCTGGGTATCAATGTTCTTGAACCCCTCCGGGAAGCCCCGGTGGAAATCCCACAGACTGTTGAACTCATCCCAGCCGTCATCCACCACATAACCATCGATTCGCGTGTTGCGCTTGGTGTAAAGCTCCTGCTTCCAGGTATCCAGCAACTCCAGCCACATCTTCTCCGTGGTACGGGCCATGGGATCCTTGTTATCGTGCAGACGGATACCGATTTCGTACCAGTCATTGTAATGCACGAAGGTGCGATACGGCCCCGGCTTCTCGCGCTCCATGTAAGCCAAGAACGAGCGGCGCTGCTGCTCCGGAGCGAAGAAACCGATGACCGAAGAAACGCGCCAAGTGTGCCCCGGACGCAGATCCGTCTTGCGGCTCCAAGTACCGCGCACCGTGGTATCGGAAATCTTACCGCCCGCCTGCTCCCTGGGCAGGGAGGCAGCCACATCCACCTTACCCTTGCTGTCAATCGGCTCCGTGAGGGTCTCCACCCAATAAGCGAGGGTGTAAGTACCCTGGCGCGGCACCTGCACGGTATACACGTTATTATTGCTGGGCTTGCCCGAATATCCCGTGTGGATATCCTCACTGATTACATTTCCCGCACCGTTGAGCAACTGAACGCCCACAATGTTGAGGCGCTTGGTACCCGACTCGAAATTGAAGGTAATCTTGTTCGGCCCCACCTTAGTAAACTCCGCCGGCCCCTCCGCCTTGCGCAGGTGCTTCACCACCGGGCCGTCCATCGCGCTGTACTTCTCCCCGTAACGGTTCTTGAGGCTCTGCGGGATATTGAATACCGGTCCGAACACGGACGGAGACCACGACTTCGGGCTCCACGACTCGGAATCCTCCACGGCCTTGTTACCGACGCTCATGATACTCATCGGCGTCTCCAGACCGCAGAACACACGGGAATCCACCACTACCTGACCGTGCGTGGTGTTACCGGAGATACTCAGCTCCCCCTCCGGCACCACGTCATAATTCATCGCTACGACGGAACGGAAGGTCACGGCCTCGGTCGTACTCACCGCCAACTCCTGGCGCAGGTAGTGCGACCCATCGCGCAGCACGGCGCGCCACTCCACCTTCACCGTTTCATCCAGGCTGGTGAAGGTAGCGGACAGAGCCTTGCCGTTGAAGTGCTCCGCCAGCCGAGTCTTGTCCTCATCCGCCTTGAGGTCCTCCACCTTCAGGGGCGTGGCATCCATCTCGGAGGCATTCAGCACATTACCGTTGCCCAGCGTGATGATAAACAGCTCGGTTCCGGCCTTTGCCACCTCCTGCCCGTCCGCGGTCTTCATGCCGCCGAAGACGACACTCTTCCCCTTCTGTGTAAACTCCGCCGTCAGTATATTATTACTCAGCGTCGTCCCCTCCGCCCAAGCTGCACCCGGAGCCTGACCGGGATACTCCACCAAAGCCTGCGCCGGAAGCACCAGCCCCAGCAAGGCAGCCAACATCGGTTTGAAAATCGGTCTCATCTCTCTCTATCCTACCATGTTCTCCCCCGGGTTGTCAATCAGGAAACGCGCCTGCACGCACAAAAGCAGCGGACAGAT
This sequence comes from uncultured bacterium, assembly GCA_945947905.1. Taxonomy (GTDB): domain Bacteria; phylum Verrucomicrobiota; class Verrucomicrobiia; order Verrucomicrobiales; family Akkermansiaceae; genus Akkermansia. The sequence continues at coordinate 7,326 of CAMEZO010000032.1, forward strand.
GCAGATTTACCCCCTACCCGACCGAATTCAGGGCTTCTTTCGGGTCGGCCAGGAGGCATTATCCGCGTTACAATCCGGCCCGGGCGGGGGCACATGATCATCCGTATTGCGGACGGTATCGAAGAGCGGCAGGTAGGAAGGCAGCGTCCAGTTATGGTAGACCGAGACCATGCGAATGGTGAAGGTAACGACAATGCCGAGCGCGAAGGCCCAGAAGCGGTGCATGTCCAGCAGATCCGCGAAGGCCCAGTATGCCACGCAGCCGCCCAGGGATGCCGAAGCATACACCTCCTTGGGGCGGAAAATATAGGGCACATTACCCGTGATGATATCCCGCACGGCACCGCCGGCCACCCCCGTGCAAACACCCATGATGCAGCAGACCACCCCCGGCAGCCCGAGGCAGTACGCCTTATTCATGCCCAGAATGGTGAAGAACGCCATGGAGAAGGCATCCGCCACGCGGATGGTACCGACGGGCAGCGCCCGGAAACGAGTGACATAAAAGATGATAACAGACGTGATGACCGCCTGCCAGATGTACTGCACCTCCCCCGGCGTGGTCCAGTAAACCCGCAGCGGCGTACCGTCCTGCGTGATGACACCGGAGAGCAACACATCGCGCAGCGTGCCGCCGCCCAGGGCCACGATGGTACCGCACACCACAATCCCGATGAGGTCCATGCGCACGCGGCTGGAAGCCGTTGCCCCGGTGATGGCACCGACAATCGTGGCGAAGATGCAGCAGATGTGCACCATGGAATCGAAGGCCTCCGCAGTGGGCACCGGCAGGAACTGAGCAAGCGTGTGCATGGTCCTATCGGAGGGCTTTGAGGAACAGCCAAGCCACCAGAACACCCAGCAGAATGGGCCACGCCACCGAAACAACCGTCACCATCAGCACAATGATCACGGCAAACACCAGCAGCACCACCAGCAGGGTCCGCAGCGGCAACAGAGAGCGCAGCACACGCCACAGCCCGGGGTTGCGCTCCGCCTCCTCCTCTTCCCGCAGGTCCACGGAGCTCAGTTGGCGCCAGGTGCTCGCGCCGTCCCGCCGCACCCAGGTCTTGGCATCCACCTCGCCCTCGCGCAGCAGACGCAACAGGTCCGTGCCGCTCACCGGCCCAACCTTCTTTTCCCCCGTGTCGTAGTAGAATTTGCGTGCCATGGGGTCTCAATCAGGCATGAATCGCAAGCCCGTCAGCGGCCAGAACCGCCTCGTGAATGGCCTCCGAGAGGGTGGGGTGCGCATAGATCATCGACTCGATGTCCGCATCCGTCAACTCTGCTGCCAGAGCCAAGCCGGGCGCGGTGATAAGCTCCGTGGCATGCGGCCCGACCAAGTGGGCTCCCAGCAGCTCGCCGTCCGTCTTGCCGAAAAGCAGCTTCACGAAGCCCTCCGTCTCCCCCGCCGCGACGGCGCGACCGATGGCGCGGAAAGGAATCTTGCCGATCTTATAGGGGATGTTGCAGGCCCGCAGGTCCTGCTCCGTCTTACCCACGGAGGCCACTTGCGGGTGCATGTAATAACAGGAAGGCACATTCTCCGCAGGCTTGGGAGTATGCTCCGTGAACATCCCCTGCACCGCCTGCACCGCCTCGTAGGATGCCTTGTGGGCCAGCATGGCCCCGCCGATGCAGTCACCCACGGCGTACACACCCGGCAGGCTCGTCTCGTAACGCTTATTCACGCGGATGAAACCGCGCTCCGTGATCTCCGGCCCGGCCGGCACCACCGGCTGCACCCCCGCCGCCACCAAGCAGACCGATGCCTGCACCTGAACACGCCCCGCCCCCGTGGAAACGGTGGCAGAGATGCCGCCCTCCACCTCCTGCACGGACTCCACAGCCGCACCGGTGTAGCAGGTAATGCCCTGCTTGCGGAACTCCCGCTCCACCGTGGCAGAGATGTCCTCGTCCTCACGCGGCAACAGCCGGGGAAGGGTCTCCACCAGCGTGACATGCGTACCGAAGGATTGGTAGATGCAGGAGAGCTCCGCCCCGATGGCACCGGAGCCGATGACCAGCATGGATTCGGGCAGCTCGGGCAGCAGGAGGGCCTCCTTGCTGCTGATAATAGTGCGACCGTTGAAGGGGAAAGCCGGGATCTCCCGCGGGCAGGCCCCCGTGGCGATGAGGATGCGCGAGGCCTGCACGCTTTGGGTACCCCCGTCCGGCAGCGTTACCTCCACTTGCCCCGGGCCAGCCAAGCGCGCCTCGCCGTGCAGGAACTGCACCTTATTCTTCTTGAGAAGGAAACCCACGCCGTTGCTCAGGCGCTCGCAGACCTTGCGACTGCGAGCCACCACGGCCGACCAATCCGCCGTAGCCTGCGGCACGCAGATGCCGAACTCCGCCGCGCGGCGCGTCACGGTGGTGTAGACGGCAGCGCTCTCCAGCAAAGCCTTCGTGGGGATGCAGCCGCGGTTCAGGCAGGTGCCGCCCACCTCCCCGCGCTCGATGCAGAGCACGCTCTTGCCCAGCTGCGCGGCACGAATGGCACCGACGTAGCCGGCGGGTCCGCCGCCTATGACAACCAAATCATAAATCATGCGGCTATCTTAGCGCAAGCCGGCTGCTTTTTCAACGCTAAAACACGCCCGCCGCCCGCATTTTATGTCATCTCCCCGCCCGCAGAACGGCCAGCACCCCCACCGTGCGCTTCCCCGGCAGGCTTTTCAACGCAGCGGCGCAGGCGCGTGCCGTGGCTCCCGTGGTGTAGACATCGTCCACCAAAATAACGTGATCGGGCAACATCAGACGACCGGCGAGACAAGCAGGGGTGGGATGGTAAGCCAAGCGTGCGTTCTCCTGCCGCTGCTGCACGGAGAGGCGGGTCTGGCTCTCCGCGCCGGTGTCCCGGTGCACCAAGGCGGGTAACACGGACAGGCCGCGCAGGCGGCCCAGGGCCTCGGCAATCTCCGCAGCCTGGTTGTAGCCGCGGTCAAACAGGCGAGCGCGCGTGATGGGCACCGGCACCAGCGCGGGATTGACGGCCCGCCGCAGGGGGGTACAGGTCTCCCACAGCTCATTCAGCAGGCGCGCAAAGTCCCGGGCCAGGTACCCCGCCCCGTGGTACTTGAGGTCGTGGACCAAGCTCATGGCGGCATCGCTGTGCGGCAACACCTGACGCGCGTAATCGAACTCGCGCGGGTAAGCGCAGCACTCCCGGCAGGTGTCCGCAGCCGCAGGGTAATCCCCCAGGGGCGCGCCGCAGTGCAGGCAGAGCGGACGCGGCATCCGCGGCAAATTCACCCGGCAGCTCTCGCAGAGGCCGTCCTCGCACGCCTCGCCGCAGAGACGGCAGGTGTTCGGGTAGAGCCAGGAGAGCATGGCGACGGGGCGATCAGCGGTGGCGGGCGATGAACTCCTTGGCCGCGTTCTGGTAGGCCACGGAAGCCGTGCCGTAGGGGTCGTGCTCCATGATGGTCTTGCCGAAGCTGGGGGCCTCCGCCACGCGAACCGAGCGCGGAATGATGGTCTTGTAGAGCTTATCCGGCAGATTCTCACGCACCTGGGCGATCACCTGATTGGCCAGGTTGGTGTTGTTATACATGGTCATGATCACACCCTCATGCCGCAGTTTGGGGTTGGCCCCGCTCTCCTTCACCTGCTCCATGATAGTGAGGATTTTGGAGAGACCGTCCAGGCTCAGGAACTCGCATTGCAGGGGCGTGAGCACCTCGTCGCAGGCGCAGAGGGAGGAAGTCATCAGCACCCCGAGCGAGGGCGGCGTGTCCAGGAAAATATAGTCATAGAAGCGGGCGGAGCGCAGTCCCTCGATGGCCCGGCTCATGCAGGAGAGGTGATTGCCGTTGCGGGTAAGCTCAATCTCGACGCCCGCCAAATCCATATGGGCCGGCACAATGGAAAGGTTGCGGCGGTGCGCGGGGCGAATGAGCTCTTCCATCAGCTTATTACCGATCAGGGCCTGGTACAGACTGTCCTCCCCCGTGGCCTCGATGCCCAGCGCAGAGCTGGCGTTGGCCTGGGAGTCCATATCAATGAGCAACACGCGCTTACCGCGCTGCGCCAAAGCGGCGGAGAGGTTGACGGCCGTGGTCGTTTTGCCGACTCCGCCTTTCTGGTTTGCAATTGCGATGACTTTCACGCCGGCCATTATATCCGAACGGAGGCGATTTATCAAGCCGATAATTGGTTGCTCTTTCGGGAAGTCTGTGGTACAATGCCCCGCGTGATGTCTGAACAGGTATCGGAAGCAGCCCGCGAGCTGTGCACTGCAATGGCGGCCACGGAGTTCCGCGCGCCGGTGGCCTACACCTACAACCCGCTGGAGTACGCCTGGGCCGGGCACGAGGCCTATGTGCGCCGCTTCGGTAACGGCCCCAAGAAGGTGCTCTACCTGGGGATGAACCCCGGGCCCTTCGGCATGGCGCAGACGGGTGTGCCCTTCGGCGAGGTGGCGGCTGTGCGCCTGTGGATGGGGATTTCTGCCTGCATCGGGCAGCCGCCGGCCATGCACCCCAAGCGCCCCGTGCAGGGCTTCAACTGCCCGCGCTCGGAGGTGAGCGGGCGGCGCCTCTGGGGGCTGTTCGAGGAGCTGTACGGCACGGCGGAGGCCTTTTTTGCGGACTCCTATGTGGCGAATTACTGCCCCCTGATTTGGATGAGCGAGACCGGCGCGAACATCACCCCCACCCAGCTTCCGAAAGAGCAGGCCGCGCAGGTGGATGCGGCCTGCCAACGCCACTTGGTGCGGCTGCTGGAGATTCTGCAACCCCTCGTGCTCATCGGCGTAGGGGGCTATGCGCTCAAGCAGTTGGAGACGGCCGCCGCTTCCCTCCCGGGGCGTGAGTTCGTGCTCGGGACCATCCTGCACCCCAGCCCGGCGAGTCCCTTGGCCAACAAGCATTGGCCGGACCGCCCGAAGGAGCAACTGGCGGAAATCTTCCGTCGGGCGGGACTCCCCTTCCCCGGCCGGGGGTAATTACAGGCTCTTGAGGTATTTGATGTAGGCCTTCAGTGCCTCCGCAGCCTCCTCGCGGCTGTCGGTGTCTTCCTCGCCGTCATCGGCGTCATCCTCGGTCTCGTCCGCATCATCTGCGCCCGCAGCGGGGGCCGAGGCGGCAAAGGCCGTGAGCGCAGCGGGGAAGACGGTGACGGAGTTGGCAGCGGACACCCCCTTGCGGACGTAGCGGCTCACCGTGGACTCGCTGCCCATGATCAGCTCGCCCTCCTTCACCTGCGCAATGCAGAGGGAGTCCGGTGCGGAGAAAAAGACCTTGCTCACGCCCAACTCTCGGCACTTGGCTTTCTCCTGTGAGGAGAGAATGGGCTTAGCCTGCGGCAGCCAGGGCAACACGCCGCGCAGACTGCGCACGCTGCCGTCCGACCAGCTCCGCCCCGTCACCAGCAGGATGCCTCCCTCCGTGGAGAGGATGCTCAGCGTCAGCTTGGTGTCGCCGTCCTTCACGCGCCAAGTGGAGCGGTCGCGCGTCAGGCGCAGCAGCTCGGCATCCCGGTCCAGCAGCATGCGGGCGGTAGCATAGGCGCCCAGACGCCCCAGGGCCGTGCTGCGGGCTACCTCGCGCAGGGCAGCGGCGTTGTAGAGCACGGCCCCGCCGCCCGTTGCGGGCTTGAGCTTTTTCCAGCCCTTCCCGGGCAGGCGGGCCAGAATCTCGTCCGCCTGTTTTCCGGCATCGGTCTCACCTTCGTAAATCAGGATGAACCCCAGCTTCTCGCCCGCGCAGTGCACCAGCACGGGTGAGCCGGGCAGGCAAAACAGGTAGGTGTTTTCCCCCTGCTTGCGGATGTTCTTGTCCTGCACCAGATTGCCCAGCTCCTGCGGCAACTCGGCCTCCGCCGGGGCCGAAAGAGCCGCGGCGCAGGCCAAGATAACGGATACTGCCCGAAGCACTTTCATCGCTTGCCGTAGGAACGCATCAGTCGGCGGATGTACTGCTGCATCTGCTCCAGGTGGGAGTCGATGCTCTCCGCCAGCTTGAACTGGTTGCGCGCGCGGATGAGGTTGTGCTCCGGTTTCGAGGTGCGGAAGTACTTGTCCCCATCCAGATAGTCCGTCAGGAATCGCATGCCGATCTCCGTGGTAATCAGCCAGCCGGAGAAGGCCAGCCAATCCACCTCCGTCGGGGTCAGGAAGCCGTGCGCGGCATCCAAATACCCCTCCGCCAGGGACTCGAAGAAGGGAAGCTGCATGTAGACTTTGCTCAGGTCTTCCTCGTCCTCGTTGGCCCGGCAGGTCGCCGTGCGCACCATGTCACCGAAGTCATACAGCACCAACCCCGGCATCACGGTGTCCAGATCAATGACGCAGACGGCCGTGTCGGTCTCTTCATCCAGCATCACGTTGTTGATCTTGGTGTCGTTGTGGGTGATGCGGGTGGGCAGGTCTCCCTTGGCCTGCATGGCCGTCAGCTTGCCGAAGCGTCCGGACCAGGCGGCGAGCTTCTCGATCTCCTCGCGGCAGTTGACGGCGCGGCCCAGCGGGTCGGCGGCCACGCTGGTGAGCAGGTCCGCATAGCGCTTCGGGGTGTTATGGAAATCCGGGATGGACTCTTTGATATCCTCCGGGTTCATGTCGCAGATGAGGTCCTGGAAGGAGCCGAAGGCATAGCCTGCCTGGTAGGCCTGGCGGGTGTTCTCCACCACATCGTAGGTGTGAGTACCCTCGATGTTATTGTAGCAGCGCCACATGCCCCCCTCCTCGGGCAGGATGATGTAGTTGCGCCCCCCGCGCGCGGGGTAGAGTTGCAGGGTCTGGCCGGCGGCATCGCGGCGGCGGCGCAGGATCTTCCAGGAGATATGGCGCGTCACCTTCTCCACGTTGCGCATCACCTGGGCGGGGTCCTTGAACACATAGTCGTTGATGCGTTGCAGGATGTAGCGGTCTTCTCGTCCGTCCTCGCTGCGGTAGCAAACGCGGTAGGTGGTGTTGATGTGGCCGTTGCACAGCTCCTCGCCGTACAGGAAATTGCCGTTCACGGCGAACTCATCGCCGATGCGCGCCATGCGCTTGGCGATTTCGTCGTCGCAGTGTTGTTGCAGGGGCATGGTCGCGTCAGTGGTCGGTCAGCTGAATGGAGAGGAACTGCACCCCGCCGGTCCGCGGGTTATCCACCACCACGTTGATCTGCGATTGCTTGGCAGAGACGGCAAAGCGGCTGGAGCGCAGGGTCTTGCGGTCTTTCACTTCCTTGGCATAGGTCGTCAGGCGGAAGGATACGGCCTGCCCGTCCGCGCCGTCGTTGAAGGACCAGGTGTTCTCTTTGGTGATCTTGTTGCCGGCCTTGATCAGGTTGGCTTTCTTGTCGGAGAAGTCGCCTTTCAGCGAGGTTTCCATCAGCAGGGGCTTGGTAGACAGGTTGATGATGTGCACACCCTTCTGCGGGAAGTCCGCTTCGTTCACCAGGCGGACGGTGGGATTGCCGTTTTCCGAGGGGCTCAGGATGCAGAGGGTTTTGTCAAAGCTGTCCTGCAGCTTCACGCTCATCACGGTTTTCACCTCCGGCTGCTCCTTCTTGCCCTTATCGTCGCCCACGGCATTCGCGGTCGGGTCGCTCTCCAAAAAGTCCACCACGCCGGCGGTGGGGGTCACGCGCACACTGGGGGTGCGGCTGCCGAGGCGCACCGAGCGGTAGAAGTTCTTGCCCTGTTTCACATAAACCGGGGAGGGGAGTGCCTTGCCGGGGCCGGGGAGCACGACGAATCGCACGCCGGTCTTGGGGATGGGCGGGGGCTCGTTGCCGCTTGTTTTGCCGCCGGTCCGCCCCTGACCTGCTGCCAGGCCGCAGGCCGCGGTCATCACTAATGCCAAAAGTAACTTGTTCATGCCGAGTATCGCGTATGGTACTCGTTCAGTCTAGCAGCCACGGGGCAGGATGGCAAGCATTTTTTTGCCGAAAAGGCAGAAGCGGGGCGTTTTTACCCCGTTCCCGCGTTCTCAGGGGGCGCATACCCCCGCTTGCCCGGTAACTCCCGTGCCGGAGACGGCGCGTACGGCAATGCGGCGGGCGGACCCGGAGACGGAGGCGGGGAGGGTCACGCCTCGGGCGCTGCCGGGCAACACATACACGGTGTGCCAGCGGTTACCGCTCAGCACCTGCACCACCCACTTGCGCGCCAGGTTATCCGCGGGGTTCCAGCGCAGCGTTACGCCGTTCCGGGCCGCCTGCGCGGTGACGCCGGGGCGGGCGGGGCGAGCGGAGCCGGACCAGGGCATGGGCGGCGGAAGGGCTATGCCGGAGTACCGGCGCGCCAGCTCTTTCTGCACGCCGCCGCGGTTGGTGCCCAGGGACTTCCAGCTCCAGAAGATTTCGCCGGCTCCCGTGCGGTTGGCGTACTTGCGCGCGGCGTCAATCTGCGCCCCGATCTCGGAGGCCGGGCGACCGGGGTCCTCGCTGCTGTTGATGCGTACGGAGGCGATGCCCGGCCACACGGGGCGCGAGCGGTTGATGCCGGCCCACCACTGCATCAGTGCGGTGAAACTCTGCGGGCCCTGTATGCGCCAGTAGAGCTGCGGGGAGAGGTAGTCGACCCACCCTTTGGCTAGCCACTTGCGGGCATCGCAGGCCAGGTGTTCGTAGGCATTCACGCCCGCGCTCACGCCGGCGGGGTAGCCGGGTTGCCAGATGCCGAAGGGGCTGATGCCGACGCGTACCCAGGGCTTCTCTCGCTTCACTCTGCTGTACAGGTCGCTCACAAAGCTGTCGATGGCCGCGCGACGCTGCGCCGGGGTCTTGCCGTCCGCTATATTGTTGTTAGGCGGATAGGGGTAGAAGTAGTCGTCCAGATGCACGCCGTCGATGTCGTACCGCCGCACCACATCCATAATCACCTTCAGCACATGCTCCTTCGAGGCCGAGGCCGAGGGGTTCAGGATGGTCGTGCTGCCGGCCTTGCGGAGGAGATCCGGTCGCCGCTGCGAGATGTGCCCCCGCCCCACGGGCCGCCCGCTGACGGTGGCGCGGAAGGGGTTGAACCAGGCATGCAGCTCCAACCCGCGGCGGTGCGCCTCCTGCACCGCAAAGGCCAGCGGGTCGTAGCCGGGGTTCACCCCGGGGCCGCTCAGCCAGCCGCTCCACGGCTCCAGGGAGGAGCGGTACAGCGCATCCCCGTTCGGACGCACCTGCAGGATGATGGCGTTGAGGCGCAGACGCTGCGCCGTGTCCAAAATAGCGATAAGTTCCCGCTGCTGCGCCGCCGCGCTCAAGCCCGATCGGCTCGGCCAATCCAGGTTGAACACCGTGGCCACCCACGCCGCGCGAAACTCCCGCGCCGGCTCGCCTGCGTTCTCGTTCACCTGCTGCCAAGCTCCCGCCGTTCCTACCGCCCACAGCATGGCCAGTAGTACTGTCATCATCCTGATCACCTTCATTGCCCCGCAGTATACCCCCCTCCCCGCCCCTTGTCAACCCCCTACCGCGCCAGCATTCCGACCCCGCCTACAGCATTCCGAATGCACCCCCGGCTTCCCTGTTGAGCATGAATGACTTGCACCGAATTTCCCCCGCCGTCAGGGGGATTCACTTTTTGTCCCCTCCGTAAAAAATCTGCCATTTTCATCGGATTTTCCTCATTTTTCCGCTTGACACAGCATTCGGAATACTGTATTCTTCCAATGAGCGCAGGGGCATGCCTGCCCGTCGTCCGTCCGGTTTCGTTGAGAGAGAGAAAGAGAGAGCCGGCCGGCCGCCGTGCCTGTGCATGTCCCTGCGCCACGTTCAGCACTTAACTCTTCTTCATCATGAAATTGCACTTACCTAAAAGCCTCCGCGCCGCCCTCCTGGCCTGCATGGTTGCCGTATCTCCCGCCTATGCAGAGACACTTACTCTCTCCCCCGCCAATGACCTTCGGTTCAGCAACGACGGCAGCAGCAGCAGCAACAAAGCAACTATTCTGGAATCCAACAATACCGCTGCCTTTACATTCGCGGACAGCACGGCAAGTGCAAGCAGTTGGTACTTGGATCTGCGCCTCGATCAAATCGGCGGAAGCGGCGCCACCTACTCCGGGACAAGCGACAAAGGAAGCGCGGTCGGCCTTTCCGTATATATCAATAGTACGGCCCGGACGGCAAGCATCGGGCAAGGGGGCTCAGCGAAAGGCACGGCGATTGATGTATCTGCCGGCGGCATCTATCGCTTGGCCTTCGATGCCGTCAATCAGATGGCCTACCTCATCGACCTTCGTTCACCCACAACCTACACATCGGTCTCCGTAGCTGACGGAGGACTCACCACCACAGACCTGACCTCCGGCATCTCGCGCGTGTGGACCTACCAAGGAGGACTTCACACCACCCTGTTCAGTGCTGCCAAGGTAGGCGGGAACGCGACAACATGGACTTCTGATGACTTCCTGACGACGGTGACCACGGACTCCCTTCCGACCACATTCAGAGCTCCGACCTTCGGTGGTCCGGAATACACCTACTCAACGGAAAAAGGTGGCTTTGTGGATGCCGGTGGAAATACGGCAAATCCGGCCAGAAGTGACGGAAAGGGCCCGACGCTCATCTTCGACAATGTGGGCACGGTAACAGCCAACGCCGGCACGGACACCTCTGACAGCGGTGGCATCAAGGTTACGGGCAACAGCGTTGTCACATGCAGTCTCGGCGGATGGGGCGGAGCCATTCACGTAGGCGAGGGGGCTGTTCTGAATGCCACATACTCCGTACAGCTTAAAAACACGGAGAAACCCGCATTCGCTAATGTATATGTGGATGGCACGCTGAACTTCACGGGTCGCACGAACATTGACGTGAGTGACGGCGAATACTACCAGAACTGGCATATCGGGGCGAACGGTATCATTAACCTTGGCTGCAGCAATTTTATTCTCGGCAATCGTCGTATCTACCTATCGGTTGTCGTAGACAATTCCGATGAGGGTGAGATTGCGGGGCTTCTCAACCGTACGCGAGCAAACACAACCGCAACCCGTACCATCATGACCATGGCTGCTGGGGGAAATGTCTATTCAACGCTCTCTGCCGGTTGCGTCATCTACGATCAGAACGGTAATCTCCTTACCGATGCTACACTCTCGAACGGAGGCACCTCCGTGCTGGTCAATTACTCCCGAGTGG
>CAMEZO010000033.1 GCA_945947905.1 uncultured bacterium
AAGCCTGCGCCAGGGTCGTACCCTGCACATTTTCCAACAGCAGGGAAAGAGTCCCCCAGCCGCCGCGTCCGTACCAAGAAGGTACAGTATAACCGACCACCTGATTGCAGGTGTAGGCAGAGAGCGCCGTCACCGCCATGCTGTGCGGCGAATTGTGTGCATCACCGAAAAGGCAGTTACCCGCCGCCAGCCACACGCGCGGTGTTCCGTCCGGCTTGATGGCCTCCGCCTTGTGGCGAGCGGCCAACTTCGCCAACGCATCCGTCTGACCGCGCATGGCAGGGCTGAGACCGTCCATCACAAACTCCATCATCTGCTCATTCGGGTTTGCCAAATAGAAGCGATTGTTGGACGGGTAGATGAGCCCCCGGCTGAACGGCATCTCTAGGTTGAACTGGGTAGCATGGCTGGAGGTCACAATAAGCTGCGGCTTCTGCGTGCTGAGCTGCTCGGCAAAAATGCCCTGCAGCCCCTTCTGTCCCTCCGGTGCCTTGGGGTCGATGGTCGTCTGCTTCGGCTCCGTGTAGCCCGTCTGCTCCAGGATGGGCGCTCCCGTCCAGTCCGTGATGCAGCAGCTGTGTTCAAAACGCGGCGCGCCGACATTGGTGGTGCCGAGAAGTCGCTTGATCACCAAAGGCTTGCGCGCCTCCGCAATACGCAGCGCGTCCTTGGCCGTGAAGCCCGTGATGATGCCCGAGATGCAATCCCCGTACGGGTCACTGTCCACGCGACGGGAAGCGCGGTTGACCGCATTGCTGACCACACGCCCCGCCTCCTCCGGACGGAGAACGTAGGCAGCATAGCGCGCCTTGTTGCGGCGCAGCGCGAGAGTGAACTCGGACTCCGTGAGCTTGTCCACCTCGCAGAGGACAGCCCCCTTGTACTTCTTCACCAGAGTCTGAGCCACCTGCTTCCACTCCGGCTTGGCGGCCGTGGCCTTGCTGATGATAACAACGTAATTACTGTGCAGGTCGATGGAGGCAGGAGCCTTATCCGCCGGAGCTGCAAGAACCGGCGCGGTCGCTGCCAATGCCGCGAGAATGAGTGTCTTCATGTTGTGACGATTGTTTGCTTACTTGCCTTCCTTATTTTGCTCTGCGGGCACGGTGAAGAACGAGCTCACCTGACCGCTGCCGAACACCTCCTTGGCCAGGGCGCGGATCTCCTCGATCGTGATGCTCTTGGCATCGCTGATCATGTCACGCACCAGCCCGAGCTGCTCCGGGTCCGTCTGGATATGAGCCACGGCAGCCTGCCAGAAATCGGCATCGCGCAGGGACTTCTCTGCCCGAGTGATGTAGGGGCGAATCGCGCAGTCAAAGTCCGTCTCCGAGATTTCCCCGTTGCCAATCTTATTGAGCGTCTCCGTCATGGCCGCGTGCACCTTCTCACGATTGCCCACCACACCCGCGCTGGCGGTGGTGATGAAAGCAGCGTTCTTGTAGTCGCGGTTGGTGCTCACGCGCACGGAGGGGGAGTACGTCTCACCCAGCTTGGCGCGAATATCATCGAACAGACGCGTGCGGGCAATGTTAGCCAGAACCGTCAGACGGCGATTGCGATGCCGGTCCATACCGTCGCCGGCCGGACGCACCTGAGTGACGATGGTCTTCTCCAGTCGGGAATCATAGCGCAGGAACTCGGACTTACCCCAAGGACGGAGGGTAACCGTCTGTTGCGCCTCCGTGGGTTGGGTAAACTCCGCCTTGCGCTGCGGCATGGCCCCGAACGTACGCTCCAAGATGGGCAGCACATCCTCCACCCGGAAATCGCCCACCAGCGATACCTCCATGGCCCCCTGCTGCAGGTAAGGGGTCAGGGCCGCCTTCACGTCCTCGGTGGTGCAGGCCTCCACCTGCTCTTGGGTCGGGGTGACGAAGCGGGAGTCATTGCCGAAGATGAGGCGCGGGGCCTGCCAGGAATAGGCACCGGAGGTGGTCGTCTTGAACTTGTTGTATTGAGCCGGCAGGGCACGGCGCAGCATCTCCTCACCCGTCGTGCGGAACCCGGGGTGCAGGATGCCCGCAGCCAGCAGCTTGCATTGCAGCTCCAGATCTGCCGCATTCGTGCTGCCGCTGAAGTTGAAGTAACGATGGCCGATGCCGAAGCTCAGCCCCACCTTGTTGCCCGCGAAAATGGACTTGAGGTCATCCGCCGTGTGGGCCTCCAGACCGCCCAGACTCATAACCGCGCCTGCCATGGTCTCCAGCCCCGGCTTGCCTTGCAGGGCCAGGGAACCGCCGTCAACATCCACGGAAACAGCGATGGAACCCTTCACGAAATCCACGGGCTTGAGGTTCACGCGAACCCCGTTGCTGAGCGTGAGCGTGGTGACACCGAGATCCTCGATGGTCGCCGACTGAGCTACCTTGCCCGGGGCCCCGATGGTATCGTAAGCGAACTTCAGCTCCGCCTGCTCGGCATCTTTCTGCACGGGGGCCTGCAGTGCCTCGTTGAAGGCCGCGCGCAGAGCCTCCGGGGTGAGCCCCTCCGCCAGATGTCCTCCGGCAATCAGCTTCACCCGCTTCATGTCAAAAGCCTCAGCCAAGGCCCGGCGGCAGGAATCCGGATCCTGCATCACCGCTGCAAACCCCAGAGTCAGCACTCGCATGGACTCCTCCGGGTCATTGGCGACGGTATGCTCGGACAAACACTCAACCAGTGCGCTCGCCATGGCCTCTGCCGACACCGTGTCCCAAGAGTCGATAGCCGATTGAGCCGCCATGAGCCCGAAAGACATCACCTCCTTGAGCTCCGCCGGAGAGAAGCCGAACTCGCAGGCCTTGCGGATTTCCTCCACCAAGGTTGTAAGAGCCGGCTGCCACTTCTCCGGGGTGCAGGCCAAGCCCGCTTGGACGACATCAGCCGCCTCGCAGATGCTGTCCTGCCCGGTGGAAGCCCCCATGAAGGGCGCGTCCTGCTTGCGAGCCAGCTTGGAAAGGCGGTTATTGAGCATCGCCATTGCCAGATGCAGCGGGGCATCCTTGATGTGCTGCTCCACGGTATCCGGCTTCTGCACATAGTGGTCGGAGATGCAGAGGGTGAGGGAAGTGTTGGCGTTCTCCGGGTTGGGAATGACGCACTCGGACGGCCCGAGGTCAGTGAGACGACCGATGTTCCGGTTATTCGGCGCAACCTTCGCCGGCATGTCGCCGTAGTACTTCTCGATCCACCCGAGAGCCTGCTCCGGGGTCACGTCGCCGGTCACAATAACGGTGATGCGGTCGGCTGTGTAGTTGGTGCGGTAGTACTCCTGCACCTGCTCCGGGGTGATGGTCGCGATAACATCCTTGGAACCGATGGGCATGAAATGGGCCACACGGGAACCCTTCGTCATCTCATCCAAGGAACGCAGGGTGGCGCGGTAGGCCTCCGAGTCGCGCTCTTTAAGCTCACTGATGACAATGCCGCGCTCGTGCTCGATGGCCGAGGGCTCCAGCGTGGCCCCGTCGGCAAAATCGCGCATGGTGGTGAAGGCGAAATCCACCGTCTTCTCGTCCAGCTTGGGCAGGTCGAGCATGAAGACGGTTTGCAGCAAACTGGTATAGGCGTTGGCATCTCCTCCGAAGCCCAGACCGAGCTTCTCCATGGCCGGGATCAGCTCGCCGCGCTTGTGATGGCGGCTGCCGTTGAAGACGAGGTGCTCCAGGAAATGCGAGACACCGGAGTACTCCGCCGTTTCATTGAGCGAACCGGTGTTGACGTACATACGCAGGCAGGCTCGGCCGGCGGGCTCGGCCGTGGGGCGGATCATGTAGGAAACGCCGTTGGGTAACTTGCCCTTGATGAGTTTGGGGTCCTCTTTCAGCAACTCGCCGGTCTGCACCTGCTCTTGGGTGGCGGGGGCAGGGGTGGCTTGTTGAGCCGTGGAAACAGAGGGCGCGGCCATGGCCAGCGCGATGAGGATGAGTGCGTATTTCTTGTTCATATTCTCCATGAAGGCTGCTCAATAATACGCGACGGGGCTCTGTTTTATTTCACCGTATTCCCGCTTTTTTCCTCCATTTCCCGCATTTTGGCACGGATGCCGCGGATGAAGACGCTCTCCAGCGAGTTGCGGGCGGGTCGGGCCTCCACACAAGCCTCCCCGGCCAGGGCGCGTATCTTGTCCAGCAGCTCCGGCTCAGCCCCGCGCAGCAGAACCTCCGTGTGCGCCTTGTCATTGGTCAATTCTGCCACCGTGCCCTCCGCAATCATATTGCCCTGGTATAAAATACCCACTCGATCGCAGACCTCCTGCACCTGCTCGAGGAGATGCGAGCAGAGGAACACCGTGAGCCCTCGCTGCCGGAGCTCCATGATGATATCCCGAATAGCCCGCGAACCGATGGGGTCAACCCCTGCAGTCGGCTCATCCAGCACCAGCAGACGGGGCTGCTGCACCAGCGCCTGCGCCAGCCCCAGCCGCTGCAGCATGCCCTTGGAGTACCCGCCCACACGCCGTTTGGAGGCATCGGTCAGCCCCGTGGTCTCCAGCAACTCCGCCGTGCGGTCTTTCAATTCCCGTCCGCCCAGTCCGCAGAGTTTGCCGTAAAAGCGCACGGTCTCCTCGCCCGTGAGGAATTTGTAGAAGTAGGGGTTTTCCGGCAGAAAACCCACCAAGCTGCGGTTCTCGGCTTGGCGTGCGGGCTTGCCGAAGACTCGGCACTCGCCCGCATCCGGTGCCAAAAGCCCCACCAAGGCCTTCATTACCGTGCTTTTTCCGGAGCCGTTCGGGCCGATGAGCCCGTACACGCTGCCCTCCGGAATGCTCAGGCTCACCCCCTTTACGGCATAGACGCCGCCCTTTCCCCGGTGCCCGGGGAAACTCTTGTGCATGTCGCAAACCTCTGCCGCAAGGGGGGTGGTCATATTCGATCAGGCTTTCGCCATCTCCTTGAGCACTCGGGCCGCCATCTCGATGCCCTTGTGGAAAATCTCCAGTCGCATGTTCTCGTTCGGGGAGTGAATCTGCGCATCCGGCAAGTCCAGCCCCAGGAAGAGCGCGTCCTTGCCCAGCACCTTCGAGATCTCGGCGATGATGGGGATGGAACCGCCCTCACGCACCAGGACGGGCGGGTTGCCGAAGGTCTCCTGCTGGGCGCGCTGGGCGGCCTTGCCAAGGGGGGAGTTCGGGTCGCTCAGGTAGGCCTCACCCGTGTGCTGCATGGTGAACTTCATGCGCACGGAGGGCGGGCAAACCTTGCGGAAGTGGGCCTCCACCTTCCGGCAGACGGCCTCCGGATCCTGGCCGGGGACGAGGCGGCAGCTCATCTTGGCGATGGCGTGGGTGGGGATAACGGTCTTGGAGCCCGTGCCCTCATAACCGCCGGAGATGCCGTTGAGCTCCAGGGTCGGGCGGGCATAGACGCACTCCGCGCCGCTGTAGCCGGTCTCCGTGCGCAGCTCAGGCACGCCCGTGAGGTCGGCCAGCTCCTTATCCGACATGCCGGGCACGCGGCGCCAGCTCTCGCGCTCCCAGTCCTGAATCGGGGCTACGCCGTCGTAGAAACCCTCCACGGCCACGCGGTTGTCGGCATCGTGCGTGCTTGCCACCATTTCGCACAGGGTGGTGATGGGGTTGGCGACAGCTCCGCCGAAAATGCCGGAGTGCAGGTCCATACAGGGTCCGTGTACCTCCAGCTCAAAGCAGCAGAGGCCCTTGAGACCGTAGGAGAAGGAGGGGATGTCCGGTGCGGCCATGCCGGTGTCGCTCACCACGATGATGTCGCAGGCCAGTTCCTTCTGCACCTCCGGGTCTTTGATGAAGCGGAAGAGGCTCTCGCTGCCGCGCTCTTCCTCGCCCTCCAGCAGGTAAATGACATTGAGGGGCAGGGCTCCCTCCTCGCGGATGATGCGCTCTGCGCCCAAGATGTGGGCCATGATTTCGCCCTTGTCATCCGATGCACCTCGAGCGTACACCCTTCCGTCCCGCACGGTGGGGGTGAAGGGATCGCTCTGCCAAGCAGAGATGGGGTCCACGGGCATCACGTCGTAGTGCCCGTAGATGAGCACGGTGGGCTTGCCTTCCACCTTGGGGCTGTGGGCCACCACAATGGGGTGGATGTCCGTAAGGTGCTTGCGGGCCGTGAAGCCCAGGGAATTCAGCTTAGCGGTCAGGAAGTCCGCGCAGCGTTCGACATCGGCGGCGTGCTCCGGCAGGGCGGAGACACTCGGAATGCTCAAAAAGGCGAATAAATCATCAAGCTCGCTCATGCGCCCATTCTACACTGCTTTGCGGCGTATCGCAAGCCCTTATTGCGCCCGCAGCGCGGGAAATGGCTGCTCACTCGTCCTTGCGGCGTTTGCGAGCGGGGATGATGTGGCTGTTCTTGGCAACGTAGATGGCAACGATGATAAAGAAGTCTGCGCGTGAATAGCGGGGAAGAATGGGTTTCTTCTTCGGTGCGGTTTGTTCGGGCCGTTCGATGGGTTCCCGGGTGAGGAGGGTGTCCTCCCTCGGGTCGAAGGGATCGCGTGTCAGGCTGTCTGCGGGGAATAAATCGGAGCAGAGGATGTACTCTTGGGCTGCAAGCGGGGAAGCCGCGCAGGCCGCAAGGGTGGCCATGGTCGTTACTGTCAGGAATCGGTGGTGCATCGGATTGCGGGTTTAACTAGAGATTAGTATAGAGAAAATTTTAGAAAAAGCAACCTAAATATTTGCTTTTATCCTAAAAAGTACGGTTTTTGCCTTTTCAAGTGCCGGTTTGACTGCCTGAGAGGGGCGAGAACGACGGGAAAATGGCTTGACACCCCGCATTGAGCGCTGTATAGTACCGGCATGACTCGAAGAACCGCTGCTTTGTGTGTTGCCCTGTTGTTGAGTGCCTGTGGGGACGGTGATTCCTCTGCGCTGCCGGAGTCTGCGGCTCAGATGTATGAACGCGCGCGCCGCCTGCTGCAGCCCGGGGTGGAGCAGAATGAATCCGACTTTGCCGGCGCTCTTGAGTGGCTGAAGAAGGCCGCGCAGGCCGGTTATCTGCAGGCGCAGACGGATTTGGCCGGCATTTACCTGGAGGGTGGCAAGGGGGTGCAGGCCAATGCGCAGGAGGCCTACCGCTGGTTTTGCAAGGCGGCGGAGCAGGGGAGCAGGGAGGCGGATGTCTTCATCGGGGAGCTGTTGTACGAGGGAAAAGGGGTAGCGAAGGATGTGGCCGCTGCCCTGGAGCACTGGCGCAGGGCTGCCGAAGCCGGTATTGCCGAGGCTCAGTATCGGCTCGGACATTACCTGGCGAGAACGGAGCAGGGGGTGCAGGAGGGGATGGAATGGCTGAAGAAGGCAGCCTTGGCCGGTAGGGGCCAAGGTGTTCCTGCGGCCGCGCGAGACTTGGGTTACTTGTTGGCTCAAGGTGCACCCGGTGTGCCGGCCGATCGCCGGGAGGCTGCCCGCTGGTATGAGTTGGCCGCGCAGGGCGGTGATGCGTCGTCACGCTATGTGTATGCCCTGATGCTCATGACCGGGGATTCCGTGCCGAAGGACACGGAGGCGGGCTTGGCGCAGCTGCGGATCGCTGCCGGGCAGGATTATACGCCGGCTATTGCGGCCCTCATCCGCGCCCTCCGCAGCGGAGAAAACGCAGCAGCCTCGGAGCAGGAGGCCGCTGCGTGGAGTCAGCGCTTGGAGGAATTGCTGCAACGGCAGCAGCCCGCCGCGCCGCGTCAATAGAAGTCGACAACGTATTCGTCGGAGTGGAAGCGGTCTGTGATCCGCACCCAGTAGATTCCGGTGGGCTTCCCTTTTTCCATGCGCATTTTGCTGTAATCCGGCTCAAAGACGATGCTGTGCCCCAGCGGCACACCGTCCTCCGTGTGAGAATGTACCTTCTCGATGGGCACCTGCGGGCATTTGGCCAGCTTGGCGTTGCTCGGGGCCGTGCGGATGCTGCGCGGAAGACGCCACATCTCTACCTTTACATCTTTCGTGGCCCTCTTACCGGCGGGGTAGTAGTAGCTCCACCCATTGCCCAGCATGTATTCGGAGGGGAAGAAGCCGCGGTTCGGGTAGCCGAAACCGATGGAGAGCCGTTTGTAGCCCGCAGGGTCTGTGCGCATGGCGGAGAAGGCGTCGTCGATGCCGAACCCGCAACGGGAGGCCCCGGCGGTCAAAACCCAGGCCCGGTGCCCTCGCGCGGCTCTGTTGCTGTCACCGGGGTCTTCCATGTAGACATCCACGGTGGCTGTGATGTCGGTGACACCCTGGGTCAGGTTGCATTTGTCGGTGTCATGCCCCAAGTCATGGGCAATGTGGCCGGCCTTCTTGCATGCCTCCGCGGCATTCTGCGCATCCTTGGCGCTGCTGCTGTTGTAGGTCAGACCGGGATTGACGCCGCAGATGTAGCGGTAGGCATTCGCGCGGTTGATGGCCTCCTGCTGGTCCGAGGGGGTGCGTCCCTTGGCGGGCGTTTTGAGAATTTTCTCGAGCTCTTTCTTCATCTCCTGTTTGGTGTGGGGATAGAAGCGTTTGCTGACTTTCGCGGAGGAGGGGTTGGTGATGGAGCGTATCTCGTTGTAGGCTTTGGCGGGTTCGATGTGGTGGAACTCGAAGAGGGTGATCATCATATCCCGCCCGTCTTCCTCGCCGATGTCTCGCAGCACCAGGTACTTGGCGAAGGAGGTGACGGGGCGTTTTTTGCCGCTCATGAACCATTCGGTAAAGGCTTTTTTCTCCTCCGGGGCAATGTCGTCGGGCAGGTTGTCCAGGTAGCTCATGCTTTGGTAAAGGGAGGCGGCGCGGGCGGCGTTCGGGAACTTGCCGGAGACCTTTTTGGCGCTGTCAAAGCCATCCAAAAGGGTGGGGTAATCTCGCTGCAGGGCAGAGTGCAGGGCTTCCTTTAACTTGGCGTATTCCTTGGCATCCGCCAGTTTGTTGAAGAGGGCGGTAAAGGCCTTGTTGGCCTCGCCTCCCTTGCTCTTCAGGTCGAATTCCGTGGCATCCGTGTCCTCGGTTACGGTTTCTTCTTCCTCTTCCTGCGGGGCCGGTTCGGGCGTTTCTTCCTGTTGCGGCTCTTCGGCGGGTGTCGGTTCCGGTTCCTCCGGTGCTACCTGAACGGGTTCCTCGGCGGGGGGCGCCTCTTCTTTGGGCTTGGGTGCCGGTTTGCTCTTGCGTACTTTTTTGACGACCTTGACCGTTTTCTTTTTGGAGCTCGACGGTGCGGCGGCGTAGTAGAGGGCGCCGATGCCGACGATGAGGGCAATGACGATGAGAATGATGGCGTTGGACTTCTTTCGGGGTCTCTGCGGAGAGGGGGAAATTCGGTTCGGTGCGGATTGGGATGTGTTTTCCATGGTGCCGTGAGTTCTGCTTCCCTTATTCATGCCACAAATCCTCCCTCAAATCAAGAAAAATATCCTGTCGGGGCCTTCATTTGCCGCGTAAAATCCACTTTATGCTTGCCAAGTGGGGGATGGGTCGTGTATAATGCCTTCCGTACACCATGAATATTCAACCTAAGTTCGTACCTGTGCTGGATCCGGCCTTTGTGCCGCCCGTCCTTTGGAATAAGGCGTTCGAGGAGAAGGTGGCCGCCACCCCCGGCAGCCACGCCATCGATATTGCGCTCACTCGTCTGGATGGCTCCTGCTTCCGCTGGAGCGGTAAGGTTCTCCCCCACGAGGGCGAGAATGTTGCTCTCAACAACATGTATGTTGAGCGTATCGTCAAGTTCCTTCTTTGGATGAAGGGTGGTTGCACTATCCTCGTGGCCGGGGACGATGCCATCGCGGACATGCTGGCTGCTACCTACTGCAAGGGCGGTGCCCGTGAGTTCGACTGGGATTTCATCGGCACGCAGATTTATGACAGCCCCATCGAGGTGAAGAAGGTTGCCTCTGCCGCGGAGCTGCCCGCCGAGTGCTCGACCTCCGTTTCTCTCGGTCGTAACCTGGACGGCAACCGCATCGGTTTCGACTTGGGTGGTTCCGACCGCAAGGCCGCTGCCGTTATCAATGGTCAGGTGGTGTTCTCCGAGGAGGTGGTGTGGGACCCCTACCACCAGAAGGATCCCAACTACCAGCTGGAGGGTGTGGATGACTCCCTGCTGCGCGCTGCCAAGCACCTGCCGCAGGTGGACGCCATCGGTGGTTCCGCTGCCGGTGTGTATGTGAACAGTGAGCCCCGCGTGGGTTCTCTCTTCCGCGGTATTTCCAAGGAGGACTTCAAGAATGTCATCCGCGGGATGTTCAAGACCCTGCAGAAGCGCTGGAGTGAGCGCCAGGGTAAGGAGGTGCCCTTCGAGGTGGTGAACGACGGTGAGGTGACGGCTCTGGCCGGTGCCATGGGGATGAACGATGATGCCGTGCTCGGCGTGGCCATGGGTACCTCCCTGGCTGCCGGTTTCGTGGATCCGGAGGGTCACATCATGCCTTGGCTCAATGAGCTCGCTTTCGTGCCCGTGGATTATCAGGAGGACGGCGGCGTTGACGAGTGGTCCAAGGATAAGGGAGTGGGCGTGCAGTACTTCTCCCAGCAGGCCGTGGCTCGCTTGGCTCCCCGTGCTGGCTTCGAGTTCGGCGATATGCCCTTCCCGGAGCAGCTCAAGAAGGTGCAGGCGGCTATGGCGGAGGGCGATGAGCGCGCTCGCAAGATCTACGAGACCATCGGTGTGGAGTTCGGTTACTCCATTGCCTACTTTGCCGAGTTCTACGAGGTGCGCAACCTGCTCTTCCTGGGTCGCGTGGCGACGGGTGAGGGTGGCCAGATCATCATTGACAAGGCTAACGAGGTGCTGAAGGCGGAGTTCCCGCAGCTCTCCATTCGTCTCTGCGTGCCGGATGAGAAGACCAAGCGCCACGGTCAGGCGGTGGCGGCGGCTTCTCTGCCTAAGCTGGCGTAACGATTCCTTCGTTTTTTACGGCCGGGGTGGGGCCTGTGCTCTCCCCGGCCTTTTCCCTTGCCATGACCGCTGACAGCGAAATCTGGATTTGCTCCCGTTGCAACACGAGTGTGGATGTGTCGGCCTTGGGGATTTTTGCCGAGGCTGTTTGTCCGCAGTGTGGGCACAAGGGACGTGTCCATACCCACATCGACCACTTTGCCGTGGAGGGCGTTTTGGGTATCGGTGGCATGAGCGTTGTTTTTCGTGCCCGGGATACAGTGCTCGGGCGCAGTGCTGCCATTAAGGTGTTGAATGATGCGTACCGGGATCGCCCGGAGCGTATCGCGCGCTTCGAGAAGGAGTGCGCCCTGATGGCTAAGGTGCGGCACGAACATGTGGTGTCCGTGTATACGGCCGGCTGGTGTCGCGGTCGGTTCTATATCGCGATGGAGCTGGTGGAGGGGAAGAACTTGGAGGGCTTGGTGAGTCCTAAACACCCCATGGAGCAGCGGCAGGCTCTGGAGATCGTCCGTCAGGCGGCGGAGGGGTTGCGGGCGGCTTATGAGGCCGGGATGTTGCACCGGGATATGAAGCCGGGGAATATTATCATCTCACCCGATGGAAATGCCAAGGTGCTCGATTTCGGGCTTTCGCAGGAGAATAACAATTTTGAGGAGGAGGGCGTCGTGTGGGCTACGCCTTTCTACGCCGCGCCGGAGACCTTGGAGCGTGCACCGGAGGATGTTCGTACGGATATCTACGCCCTCGGGATGACTCTGCGCCATTTGTTGACGGGGGTGAATAAGTTTCCGACGCCTTTCCACCTGTTACCGCCCATCTTGGAGTGCAAGCGTAAGTTGCCGCCCCTGGCAACGGTGTGTCCCGATGTGGAGGAGTCTCTGTGTGATTTGGCGGATCACATGACGGCGTACTCCCCGGCTGATCGTCCTGCCGGTTACGAGGATTTGTTGCAGGAGATCGCGGAGGTTCAGACGCGCCTGCAGTCGGCTTCTTTGCGTCGCGCTGCCGGAAATGCGGAGCGCCGGGAAACCCGCGACCGGGCCCGGAAGGTGGGAACGTTGGTGGCCGGTGCATTGGCGGCCGTGCTGGTGGCTTGTTGGTCGTCGGCTCATCTGCGCCGGGTGGAGCAGGAGGGCAAGGTGCAGGTCGCCTCGGATGACGCTTTCTTGCCGTCCGGCTTCTCTGCGCTCACATCGGCTTGGGAGACCATGCGTAAGGGGCAGGCTGATGAGGCTTTGGCTGCTTGGGATCGCTTGGCTGATACAGTCGGGGTCGATGCTACCGTGCGCGCTTATGCGGCTTTGCAGGCTGCCGCCCTTCGGGTGGTGTGTCGCGAGGGGGAGGATGTGGCGAATGCTCTCGGGCGCTTTGATAAGTTGATGTCTGAGGTGCAGGAGCCTCCTGCTATGTTCCGGGATGCGTGTATGGATCTGAAGCGTGTGGCGCATGCTTTGCGTTCGCCGTCGTCCCAGCAATTCCCGGTGGTGCAGAATCCTTCCGTCCTGGCGGCCGGGTGCTGTCTTTATCATTATGGGCTCTATCCGGATAATTGGCGGGTTCCTGCTGTCCTGCGTGCTTTTCGGGATGCCGCGGGGGGCTTCTCGTCTTTCCTGACGGACGAGGAACAGGGGAAGTCGGAGCCGGTTGTGGCGGTGGATGGCTTCCCGAAGGGTGTGTCGCTGGAGAATGCCGCAGAGAAGGCGGATGAGGCGCTGCGGAAAAATGATACGGAGTCCGCTCTCTGTATATTAACGGCTCTTGCGAATTGTGAGACTGCGGATCCGGTGGATGCGGCCTACGCGGCTCTCAGGGGGGCGGCTCTCTGTGTTCTGCTGCACCCGGAGCAAAAGACAGCTCCCGAGCCGCTGCTTAAGCGTTTGGGGGTATGGGTGCCCAAACTGGGGCAGTCTCGTTCTGCTCACCGTGATTGGGCCACCCCTCTCGAACAGGCCTATGAGGCTGTTGCCAAGGCGGAGCGCAGTGACAGCCGCCCCTCGCTCGAGGCTCCGGAGTTGCGGGCTTCTGCGTGGCTTCTCTTTGCCCATGCCATGGCTTCCCGGGGAACGACGAATCCCAAATTCAACGGCGAAATCAAGGCGTTGTTGGCTTCCCCTCAAAGTGGCTTCTCTGCTTGTTCCGATAAGATAGCCGGCATTGATACGTCTGTTGAAAGACTGGCGATGCGTACCAAGCTTGATCTCGCCTACGTGGCGATGCAGCAGGGCGAGTACGATCGCGCGGCTGATATGTTGGCCAAGTACATGAAGCTCCCTGCCAAGTACCGCGTGGATGAGGAGGAGTGCCGGGTTTATCAGGAAATCGGCCGCGTCGCTTCCGCCATGCGCGACCTCCTCAAACGCCGCTGCGGTATCTCCTTCCGCGAAGGGATGTCCCCCGACGCCTGGCGCGAACTCGCTTCCTCTTCCGGCATCAAAGACCCCTCTTTCGCCGCCGAGGCCTACACCATCTCTCTCCTGGTTTGGTGCCGCCGCCCCGAAGCCTTCCGCGCCAATCCCTACGCCTCCGACCCCTCCTCAACCTCCGACTTCGCTACCCTCATCACCAACTGGCAACACCGCCTCAAGGAGTAAGCCCACCGAGTTAATTATGGCGGTTTGGACATGAGTCGGGTTTAGGAATAAAACGATTTCTTCGTGTCTTTTTTTCTTGCAATCTGCTGTGGGGTGTGTACAATGAAGGGTGCTTATGAAGGGTATCATACCGGCAATACTCACGGCGGCGGCGGTTGGAGTCGCGGGGGGCAAGCAGGCGTCATCTTCGGAGGGGGCGGTTGCTCCGGCGGAGCAGTTTATGTCGTTGCACGATGCCATTTTGTCCAATACAGCGGCGTTGGCGGCTGTGCTGGGTGAGGTGAAGGATGCGGCGACGGCGGAGGTTGTTGCGGCGCGGCTTAAGCCCTTACTGGCGCAGCGGACGGCGCTGCAGCAGGCTGAGGGTAACATGAGTTTCGGCTCCTTGGCCGTGGTGGACCGGGTGATGGATTATTATGATGAGCGCAGCAGGGAGGAGGACAAGGCGATGGAAGCACTCTACCGTGCCTATGCCGCAGCTGCTCCCCATGCGAAAAATTCTGCCAAATTGGCGGCGGCCTTGGCCAAGATAGCAGATATAGCCCCGCCGCCGGCTGCCATGGAGAAGAGCGAGCCCATCACCAATCCCGTTCCCTACGAGCAGTATGTGGCCCTGCTGGAAAAGCAGCGCGCAGCCTTCCAACAAATGGCGGCTGTTCTCCGCGGCGTCAAAAGCGCGGCGGATGCGGATGCCGCGGCGCCGGTGCTGCAGCAATGGTTTGATGCCCGACTGGCGCGGGATCGTGAGCTGGAGGCCCTGGGTGAGCCCTCCCCTAAGGTCATGGAAAAGCTGCTGCTGTACTACGACAGCAATCATGCCGCCGATGATGCCGCCGCCGCGGCCCTCGGTAAAATGTTGCGCCCGCACTTGTCTGCCAAGGCGTCTTCTGCCTCCTCCGAGGCCCTCCGTGAGGTCGCTGCGCGCATTGCGGCCCAATATGCCACCGCCCTCGGATTGGCTACTCCCACCCGAACGGCGCCTTCCGCCCCCGACGATGAGCCGGCTCCTTAGACACCCTCCGGCGGGGTGTGGTTGAGGGCGCAGACAGAGGGAAAGCGGTGGGAGTGGGCGATGGCGGCTGCCGTGTAGCGAAGGGCCCGTCGGGTGGCCTCCGACAGCGGAAGGCCGAGAGCCAAGCCGGAGGCCAAGGCCGCGGAAAGCGTGCAACCCGTGCCGTGGGTCGAGATCCCCTCCGTACGGGGATGAGAGATGCGCAGGAGTTCGGCACCGTGTTTGTCTGCGAGAATATCCGTACACTCGTGTCCCGGCAGGTGTCCCCCCTTGGCCAGGACTGCACAGCCGAGACGGCGCGCGAGTTCCGCCGCCGCGCCGGATAACTCATCGGGGGAGGCAGGCGGAGCGCAAGCCAGCAGACAGCAGAGCTCATCCAAGTTCGGCGTCACCACTGTAGCCAAGGGAAAGAGCTGCTCCCGGTAGGCAGCCAAGGCCTCGCGGAGCATGAGGGGCTCGCCGGCGGTGGCCAGCATGACGGGGTCGATCACCAGCGGAATGCGCGCTCCCCGCAGCTCGGTCGCAACGGCCCGGACGATTTCCGGGGAGTAGAGCATACCGCACTTGGCCGCCGCTACGGGAAAGGTACGCAGGCAAAGCCGCACCTGCGCCGCTACGAAATCCGCCTCTAGGGGCACAATGCCCTCCACACGCCCCGGAACCTCACACACCGCACAGGTAACTGCCGTGAGCGGGTAACAACCCAGCGCGCAGGCGGCTTTCATGTCCGCCTGCATCCCGGCCCCGGCCGATGAATCCGACCCCGCAACGGTGAGGATAACGGGGGTCATGACCACGCAGCCTCCAGTGCGGCAGCGGCACCCAGCAAGCGCGTCTCCGCAAAGTGCGGGCCGAGCAGCTGCACGCCCACGGGTAACGCCCCGGCTCCCGGAACGGGCAGCGAAATCGCGGGAAGCCCCGCCAAGTTAGCAGGAATGGTATAAATATCCGAGAGATAGACCTGCAACGGTGTCAGGCTGTCATCGTGCAGTCGGGGCGCGGGGGTGGGAGCAACCGGCCCCAGGATGAGGTCGACCCCCTTAAAGGCCTCCGTGAAGTCCTGCGCCACCAGGGCACGCACCTTCTGCGCCTTGGTGTAGTAGGCATCATAGTAACCGCCGGAGAGAACATAGGTTCCCAGAATAATGCGGCGCTTTACCTCGCTGCCGAAACCGGCTCCGCGCGAACGCGAGTAGAGGTCCGACAAGCCGGCGGAATCCGGCACACGGTACCCATAACGGATGCCGTCGAAGCGGGCCAGGTTGGAGGAAGCCTCTGCGCAGGCGATGATGTAGTAGGCCGACACCACCGCCTCGGCATGGGGAAGGGACACCTCCACCACCTCGGCACCCGCCTCCGTGAGGGTGCGGATGGCCTTTTGCAGAGCTGCCTCCACCTCCGGAGCATTGCCGGCGGAGGTATATTCCACGGGAAGTCCGATGCGCAGACCTTTCACCCCGCTGCCGAGAGCGGACGTAAAGTCCTCCGTCGGGTGAAGAGAGGAGGTGGAATCTGCCGCATCGTGACCACAGAGCACATTGAGCAGCAGGGCCGCATCCTCCACATTCTGCGTGATGGGCCCAATCTGATCCAGGGAAGAGGCAAAAGCCACCAAACCATATCGCGAAATGCGACCGTAGGTAGGCTTGATGCCCACCACCCCACAGTGAGAAGCCGGTTGACGAATAGAGCCGCCGGTGTCCGACCCCAGGGCCGCGATAGCCATTCCCGCCGCTACGGCTGCCGCAGAGCCGCTGGAGGAGCCGCCCGGCACATGCTGCAGGTCAGCAGGGTTGCAGGTGGGGCCGAAGGCAGAGTTTTCGCCGGCGGAGCCCATGGCGAACTCGTCCATGTTCGCGCGCCCGAAAGGAACGGCGCCCGCCGCGCGCAGTCGGCACACAGCCGTGGCATCATAAGGAGCCTTGAAGTTGCCCAGCATCCGCGAGGCACAGCGCGTGGGCTGCCCCTGGATGCAGATGTTATCCTTAACCGCGATGGGAATGCCGCCGAGGGGCAGCGAAAGGTCCGCCGCAGCGGCCTCGGCCAGCGCCGCCTCCGTATCCCAAGAGATGAAGGCATTGACAGCGGGGTTCTTGCTGCGCATAGCGGCATCCAGCTCCTGCACCAGCTCGGTGGGGGAGATTTGTCCGGCGGTAAGGGCTCGGCGCCAATGAGAAATGGAACGGTGGAGCATGGCGGTGCAATCAGTGGGCAGATTCAACAACTTTCGGCACGCGGAACATGCCCTCCTGCTGCTGCGGGGCATTCGCCAAGGCTGCCTCCCGCGGGAGACTCGGGGCCGGTTCATCGGGCCGCACGGCATCAAAAACCGGCAGGGGGTGGTACATGGGCTGTACGTCTGCGGTGTCCCACTTATCCAGCTCGGCCACATGGGCCAGTACCTGGTTGAGATCTCGGGAGAATCGCTCCGTCTCCTCCGGCGTGAGCTCAAGCTCCGCCAGTCGGGCGATGTAGGCAACGTTGATGCCGGGGGTACTCATCTTGATGAAAGGGGTATGGGGTGTTCAGGACTCGGAGAGAACATGCAGCACGACCCAATAGAGGATGCTGATGGAAGCCGCTACGAGCAGCAGGTACAGGAAAGGCTCCCACAGCCCGCTGCTGCGGCGCGGGGATGCAGCCACGTTGACGTGTTTGCGGTGGTGCGGCCTCTCCCCCTGGCGGGGGCTGCCGGAACAATAGGCGGAGGGGTCGGCGTGGCGGTGCGAGGCGCGGGCTGCTCGGTCTGTCGGCATCCCGTTGCGTGCAGCATAGACGTTCTGCATCTGCTCGCGAACCCTGTTTTGCATGTTAGCCATGGTGAGGAGAAAGGTGGGGAACTCAGAAAGAAGAAATGATAGCCCAAACGGCCCAGGAGAGCAACAGTAACACAAAGAGCGGCAAGTGGAACGCCAAGCCCTTGAGCATCAGGCGTTTGAACTTGGGCCAACTCAGCGTGCGTGTTTCCTCCTCCGCCCCGGGTTTGTAGCGGAAAATCTGCGTGTGGTAAAAGTGGTTGCTCTTGCGATAGGCCTCCTCGAAGTCATTGGCAGCCACGGAAAGGATGTGTTCGGCCTCCTTCAGCCGGTCGTCCATCGCCTCCGGACTCCACTCATAGGGCTTCATGGCCGTGAGCTTCTGCAGGTGCAGCTTAAAGGCGTTGCATGTGGCGTCGATATGCTTCACCTCGCGCAGCATGGATTGCTCCTCCTGTTCCAGTCGCACCACCGCCGTGCGCAGCAGCATGCCCAGCTCATCAACCGCGCGGCTCAGGCCTTCTTTGGCACGGTTTGTGTTCTCCAGAATCTGCTGTTGCTTGGCGTAATAGTCCGCCGCCTGGCGCGCATCTGCCGCGCGGCGCAGCATTTGGGCAGGGGAGTGCTGATCCCCGTCTGCAATGTTGGGGTTCAGTTCCATCTGTCTGTAGGGCATACCCTGATTTTCGTTCCCGAATGCCATGGTGCGTAATCGCTCCCCAGCATACCGCGGCCCCTCCCTTTTGTCAAGTCATTTCTTTAATAAAACCGAAATATCTTTCCGCCTTCGCCGGGAGACTTTTTCCCCTGCCTCATCAAAAAAGCGCCTTCCCGGAGGGGAAGGCGCCCAAAACACGAAACAAACAACAAAAGAGGGGATCAGTTGTCCCGGCCGGGACGGGAGTAGTTGTACTTGCTCTGGAAGCCGAGCTCCTCGGGGAACTCAGAGAAACCGGACCAGACATTGTACTCCTTGAGGCCGCTGCGACCGCAGCTGCCCTGGTAGGGGGGGCGGTAGGTGCACTTGTAGGTGGGGGCCCAGAAGGGAGCCAGCTCGTAGACGCCGTAGCCCATGCGGGTGAACGTGCGAGCGATGCCGTCCACGATGCCGACGGAGAAGCCCGCATAGTCACCCTCCGCAGAGTTCCAGCGGATCATGGTGACGGGG
>CAMEZO010000034.1 GCA_945947905.1 uncultured bacterium
CCCCCAAATAACCGCACGGGCACAGCTCAGCCTGCAGATGATACAGCACCACCGCCGCAATTGCCGCGCCGCGCAGTCCGTTTACATGCTCCAGGTACGCCCTTTTGTCCGTGCTCTCCATGCCTCCCATCATACCGCAGCTCGGCCGCAAACGCAAGCCCTTTTCCGCCGCCGATGCCAAGAGCGGCCCCGCCCCGGGAAATGAGCCCGGGGAAGGCGAGTCAAAGTTCCGAGCTCCTTTTAGCTCCTGCCTCAATGAGGAGATGGGCGACTTCCTCGTTGACTGCGAGATCAAGGGCTGTCATTCCATTGGGGCCCGTTTCGTTGACATTCGCTCCATACTCCAACAGCACTTTAACCGTCCTTGGATTGCATGGAATATGCGCCATATAGTCGAAATGCAAGCCGGAGACAGAATACATCAACGGCGTGGCCCCTCTGCAATCATACCGCTCTATATCAGCACCACGGTCGAGAAGAAAACGAACGAAGTCCGGATTGCCACTAACAACAGCATTAATCAGAGGAGTCATGGCGGAACTGTCGTAGGTATCAATATCTGCCCCGGCATCGAGCAGTAACTTTACGACTTCAAAACAGCCATTCGCACTCGACATGTCAGCTCCGTATACTGCCTTGAGTAAAGCCGTTTCTTCCAAGCAGTCCTTTTGCTCGATCTCGGCTCCGGCCTTCAACAGCATCCTTACAATCTCCGGGTAACCATATTGCGCTGCCAGCATGAGGGCCGAGTCCTCATCAACGACATCCTGATAATTGACATCCGCACCGGCTTTTAACAACTCCTCTACACATGCCTGTTGACCGTTCGCTGAAGCGGCAGCCAAGGCTGTCCAACCGATTTTGTCTACCTCATTCACATCTGCTCCGCTGTTCAGCAGATCGCGCAAGCGATCGAGATCGCCTTTATATGCTGCATCAACGAAATTACTTTCCATTATGTATCAAAAATTCGTTATTTCTATCCTTCGAGGCTCGACCGCTGCATTGTTGTCACTCTTCCCGTCAACGGTTTTACTCGTGCCCCGCCGTGGTGATGAGTATATATACCTCGATACAGTGTGTCAAGCATAAAAATAAGGTAACGTGTTATTTTTGCAGAAAAGAGAGCGAGAGAAAGGGGCATACGGACAGGAATAAGGCTTGCGGAGCGGGGAGAATGGGGTACAATGGGGGCATGACGAAGCAAGCGGATGGCTCGATACGCATACGAGGGGCGCGGGAGAACAACCTGCGGGGGGTGGATGTGGACATACCCCTCGGCAAGTTGACTGTGGTGACGGGGCCGAGCGGGAGCGGCAAGACCTCGCTGGCGGTGGGGACCCTTTATGCGGAGGGGCAGCGGCGGTATGTGGAGACCTTCTCGCCCTATGTGCGGCAGTTCATGGACCGCATGGCGCGGCCGGATGCGGACGCGGTGGAGAATGTGCCGCCCGCGATTGCCCTGGGGCAGCGCAACTCCGTGAAGAACTCGCGCTCCACCGTGGGCACGATGACCGGGATTAACGAATACCTGAAAATTGTTTTTGCGCGCCTGGCGGAGGGGCATGATGCGGAAGGTCGGCCCGTGCGCCCCGCGACGCCGCAGCGGGTGGCGGAGGAATTGCTGACCGAGCACGCGGGTGAGGAAGCGCTGGTGTGTTTCCGCGTGCGGCAGGTGGGAAGCATGGACGAGATGCGGCGCGCGCTGACCGCGCAGGGGTATCTGCGTGCATGGGCCGGCGGCGGCGTGCAGCGTTTGGATGATTTGCAGGAGAATCCGGATGCCGTGGAGGGCGAGGAAGCCTACCTGTGTGTGGTGCAGGACCGCGTGCGGCTGAAAGCGGAGGCCCGCGCGCGCCTGGAGGAGGCGCTGGAGACGGCTTTTCATCTGGGACAAAACGCCGCGGAGGTGCGGCTGCGGGCGGGGGTGGATTGGGGCACGGCGCGCTGCTACCGCTGCGATTGGTATCCGCTGGCGGAACCCGTTCCGGGGCTGTTCAGCGGCAACTCGCCCCTGGGGGCCTGCCCCGTGTGCAAGGGTTACGGCCGCATGATAACCTATAACTACGAGCGCGGCCTGCTGCCGGAGCTGAGCATCGAGGACGGCGCGCTCAAGATGCTGAGCAGCCAGACGCTCTCCGCCTGCTATAAGGACCTGATGCGCCGCAACAACAAGTGCCGGGCTGTGCGCACGGATGTTCCCTGGCGCGAATTGACGCAGAAGGAACGCGACTGGGTGCTGTACGGCGAGGCCCCGGAGGGGATGGATGTGTGGGCTGCCTACGATGCGGGCCTTTGGTACGGTTATAAAGGTATTTTTGATGACATGGAGAAGCACGCACACAAGATGACCGTGCGCGTTTTTCTGGCCTATTACCGAGAATACAGCGTGTGCCCCGCCTGCGGCGGAGGTCGGCTGCGTCCGGAGGCTCTGGCCTTTACCATAGGCGGCTGCACCGTGCCGCAGGTGCAGGGTATGCCCATGGAGGAGCTGCTGGCTTGGTTAGATGCTCATGTTCTCCCGGCGGTGGGCGCGGACCGCTCTCTGCAACAGGCAGTGCGCGAGCTGCGGAGCCGCGTGCACTACCTCTGCGAGGTGGGGCTGGGCTACCTGGCGCCCTCGCGACTGACCCGCACGCTGTCCGGCGGCGAGATCGAGCGCGTGAGCCTGACTGCCTGCTTGGGTGCGGCCCTCACCGAAACGCTTTTTGTGTTAGATGAACCGACCGTGGGCCTTCACGCCCGTGACACCGCCAGGCTGCTGCAGGCCATGCGCCGCCTGACCCGGCGCGGGAACACCCTGGTGGTGACCGAACACGAGGAAGCCGTGATGCGTGCAGCGGATTATTTGGTCGATATGGGTCCCGCCGGCGGGTCGGGCGGCGGACGCGTGGTCTACGCCGGCGAACCCGGGGGCATGCTGCGGGCGGCGGACTCCCCCACGGGGCAGTACCTGACGGGCCGCCGCTGTGTGCCGATGCCTGCTACCCGACGCAAGCCGCGAGCCTTTCTGAGCCTGCGCAACATCGAGTGCCGCAACCTGCACAATCTGGATGCGGAGATTCCGCTCGGTGTCTACACATGCCTGACCGGTGTTTCCGGCAGCGGCAAGAGTACACTGGCTTGTCGCGTGTTATACGGCACGCTGCACCCGGAGGAAATAGACGACGAAGAGCGCGGCGAGGTCTGCCGCATCGAGGGCGCGGAGCAGGTGGCGGATGTGCTGCTGGTGGACCAGAGCCCCATTGTCCGCACACCGCGTTCCACCCCCGCCGTCTACATGGGCGTGTTCGAGGATATACGCCAACTGTACTGCGCCGAGCCCGCCGCCGCAGCCCGCGGACTGAAACCCGGTTATTTCTCTTTCAACAGCGGAGAGGGACGCTGCCCCCGCTGCGCCGGCCTGGGGCAGGAGAAGGTGGAGATGCAGTTCCTCTCCGATATTTTTGTTCCGTGCGCTCTGTGTCATGGTACGCGTTACACCCCGCAGGCACTCGGTATCACCCTGGGCGGCTACAACATGGCAGAAATGCTCGCGCTGGATATACGGACCGCGCAGGGGCTGTTCGAGCACATGAAAGGGGCACGGCCGCGCCGCATTGCGGAGCGTCTGCAGGTGCTGGTGGATGTGGGCCTGGGGCATCTGGGACTGGGGCAGGGACTCAACACTCTGTCCGGCGGCGAAAATCAGCGTCTGAAGCTGGCCAAACTGCTTGCCGAGCCCCTGGCCGGCGCGGGCAGCGGGACGGGGAGCCTGATTATCCTCGACGAGCCCGGCACGGGGCTGCATTTCAGCGATTTGGAGGTGTTATTGCGTGTCTTTAATCGCTTGGTGGAGCAGGGGCACAGTCTGCTGGTGATCGAGCATAACCTCGACCTGATCAAGGCTGCGGATTATGTGATCGACCTGGGCCCCGAGGGAGGAAAGGGAGGCGGCCGCATCGTGGCCGAGGGCACGCCGGAGGACGTCGCCGCGAGCGGCAGCCACACGGGCCGCTATTTGTCAGCTGCGATCGAAGGGAAACACGATGACCCCGGATTACTCGCCGCGGAGACCGAGGACGACATCCCCGCGGGGGTGATTGCCCTGCGCGGGGCCCGCCACCACCACCTCAAAAATATCGACGTGAACATTAACCGTAATGAAATGACCGTCGTTACGGGACTCTCCGGCAGCGGTAAGAGTACCCTCGCGTTCGATATTATTTTCGCGGAGGGACAGAAACGTTTCATGGACGTGATGAGCCCCTACGCCCGCCAGTTCACCGAGCAGATGGAGACCCCCGACATCGACCGACTGACGGGACTGCCGCCCACCGTGGCCATCGAGCAGAACCGCAGCCGCGGCGGCAGTAAATCCACGGTCGGTACGGTTACGGAAATATGGCAATTCCTGCGCCTGCTGTACGCCAAACTCGGCACGCCGCATTGTCCCCGCTGCGGGGTGGAAATCGGGCGACGCTCCCCCGCCGAAATCCGCGCGCTGGTGGCGGAGGAGGTGGGTCGCAAGCCCGAGGAACTGCTGCTGGCCGCCCCCGTGGTGCGCAACCGCAAGGGACACTACGCCGACCTCGCTCGCCGGGCGGAGAAGAAGAAATACCCCTATTTGATAGCCGACGGCAAGCGTGTGAAGCCTGCCGAATTCCAGCCGCTGGATCGCTACTCCAACCACGATATCGACGTGGTGACGGCTGTCATCCGTGTGCAGGGTAACGCCATCTTGATGAACGACGCCCCCTGCGACTTCGATACCCTGAACGAAACCGTGAACAGCACCCTGGAGATGGGCGACGGCTTCCTGCGCCTGGTGACGGGGACGGAGAGCCGCTTGGTCGGCACGCGTTTGAGCTGCCCGCAATGCGGTACGGGTTATGAGACACCCGAGCCCTCCACCTTCTCCTTCAATTCCCCGCACGGACGCTGCCCCGTGTGCCTGGGCCACGGCTATGTGAGCAGTGCGCGGTTGAAAGATAAACCGGAGGACAAACTCAGCCAACTGGAGGTCGAGCTGCGCTATGACTGCGATGTCGACAAAGCTGCGGACAAAGACGCCGAGCAGGAGTGCTGCCCCGCCTGCGGAGGGCAACGCCTGAACCCCTTTGCCCTGGGCGTAACCCTCTTCGGGCACAACATTGCACAGATCGGCAGTCTGGATGCCGATGCCGCAGCGGAGACCCTGCGCCGGTGGCACTTCGAGGGACGAGACGCCGAGATTGCACGCAACGTGTTGGCCGAGATCACCCGCCGCCTGAAATTTTTGCAGCGCGTCGGACTCGGTTATCTGTCGCTGGACCGCTCGGTGCCCACCCTGTCCGGCGGCGAGACCCAGCGCATACGTCTGGCGGCGCAGTTGGGCTCCGAGCTGCGCGGCGTGCTCTATGTGCTGGATGAACCGACCATCGGCCTGCACCCCGGCGACAACGAACGCCTGCTGAATACCCTGCGGGAATTGAAGGAACGCGGTAACACCTTGCTGGTCGTGGAACATGACGAAGAAACTATGCACCGGGCGGACACGATTATCGACATGGGCCCCGGCGCGGGAGTGCACGGCGGGCAGGTGGTGGCGCAGGGAGATTTTGCCCGTGTGGCCGCCGCAGACACCCCGACAGGGCACGCCCTCAGCGGGCATGAGCCACACCCCTCCTGCGGGCCTCGTCTCCCGATCAAATCCGTGGATTGGTTAGAGGTAGAGAATTGCACGCTGCACAACCTGCAGCATGTGCACCTGCGCGTGCCGCGAGGACGCTTCACCGTCGTGACCGGCCCCTCCGGAGCGGGCAAGACCTCCCTGATTACCGGCACCCTTGCCCCCGCCGTGCAGGAGGCGATTGCGGGCACCGCACCCCGCACGCGCTGCTACGGCACCTGCCGAGGGCTGGACAGCATCCGTGCTCTCTACCGAGTAGACCAATCCCCCTTGGGGAAAACGCCGCGCTCCACCCCGGCGACCTATATAGGTATATTCGATGAGATACGCCGTATCTTCGCCGGCAGCGCCGATGCGCGGCGCCTGGGTTTCGATGCCGGTCGCTTCTCCTTTAACACCTCCGCCGGACATTGTGAGGTATGCAAAGGCACGGGTTATTGTCGACAGGAGATGGACTTCCTGCCACCCTGTACCGTCCCCTGTGAGGCCTGTCGAGGTGCACGTTACAACAGCAGAACATTGCAGGTGCGTTATCGAGGCAAAAACATCGCCGAGGTGCTGGATATGAGCATGGAGACGGCCGCCGAATTCTTCGCCGCTACCCCCACGCTTTCCGATCCCCTGCGACTGTTATGCGAGACGGGTTTGGGCTATCTGACCCTGGGGCAGGCCAGCAACACCCTCTCCGGCGGCGAGGCCCAGCGCATCAAGCTGGTGGCGGAGCTTATCAAGGGACGCCGCGCCGCGCTCACCGCCGTCCGCCGCGGGCGTGCCCTGCCGCAGGATCTCTACCTGATCGAGGAGCCGACCATCGGCCTGCATCCGCAGGATGTGCGCATGCTGGTGCAGGTGCTGCGGCGCCTGGTGGAGCTGGGCAACACCGTGGTGGTCATCGAGCACAATACCTCCCTGATTTGTGAGGCCGATTATATCATCGACATGGGGCCCGGTGCCGGACGCGACGGCGGGCGCATCACGGCACAGGGAACCGTGGCGCAGGTAGCAAACAGTACGAAGAGTCCCACCGCGCCGTTTATACGCCGGGAGCTCGGTTTGCCGGAAAAATAGGCTCGATGCGCGCGGCATTTTATGCTACAATGTTCCCCGGAGCACCATGCAGGAAGAAACACTCATTATCAACGGATGCGGCTACGCCACCATTTTACCGGCGGCGTCCCTGGTGGAACAGCGTGAGCTGGCAGCGGGACGGCGTGTGCGATCGCTGCTAACCCCGCGCCGGGAGGCCCTGCGCGTGTTGAGCGAAGCCGCGGAAAATCCCGCCCTTCGCTGCCTGCATTTGGTAGGAATCGGTCTGGACCTGGTCAAGGTAGGCTGCGGGGAGGCGCAGCAGAGCCTGGATGCCGCCCTGCGTAAGCTCCGCGATCGGGGGGTGGAGATTTTCTGGTATACGAACTGGGGCATTCAGAATGAACGGCGGAAGGCGTACGGGGAGCTGCTCCGCCTGTTCGGTACTCCAGGTGAGGAACTGATGGATGTTGTCCTGTACGGGATGAACGCCACGGCAGAAGAGCGCAGGCTCGCGGGTCGCATCCTCCGCGCC
Organism: uncultured bacterium; assembly: GCA_945947905.1. Lineage (GTDB taxonomy): Bacteria > Verrucomicrobiota > Verrucomicrobiia > Verrucomicrobiales > Akkermansiaceae > Akkermansia. The sequence goes on from CAMEZO010000034.1 coordinate 7,212, forward strand.
GCCGTCACGGAGGAGTCGTGTGAATTGTACAGGACGGTAGGTTTCATCTGCCGCGTCATCATGGCCGAGCCGAAACTCGGTGAGCAAGCTATCCGTGATTACATGAAATACCTGCGCAGCGGCGGCGAACTCTCCGAGCACCTGCTGCGCTGCCGCACGGCCTACCGCTGCTTCGGGCGGCGCGAGATTAAGGGCAAATCCCCCCGCATGGAGGAACTGCGCAACTTGATATGCCGGGTGGCCCCGCACGACGATGTGCGCGTGCTGATTCTGGGCGAGACGGGTACGGGCAAGGAGAGTGTGGCTACCCACCTGCACCTGAACTCCTGTCGCCGGGATAAACCGATGCTGACATACAACTGCGCCTCTTCTAACCCGGGGTTGATGGAGAGCGCCTTCCTCGGCTACTGCAAGGGCACCTTCACGGGAGCCGTGCAGGACAGACGAGGGATTTTCGAGCAGGCGAACGGCGGCACCCTCTTCCTGGACGAGGTGGGAGACCTGCCGCTCGAGGCCCAGGGTACACTGCTGCGCGTGCTGGAGGAAAAGCGCATCACCCGCATGGGCGACCACCGCGAAATCGATGTGGATGTGCGCCTGATTACCGCCACGAATAAAAATTTGATGAAACTGGCCGACAAGGGACTTTTTCGGCGCGATTTGCTTTTCCGACTTCAGGAATTCACCATCAAAACGCTGCCCCTGCGCAGCACGCCGGACGACATACCGACCATTGCCGAGCACATTCGGCGGACGCGTTGCGGGCTTTCTCTGCCGGCGGAGGCACGCGAGGTGCTGTTAGGCTATTCCTGGCCCGGCAATGCGCGTGAGTTGACAGCCTTCCTCAAGTACACGGAGGTGTTCGGGGTCACCGATTGGGCCGAGTCCCTGCGGGATTTCCTGAACATGAACAGTTGGAGCGAAGCAGACGCCCCCGCTGCCGAGAATCTGCCGACGGAAAGTCTGGAACAGGCCATGGCGCGCCACTGCCGAGCCGTGTTGGAACAGTGCGGGGGTAACATATCCCGCGCGGCGCAGTGCCTGGGGATTCAACGAAACACGCTCAAGAAATATCTGAATCTTCCGTAGCGGGAGGAAGCATCCCGCGACGGCGCAGGTCTTCCCGCAGGGCAGCCAGCACCTCCTCCCGGGGCCGGAAGTTGGCGCTAAAGTGTGAGGAACGGATGAGCGGCCCCGCTGCTACCTGCTCGAAACCCATGGAGAGGGAGGTCTCCCGTAACTCTGCAAAGGTCTCCGGCCGGACGTATTCGATAACAGGCAAGTGCCGGGGAGTTGGCTGCAGGTATTGCCCCAGGGTGAGCATGCGCACCCCGTTGTCCAGCAGGTCTCGCATGGCGGCGATCACTTCGTCCCGGTCTTCGCCCAAGCCCAGCATCATTCCACTTTTTGTTGTGATGAGCCCCGGTGCTATTTCTCCCGCGCGGCGCAGCACCTGTAACGAACGGCGGTACTGAGCACGGAAACGCACCAGCGGGGTGAGCCGCTCGACGGTCTCCAAATTGTGATTGAAAATGTGCGGCCGGGCATCGATGACAAGTTGCAGAGCCTCCTCGCTCCCACCGAAATCTGAGGTGAGTACCTCGATGATACAGGCGGGTGAGTGTTGGCGGATAGCATTGATAACAGAGGCGATGTGGGCTGCCCCGCCGTCCGGCAGGTCGTCCCGCGTCACCATGGTCACGAGGGTATGGCGCAGTTGCATGGCTTGCACGGCGAAGGCCACACGCTCCGGCTCTCCGGGGTCGAGGGGCGCCGGTTTGGCGGTGCGGGTGGCACAGAATGCGCAGGCGCGGGTGCACACCTCCCCGCATACCATGAACGAGGCGGAGCCGTGCGCCCAGCACTCCCCGCGGTTCGGGCACTGCGCCTCCCGGCACACCGTGACGAGCCCCTGCTGCCGGACGAGGTCGTCCAGCTTGCGGAACTCCTCCCCATGGGGCAGGGGAACCTTCAGCCAGGTCGGCTTGTGCTGTGTGGGGGCGCTCATGCGTGGACATTGTAGCGTGAGCCGCAAAAAAAGTCAAGGAGAGTTTTTTTTCTTGACCTGAAACGATTTTGTGCTAGAATGCAGGACATGAGACTGCTTATGCTTACAATCCCGGCTGTGTTCCTCGCCGCTCATGCTGCGGGGGATGGGGCACTCAAGGGAACCTTCTATGACCTCACGAAAACGGTGAAAGGGGAAGAGGGCTTGGTTGTTAAGTCGAGTTGCTGGGTCAGCCCGGAATATTGCACTGAAACAAAAAAATGGGTGATGGGGGATTATTCCGGTCTGAAACGCTTTGCCTCGTCACCGGCCAAGGACTTCACCCACCTTCATTTTCCCTGCGTCAGTTGCGTAGGTGGTGCAGAAATTTTCGGTGTCTCATCCGATATGTCGCAGAACTCCTGGGCCGTTGTTTATCGCGGTCGCGTGAAGGCGCCGACAAGCGGGCGTTTCCGCTTTGTGTGTGCTGCAGATGACTTGATGAGCATTCGATTTGATAACAATTTGGTGCTTGAGGCCGGATACTGTATCCCGACAATGTATGAGGATGAGATGGGTAACAAGCGCAACGGGGAGGGATTAGTGAACTTTGTTGATATCTGCCGCCAACTGCGTGACCGTATGCAAGGGGACAACGGGGCAGGGAAACTTCACGAGGGATACTCGGTATTGAGGCCGAAAGAGACATCACGCTACAATTCCGATTTCGGTGGCTTGATTGTAGGAAAAGAATTCAATGTACAGGCGGGGCGCAGCTACCCCATTGAGATTCTGTTCGTAAATGTTGCCGGCAATACGCAGGCCTCCCTTCTTCTGCGCAATGAGGCCGAGCCGGATAGCTTGCAACTGTTCCGCGTGAGCGGGGACATGCCGGACCGCGCGAAGATGGTGGATAACCTGCGCAAAAAAGGAGTCCTGAAGACGGACGAATTGCCGAATATCAGCAGTGCCAGCCTCGTGTGGAAACCTGCCGCAGCTGAACCTCCCGCAGATTACGATGCGGACAGCGAGGACGCCGCGGCGGTGAAGGCCTGCCGCCGTTTGTTGGATGCGTTGAAAACGGATAAGGCTGATAACGTGCGCAAGGTTGCAGCCGAGACCAAGATGGCAGCCGCCCGTTGGGAGGGCCGTCCGATGCTTTGTTATGCGCAGAGTGGTGCTGCCGTTAATGCTCTGCTGGGGAACGCGGCAAACCCCGATGCCGTGACTCGGGACGGTACGCCCGTACTGGTGGCGGCAGTGGCTGCGAAGCGAGTCGGAGCGGTGCGTGCTCTGTTAGCCGCAGGAGCGAATACGAATGTCTGTGATTCCTGGAGCAGTACGCCCCTCATCACGGCAGCCTTGTCCGGTAATGAAGAGATGGTGAAGCTGCTGCTGGAAGAAGGCGTTGACCCCGCCTATGCCCCCGAGGGAACGCCGAATGCTGCCGCTCAGGTGCAGGACTCTGACCTCAAGAACAAGAAACAAATCCTTCGTCTGCTGAAGCAGGCTGCCGCCGAGAATGCCGAACAGAAGGAATGGGTTGACTCCGGCTTGGGTATGGTGCGCCGGGCCGAGGGCAAGAAGAAGGATAAGGACAAGGCTAAGGACAAGGATAAGGACAAGGATAAGAACAAGGATAAGAAACAGGAGGCCCCCGCCGAGCGCGAGAAGCCTGCGGTCAAGGTGCCCGATGACCCCGAGCCGCCCACGGATATTTCCCCGCAGGATTCCTCGATCAGCGGTACTTTTTATGATTTAACCCAGGATGCCAAAGGTAACTCCAACGGCTTCCGGGAGAAGGAGGATTTCTACCCTCTGATGATGTCCTTGGCTAACAAGCATGACCGAGGCTTGCTGAAGAAATATTACCGCTGCCCGAACAAGGCGAAGACCGCCTACTTCTGCGTGCCGCCCAGCGCACCCAAGGTGTTACCGATGATGTTTGCCTGTGAGGACAAATGCAGCGGCGAGTACTGCGTGGCCCTGTACCGTGCTCGCGTGATCGCACCGAAGTCCGGCAAGTTCCGCTTTGTCGGAGCCGGCGATGATGTGATGTGCGTGCGCTTCGGCGGTAAAACCGTGCTGGAGTGCGGTTACTTCATCCCGGGTGCAGCGGACCGTAACAACCTGAAGGATTGCATCGAAAACGGGCGGAAGGACAATGACGCGGGTAAGCGTTTCCGCGCCGCCATTGCCTCCGGCAAGGATAAAAAACACGCCGGTTATGAATTTATCCCGATCAAAGGAATGGATACCTATAAGAGCCGCATGGGCGGTATGACCGCCGGTAGTGTGTTCACCGTGAAGGCGGGTGAGGCCTATACCCTGGAGGTGATGATCGCCAACGCGAGCCGAGATGCGGGTATGTGTCTGCTGATACAGGAGGTGACAACCGCTGCCCACAAGGCGCGCGGTCGCTATGACATCTTCCGCACGGCCTCCACGCTGCCGGATGTCAAGAAACTTCGGGATCTGTTGCGCAGTAAGGGACTGCAACGCAACGATGATATGCCGGAGTATTACGAGAAATCTCTCATCTGGCGGGTGGCTCCGGAGAAGTAGGCTCCTCCGGGGCCTTCGCGTCCTCGCGGAACATGAGAGCGTTAGCAGGCGCGAAGGCTATGGTATTAGCAGCGGTGAAGAGCACGCTTAACGGCAGGTCCACAGCCAGGGCATCCAGCCCCGCCAAGGCGGCCTGCCAGTAGGGCGGGCGCGTGCGGCGGCTGTGGTAGAGGAAGACGGAGCGCGGTTGCAGCACGCGCAGATTACCCTGCGGCGGCGGGCACTCGCGCAGGATGGTACCCGTGAATTCCGGGTAGCCCCCGGGCGGGGTGGCGTTCTTGCCCAGCTGTACCCAGGTCTCCCGGTGGCTGCCGGGGCGCAGGCGGAGGCAGTCCAAGTAAGGCTCCCCCACCGGGCTGCGGCTCATGACGAGGTCCGGCAGGTGGAGGCTCCAGAGCAGGGAGCGGTCGTATCGGGCGTCTGCTACCCACAGGCGCGCGTAGTAGTTACCCGCGTCGTCGGTGAAGATGGGGGTGTTTTGTTGTACACTCGGGCGGTTTTCGTGGCGGAAGTCGGCGGTATCCGCGGGATTGACGGCTATCAGGCAGCTTTGGCCGGACTCGTAGACAGCCAGTGAGGTACGGGTAACGGCAGGGCAACCCGTGAGCAGCAGAAGGGCAGCGCCGGCTGCAAGGGACGGGAAAAAGCGACGAAAACGGGGCATGTGCGTATTATACACCCCCGGGGCGGCGGACTCAAGCAAAAAGAGCATTGCCAAACGCGCCGAGCTGCGGTATAATATCCCCTGCATGGCAAAAGGCAAGAAAAAGAGTGTGCGTTTGTTGGCTTGGCATCTGCTGCAACAGTGGGCCGAGGGCGGTGTTTTTGCGGAAACTCTGGTGGCGCGGACGGCGCAGCAGGAACAATTATCCCGCCCGGACCGAGCGCTGTTGCAGGCTCTGGTGTATGACACTCTGCGCAACATGTCCCTTCTCGATTACCGATGCAAACAATTGCGCCCCGGCAAGCTGGAGTCGTCTCTGCGCTGGCTGGTGCTGGTGGGGCTCTGCCAGGTGCTGCTGATGGGCGGGGCGGATCACGCTGCCGTGAATGAGACGGTGGCGGTGGCTCCCATGCGGGCGCGTGGGCTGGTAAATGCTATTCTGCGCAATGCCGTGCGGCGTCGGGAGGCTTTTGAAGCGGAGCTGCTCGGTCTGCCGCTCGCGGTGCGTTATTCTGCCCCGGAGTGGCTGGTGGACCGCTGGGTGGCTGCCTTCGGGGATCAGGAGGCGGAGGCCCTGCTTGCGCCCCTGGTGCAGACGCCGTCTTTGTTTGCACGGGTAAACACTCTGAACCCGCCGACGGAGATTCCTGCGGAGTGGGAACCGCTGCCGGGGATAGCTGATTGGTATCGCGTGCCTGCGCTGCCTCGCGGAGAGCTGCGCACGGGGCAGGTTTACATGGCGGATCCCGCGACCCGCTACAGCGTGCAGATGCTGGCCCCCGCGCCCGGGGAACGGGTGCTGGATGCCTGTGCCGCCCCGGGGGGAAAGTCCGCTGCTGTCTTGGATGCGACGCAGGGCAGGGTGCATTTGCTGGCAACGGATGCGGAGGCGCACCGACTGCCCATGCTCAAGGCGAATTTGGAGCTCCTCGGCGGCGCGGATGCGGAGGTGGCGGAGCACGACTGGACGCAGCCCTGCCCGCAGGAGTGGGTAGGGGGCTTCGATGCCGTTTTGTTGGATGTGCCTTGCTCGAATACCGGCGTGTTGCAGCGCCGCGTGGATGCGCGCTGGCGTCTGTGTCCGGAGGAGATCACACGCCTGGCGGGAGTGCAGCGGCAGATTCTGGAGGAGGGGGCGAAGGCGGTGGCCCCCGGCGGGAGGCTGGTGTATTCTACCTGTTCTATCGACGAGGAGGAGAACGGAGCTGTGGTGCGGGCCTTTGTAGAGGCGCATCCGGAGTTCGAGCTTCGGGAGGAGCACCTGGCCCTGCCGCACCGTGAATTCGGGGATGGCTCTTACGCCGCGCTATTCGTCCGCAGATAACTCTGCGATGTAGGGTAGGTTACGGTAAGATTCCGCGCAGTCCATTCCGTAACCTACCAAAAAGCCGCTTTTGACGCGAAAAGCCGCATAGTCGGCCTCTATGGCCGTGCGCCGCGAGCCTTGCTTATCCACCGCCACGGCGGTGAGTACCTGCGCGGCCCCGTTGTGCAGCAGTTCCTCTCGCACGGCTTGCAGCGTCAGGCCCGTGTCCAGCACATCATCGACTAACAAAACACGGCAGCCGGCACAGGGCGGGCAGGGGGTGTGCCAGGTGAGCTGCCCGCTGCTGGTGCGTTCGTTGCCGTAGCTGGAGACGCGCACGGGTTCCACACGCAGGGTGGAGGGAAGATGCCGCAGCAGATCCGCCGCAAACCAGAGGGCGCCTTTCATCAGGATGATTGCTACCAAGGGGGTACCGTCCGCCGGCAGTTCTGCGCTGATTTGCTGCCCCAGCTCGCGGACTCGGAGGCCTATCTGCTCACGAGAAAAGAGCGTATGCAGCTTCATGACAACTTTCTGCGTGTTACCAGATAAACCTTGTCCCCGTGACGCACTTTCTGCGGCACGGCCACATAGGCGATGCTACCCTTGCGCACCACGGGAACGGGGATCGTATCGCCGTTTTCCGTGTCCTCACGCACCTCGTCCGCCGTCAGACGAACAATGCCCGTGGTGGTGCCGGTTATTTCCAACTTGTCTCCTTGTTTGAGATCAGTGGCCTCCAGTTTGAGGACGGCGATGCCGGGGCGGGCGTAGTAACTCTTCACACGCCCGAGGTGTTGACGCTGTTCGAGTGCGAGACTGTTGGCCGTGCCTCCCCAGGTGTCCCAATCTTCGCCGAGGTAGTAACCCCCGTGCCAGAATTGTCGGTTGAAAACCTGCTGCAGGCGATCCTCCCAAGCAGCGACTTTCTCCCGGCTCCAAGTGCCGGCGTTGCAGGACTCCAGCGCCTCGCGGTACACCTGCGTAACGGTGGAGACGTAGCCCTCCGACCGCCCGCGGCCCTCCAGTTTGAACACGGAGACACCCGCCTCCAGCAACTGGTCGATCACGCGGATGGTGCAGATATCCTTGGGCGACATGATATATTGATTATCAATATCCATCTCAAAGCCCGTATCGACATCCGTGACACGATACTTCCGCCGGCAAAGTTGGAAGCAATCTCCTCGGTTCGCGGAGTGGTTGTATGCTGCCAGACTCATGCCGCATTTGCCGGAAATGCCGATGCAGAGGGCCCCGTGCGCGAAAATCTCGATGCGCACGGGCTTGCCGGAGGGGCCGCAGATCTTCTCCTCCCGGATGGTGTCGATGATGTGGCGGATGCTGCTCAGCGGCAGCTCGCGCGCCAACACCATCACATCCGCATAGGCAGCGAAAAAGCGTACGGCCGCCGTGTTGCAGACATTGGCCTGCACGCTGATGTGCACCTCCAGCCCCAGCTCGTGCGCGTAGGTGATAACCGCAAAGTCGGCGGCAATTACGGCATCCACCCCCGCAGCCTTCGCGCGTTGCAGCAGACTCCGCACGGCGTCAAGCTCGCGGTCGTAGACGATAATGTTACAGGTGAGGTAGGCCTTGGCCCCGCAGGCATGGCACAGGCGCACCACCTTCGGCAGGTCGTCCTCGGTGAAGTTCACTGTGGAGCGTGCACGCATATTCAGTGAACCGACACCGAAGTAGACACTGTCGGCCCCGGCGCGCAGGGCCGCCGCCAGCGACTCGAAGGAGCCCGCGGGGGCCATGACCTCCCATTCCTGACCCGGGTTGCTCACAGCTTGTGGCGGAAATCGTCCTCGGGTTTCAGGCTGCGGATAAATGCTACCAGTAGGTCAATGCAGGCCTGTACATCACCCATGTCAGCAGTCTCCACGGGGCTGTGCATGTAGCGCAGGGGCATGGACAAATTGGTAGCGGGCACGCCGCAGCGGGAGCGGAAGATCTGGTCTGTATTCGTGCCCGTGGTACGGCCGGAGGTCTCGCGCTGCATGGGCACGCCGCTCTCCCGCGCCACCAGCTCCAGGCGGGCGTTCAGATTCGGGTGGCAGGCGGGGCCGAAGCAGAGCACACCGCCCTTGCCCAAACGCACATCTCCGTAGCGGCCCTTGTTCAGCCCGGGGGAGTCCGTGCCGTGGGTCACGTCCAGACAGATGGCGGCATCCGGTTGAATGCGATACGTGAGCATCTGCGCACCGATGCACCCCACCTCTTCCTGGACCGTGTTAGCAAACACGATATTCCAGGCGGGCTCGATGCCCTGCTCGTGCAGCGCACGGGCGGTCTCCGCCGTGATGAATCCGCAGAGGCGGTCATCCAGCGCACGGCAGACGAGGCGCTTGCCGTTGTTGAGCATCAGCGGGCCGTCGCAGTAGATACCGCGGTCCCCCACGCGCAGGCCCAGGGCTTCCACTTCCTCCCGGCTGTCGCAGCCGAAGTCGACGTACAGGTCCCACAGGTTCGGGGCCTGTCCCTTGTCATCGCGGATGTGGATGGCGGTGTTACCGATTACGCCGTACACCTCGCCGTCCGAGCCGAAAAAGCAGAGGCGACGACCGCGGGCAATGGCCACATCACTGCCGCCCAGGCGCTCGATGCGGGCGAATCCGTTATCATCTATATAGCGGATGGAGAACCCGATTTCGTCGGCGTGCGCATCCAGCATCAGGGTCGGGGCATTCGGCTGCTTGCTCTTCAGCACGGCCCAGGCGGAGCCGTAGGCATCGCAGTTCTGCTCATCGGTAAAGGGCTTCATGTAGGCAGCCCACAGCCGCTGCGCGTCCATCTCCATGCCCGTGGGGGCGGGGGTGTTCAGCAGCTCCTCCAAAAAGGCTCTTGCTTCTTCTTTCATGGTAACAAAAAGGGGTTACATATTTTTATAGGCGATGTCACTGCGGCGTTGAGCGCCGTCGAAGTCAACCTTCGCGGCCTCCTCATGGGCCTTGGTGCGTGCTTCGTCCAGGGTTGCGCCCTGCGCCACGATGGCCAGCACGCGCCCGCCGGCGGTCTGCCAACCGGCCTCCGTTTTTTTCGTGCCGCAGTGGAACACGCGAGCCCGGCAGTCCTCCAAGCCGCGGATGAGATCCCCGGAGTGCGAGCTCGCGGGGTAACCGGCGGAGGCCAGGATGCAGCAGACGCTCCATCCCTCGTCGAAGCTGATGAGCTCGGGCTTGAACTCGCCCTTGGCACCCGCCAGGCAGAAGCTCGCCAGATCCCCGCGCAGCAGGGGCATCACCGCCTCGCATTCCGGATCACCGAAGCGGCAGTTGTATTCTATCACCTTGGGCCCCTGCGGCGTGAGCATCAGGCCGAAGTAAAGGAAGCCGCGGTAGGGAAGGCCATCCTTTTGCAGCCCCGCCACGGTGGGGGCCACGATGCGCTCCTCGATGGTGCGCAGCACCTCCGGCGAGGCAAGCTGCCGCGAGGCCACCGCGCCCATGCCGCCGGTGTTCGGGCCCTCATCGCCGTCGCACAGGCGCTTGTAGTCGCGCGCGGGGCACAGAATCAGGTAATGGTCATCGCAGATGGCACCGAAAATGGAAATCTCCGGGCCGGTGAGGAACTCCTCCACCAGCAGACGCCCCGGGCCGAAGCGCTTGTCGATGAACACCTCGCGCAGAAACTCCTCTGCGGCGGCGGCATCCGGGCACACGGCCACCCCCTTGCCGGCGGCCAGTCCATCGAATTTCAGCACCGTGGGGTACTGCCCGCCGATGGCCGCGATGGCTTCGTCATAATCGGCAACGGCCTTGGCCATGCCCGTCGGGATGCCGTGGCGGAGCAGAAAGTCCTTGGCAAACTCCTTGGAGGCTTCTAACTGTGCGCTCTCCTTGCGGGGCCCCCAGCAGGGAATACCCAAGGCCGCACAACGGTTTGCCAGCCCCTCTTCCTTCACCAGATAACTTTCCTCACCCGCCACACAGAGGTCAATCTTGTTGTTCACCATCCACTGCATCAAGCCATCGAAGCTGTCCGCCGGTATCTGCTTGGCCGTCTGCCGAATAGCATCACTGCCGGGGAATGTATACAGCTCCGGCTTGCTCGGGCTGCCTGCCAACGTCTCCACAAGCGCCTGCTCGCGCCCGCCTTTTCCGATTACAGCTATTTTCATGCTGCCCCTATTGTACCGCCCCTCTCCCCCCTTGGCAAGGCAAATCGTGCAGAAAAGTAGCCCGCCGGCGGAATACCGCTGCTACTTGCGCTTCATCCGTCCCCAGCAGTAGGCGAGTCCTCGCTGTTTCACCTGCCGGAGGCGCCAGAGGATGCGGTACAGGTGGCGGTTGATGTGCCAGGAGGGGAAGCGCGCGGCGATGACGGCATCGTTGTCTCGCATCAGGCGATGCCAAGCCGCTCGGTTGTTGTTAATCGGATCCCCGGAAAGGCTGTCCCCGTGGCGGCGGAAGAGCGTGAGCGGTTC
>CAMEZO010000035.1 GCA_945947905.1 uncultured bacterium
CGGATGACGGCCAGATTGCTCCCATCGGAGGTCTCTACCTCGATGGGGAAGTTCTTTTTGTCGTTGACAACAATCAGACCGCTGCGGTAGTCCTTGCGGAAGGCCGCCAAGGAGTTATCATCCTCCGTAACGGAGGAATTTTTGGAAGAGAAAGCAACGAGGACGACAGCCGCAAGGACAAGAAGCAGGATGATCGCCCCCCAATTGCGGGTCGGGGCAGGGCCCTGACCCTGGGGTGAGCGCGGCGGTTCGTTCGGGGGAGGTATAGGCATATGTCTTGAAATGGTGAAATAACTTACTTGCTCATATTGTAGCGCGTGCGGGGCGCAAAGGAAACACAGAAACGAGACATGCAGCCGTTTTTCCCCGTCATGCCGCGGGCAGATGCTCTACAGGGTGTGGCCCATGCGGTCGCGTTTCGTGTCCAGATAACGTTTGTTGTCCTCGTTCGGCGGGATGCTGATGGGAACCTGCTCGACAATTTCGAGGCCGTGCCCGGAGAGGCCGACAATCTTCTTGGGATTATTCGTCATGAGCCGCAGCTTGCGTACGCCGAGGTCACGGAGAATCTGTGCGCCGACCCCGTAGTCCCGCAGGTCGGGGGCGAAGCCGAGTCGGATGTTGGCGTCGACGGTATCCAGCCCCTGTTCCTGCAGTTTGTAGGCGTGCAGCTTGGCGGAGAGCCCGATGCCGCGGCCTTCCTGGCGCAGGTAGAGAATGATACCGCCCTCCTGTGCGGCGCGGCGCATGGCGGCGTGCAGCTGGCTGCCGCAATCGCAGCGGCGGCTGGCGAAGACATCCCCGGTGAGGCACTCGCTGTGCACGCGGCAGAGGATGGGTTTCTCCGGGTCGATCTCGCCGTGCACGAGGGCCAAGTGCGTTTTGCCGTCTACCTTGGAGTGATACGAGTGGCAGGTAAAGGTGCCGAAATCCGTGGGGAGCTTGACGGTTTCCTCCCGCTCCACGAGGGTTTCCGTGTGCTGCCGGTGCGCGATGATCTGTGCCAGGGAGCAGGCTTTTAGCCCGAAGCGGCGCTGGAAGCTGCCCAAGTCGCCCAGTCGGGCCATGGTGCCGTCCTCTTTCATGATCTCGCAGCAGACGCCCACGGGTTCCATGCCGGCCAGTCGAAGCATGTCAACGGTGCCCTCGGTGTGCCCGGCACGGCGCAGGACGCCGCCTTCGCGGGCGCGCAGGGGGAAGCAGTGTCCGGGTTGCACGAAGTCGTCAAGCACGGCATGCGGGTCCGCCAATCTCATGGTGGTGATGCTGCGCTCGAAGGCACTGATACCCGTGGTGGTACCTTCCTTGGCATCCACGCTGACGGTGAAGGCGGTGTGGAGTTTCTCCGTGTTGTGCATGGCCTGCATGGGCAGGCCCAGGGAGTCCACGCGCTCCGGTGCCATGGGCACGCAGATGAGTCCGCGGGCGTGGGTGGCCATGAAGTTGATGTTCTGCGGGGTGGCGAACTGCCCGGCGCAGACGAGGTCGGCTTCGTTTTCGCGGTGCGGGTCGTCCGTCATGAGGATGAGGCGGCCCATGCGCAGCTCCTCCAGCACCTCGGGCAGGGGGGAGTAGGTGATGGGGTCCTCGCCGTCCGCCACGGGTACTTCTTCTGTCGAGGGGACAGGGACAGGTGCTTCTGCGGGGGGCGCGGGCTGTTCCTCCGGCGTTTCGCCGCAGGTAGCGGCATCGCAGGCGTTGATAAAGGCATTCATGTCAAAGACGCCGCCCTTGGCGCTGAACTCGAACTTTCCCATAATCGGAGAGGGCTTACAGGTGTATGGTTACTTGTTTTGCTTGGCCCAGGAATCGCGCAGGCCGACGGAGCGGTTGAAGACGGGGTGCTCGGGACTGTGGTCGTAGCGGTCGGCCACGAAGTAGCCCAGGCGCTCGAACTGGCAGAGAAACTCCGGGGCGGCTTCGGCCAAGTCGGGCTCGACGACGGCGTTCTTCAGCACGGTGAGGGAGGCGTCGTTCAGAGAGGCCAAGAAGCCCGCAGGGTTGGCGTCCGGTGCTTCGTCTTTGAACAGGCGGTCGTAGAGGCGTACTTCGGCCTGCACACCGTAGCGGGCAGAGACCCAGTGAATGGCCCCGCGGCAGCGGATGCCCTCCGGCGGGTTGCTGCCGATGGTGCCGGGGATGATCTCCGCCTGCACTTCGGTGACTCGCCCCGTCTCGTCTGCTGTATAACCGGTGCAGATGAGGCAGTAGGCCCCGCGCAGGCGCACACAGGCCCCGGGGGTGAGGCGTTTGTACTTCTTGGGCGGGTTGACCATGAAGTCTTCCTGCTCGATCCACACCTCGCGCGTGAGGCGCACGCTGCGGTTGCCCAGATCGGGTTTCTCCGGGTTGATGACCACTTCCACGTCCTCGCAGAAGTCCTCCGGTACGTTGGTGAGCACGAGCTTGAGGGGATTGAGCACGGCCATACGGCGTTCGGCGTTAGCATTCAACTCGGCGCGCACTTCATTCTCCAGACGTGCCACATCGGTGTTGCCGTTAAACTTGGTGATGCCGACGCCTTCGCAGAAGCGGACGATGGCGGGGGCGGGGTAACCGCGGCGGCGCATGCCGCAGAGCGTGGGCATGCGGGGGTCATCCCAGCCGGCCACATAGCCTTCCTCCACCAGCTGGCGCAGCTTGCGCTTGCTCATCACGGTGTAGGTGATATTGAGGCGGGAGAACTCGCGTTGCTTGGGCTTGGCCGGCACGGGGCAGTTCTCCACCACCCAGTCGTACAGGGGGCGATGGTTCTCGAACTCCAGGGTGCAGAGGGAGTGGGTGATGTGCTCGTAGGCGTCCTCGAGCGGGTGGGCAAAGTCGTACATGGGGTAGATGCACCATTTGTCACCCGTGTTGTGATGGCGGTCGTAGGAGATGCGGTAGATGACGGGGTCGCGCATGTTCATGTTGCTGCTGGCCATGTCGATCTTGGCGCGCAGCACGGCGCCGCCTTCGGGGAATTTGCCGGCTTTCATGGCTTCGAACTGCGCCAAGTTCTCCTCCACGCTGCGGTCGCGATAGGGGGAGTGCTCGCCGGGTGTCACGAGGTCGCCCTTCTGGCGGCGCATGGTTTCGCGGTCCTGCTCGTCAACGTAGGCCAAGCCTTTCTTGATGAGGGCAACGGCGCAGTCGTAGTAGAAATCGAAGATGTTGGAGGCCCAGTAGAGGTGCTCGCCCCAGTCGAAGCCCAGCCAGTGGATGTCCTCTTGGATGGAGTTCACGAATTCGACATCCTCTTTGTCCGGGTTGGTGTCATCGAAGCGCAGGTGGCAGACGGCGCCCAGATGAGCATATTCCTTGGCCAAGCCGAAGTCTAAGCAAATGGCTTTGGCATGGCCGATGTGCAGGTAGCCGTTCGGCTCCGGGGGGAAGCGTGTAATCGGTACCTTGCAATAGCCGTTCTCCAGGTCCGCGGCGACCATCTCGCGGATAAAGTCTTTTTTCTCGTCGTTGCTCATCGTTCGCGCGAGTATACGCCCGCGAGGTCTTTATCGCAAGCCTTTTCCGTGCCGCTGACACAAAATCCCGCCCCGTGGCGTGCCTAGGGAAGGGCTCGGCGCAGGGCTCAGGGATGCGCGGGGGCTTGCTCGATGGCTTTCAGTTTGTCGAGGAGCTCGCGGGTTTGCTCGGGGCGTTCCTTGGCTAAGTCGCGTTGCTCGGCAACATCACTTGCCAGGTCGTAGAGTTTCGGCTGGCGGGTTGCGATGAGTTTCAGGTTGCCGCTGCGCAGGGCTCGGGCGGAGCCGCTGTTGCCTGCTTCGACCAGTTCGCTGCGTCCGGTGGGGCTTTGTCCGAGCAGGGCGGGCAGCAGGGCTTCGCTGTCTTGCATGGAGCCGGCGGGTACCGGCACGCCGACCAGTTCTGCGAGGGTGCGCCCCAGGTCCATCTGGCAGATGAGGGCGGAGGAGGTGCTGCCTGCTTTGACGTGCCCGGGCCAGTGGACGATAAACGGTACGCGCGTGCCGCCTTCCAACAAGCCGTATTTGCCGCCGCTGTAGGGGGCTGCGGGGTTGTGTCCCTTGCAGGCTTCGGCAGCGCCGTCCTCATAGCCGTCGGAGATGACGGGTCCGTTATCGCTTGTAAAGATAATCAGGCTGTTTTCGTAGCCGTTTTCCTCCAGGGCTTGGCGGATTTGCCCCAGGGAGTCGTCCATCTGCACGGTAACATCGCCGCGAATGCCGAGTCCGCTTTTGCCTCGGAAGCGTTGGTGCGGGTCGCGGGGGACATGGATATCATTTGTGCAGAAGTAGAGGAAGATGCGTTGCCCGCGGCTCTCGCGGATGAAGTTGACGGCGGCTCGGGTGATGTCGTCGGCTAGGTCTTGGTCTTTCCACAGGGCGGCTTTGCCTCCCGTCATGTGGCCGATGCGGGAGATGCCGTCGATGATGGTGTCGGCGTGCTGTTTGTTGGAGGGGCGTCCCCAGGGTTTCAGCAGCTCAGGGTGCTCTGCGCCTGTCTGTTCTTCCGTAAAGCGAAAGCCTTTCTGATAGCTCACACGGATGGGGTCTGCGGGGTCCAATCCCACCACTTCGCCGTTTTGTACATAGACGCAGGGCACGCGGTCCGCCGTGGCGGCCATGATGAAGGAGTAGTCGAAGCCCACCTCGCGCGGTCCGGGGGCAATCGGCTTGTTCCAGTCCGTCGGTTCCTTGCCGCTGCCCAGACCCAGATGCCACTTCCCGATGGCGGCCGTGCGGTAACCGGCTTGCTGCATCAGGCTGCCGAGGGTCGCCGCCTGCTCCTTGGTGGGCAGAATCAGCTTGGCGTCCCCGGGCAGAATCCCCGTATTCCGCTGCCGCCACGCATACTTGCCCGTCAGCAACGAGAAGCGCGAGGGCGTGCACACGGAGTTCGTGCTGTGCGCATCCGTGAACCGCAGCCCCTCCTCGGCCAGCCTGTTCAGGTGCGGGCAGGGCGCCTTCTCGCACCCATACGCAGAGGTATCATGGTACCCCAAATCATCCGCCAAAAACACCACGATGGCCTGCGGCTTCTCCTCCGCTGCCCAAACCATCCCGCCCATCATCAAGGCTACCCAAAACGCAAAGGTCTTCATGCTTCCACTCTACCATCTCCCCCGCCCGCCGTCAAGCCAATTCGTCCGGCGCCGAGAGACTTCTCTCCTCCGTGGTAGTAGAAACCGAGAAGTTGATAACCGCGGAATGAAAGGAATTTTTGGAGAGTCCGAGGCCTGTTTGGCTCAATGCAGACTGCATGCCGCCGGGGTGGTAGGCCCCCGGTGGTTTTTGACAAAATTCTGAGGCCCACCTACTACGGATATGCTCGGACGTCTTGCCGAAGCCTCAAAGGCCAATCAGTTTCCCAAAATTCCCTTTATTCCGCGGTCCTTTTCTACTCGCTCTCTATCAAATAGGCGGATAGAAGTCTCTTAACCAACAGTCAGGTCCTCGCTCTTCCCCCTGCCTATACCTCAAAAGGCCCCCGCCCTTTCGAGCGGAGGCCCCTTACATTTACCGAAAAAAGGTCTTAGGCTTGCTTACGGCGGCGGCGCGTGGCCAATCCCGCCAGCGCCAGCAGCGACAGCGTTGCCGTAGCCGGCTCAGGGACGGTGAGGAGCAATTCGTTATTAGCTTCTATTAACGAATCCTTGCTCCAAGGCGATGTCAGAACTTCAACCTGTGGCGATTCCAGAAGCTCGGAGGCATAGGTTATGGTCGTGACCTCTGTATTTGAATATTTTACGCCACTACTAAGCCCATATATCGATGTAATTGAGCCATCGCTGAACAGCACTGACAGAACAACGGCAGTCCCGGAAACGGACGAGCTTGCATTGGTGGTTTGGTATCCGAGAGTTATTGCTCCCGCAACGGCATTGGTAAGATTCGGGAAGGCGTTGATTAGTTTGTGATTTGTCGGCCAAGAGGTGCTATCAGAGAAGGAATAGGCTGCATTTCCGCTTATTGATGAGCCAGCTGTTGTGTTATAAATGTGTAACTGATTCTGGCTGTTCCACGAGCCGACAGAAATTGAATGAGATGTCTGTCCACCTGTTAATGTGTATCCAAGCAGGGCTTCATTACGATTCGCCGTGCTGATAATCGTTGTCAGACTGTCCTTGGAGAGAATGGACGTGGCGATGAAGGCGTACTTCGTGGGCTCCGATAAGGTGATAGAGCCTGTAGTGCCCGTGGTGGCAAAAGAGGTTCCTGACGCCAGTAATGTAACGAGAAGTGTGGAAAAACCTTTTTTCATTTTCTTGACAGAGCGTTCCCTTCGCTCGCCGATAAGGATACAGCATTTGCAATGCAGAGGGCAGGCAGGGTGTTGATACTCAAAGAGTTACAGCGCTCCCGGGGAAAATCGCGGGCAGAATCCGTCAGGTTGAGGGGTGGAGAAAATGCAGAAAATCAGTGAAAAAATACGGTTTTTCCACCTTTTAGGCTTGACCCAGCATTGCAAATGCACACGGCAAATCCGGGGGAGGTGGTAGGAAAAAAGTGAAGGGGAGTGCAGAATTTCGCTTGACAGGGGAGGGGGGCGGGCATAGAATGGGGGCAGAGATGATACTTCTTGCACAGAACGGGACAGCGACCGAGGGCTTGGGCCTTTGGTGGTGGCGCGTTTGTTGACAGGAAGCATCTACGGCAGCCTGCGCTTCGGCGCGGCATTTTCCCTGCGTTCATGCTTCCGAGCCATGAGCGCATTTTTTATGCACCGATTTTACGAAAAGAGTATGCAAGATACCGAAAAGACAGAGAAAGGGAACCACCGGGGGTACTACGGTGAGTACGGTGGCCGCTATGTACCGGAGGCCCTGATTCCGCCGCTGACGGAGTTGGAGGAAGCGATGGCTCGCATCATGCCGAGCCGGGAGTACCGGGAGCGGCTGCACGACTTGCTGGTGAACTACTGCGGCCGCCCGACCCCGGTAACGCACTGCGGCAACCTGAGCCGCGAGTTGGGCTTTGAGCTGTACCTGAAGCGCGAGGACCTGCTGCACACGGGTGCGCACAAGATCAACAACGCGCTCGGGCAGGCCCTGCTGGCCAAGATGATGGGCAAGACCCACGTGATCGCCGAGACCGGCGCGGGCCAGCACGGCGTCGCCACGGCCACGGCAGCGGCCCTCTTCGGCCTGAAATGCACCGTCTTCATGGGAGCGAAAGACGTCGAGCGCCAGCAGCCGAACGTGCAGCGCATGAAGCTGCTGGGCACGCAGGTGGTCGCCGTGGAAAACGGATCCTGCACGCTCAAGGACGCCATCAACGCCGCCCTGCGCTACTGGACCTCCCACCAAGGCGACACCCTGTACGTCTTCGGCACGGCAGCGGGCCCGCATCCCTTCCCCCTGCTGGTGCGCGAGCTGCAGAAAGTCATCGGCACCGAAGCCCGCGCCCAGATGCAGGAACGGCTCGGGCGGCTGCCGGATTATGTGGTAGCCTGCGTGGGCGGCGGCTCGAACGCCATCGGCATGCTCTACCCCTTCGTAGACGCCGAGCAGGTGAAGCTGGTGGGCGTGGAAGCAGGCGGCACGGGCGAACCCGGCTGCGCGAACTCCGCCGCCATCAACCTGGGCCGCCCCGGGGTGCTGCACGGCGAGTACACCATGCTGCTGCAGGACGCCGACGGCCAGATCGAGGAATCTTCCTCCGTCTCCGCCGGGCTGGACTACCCCGGCGTGGGCCCGGAGCACGTCTACCTGCACTCCATCGGCCGCGTGCACTACGGCATTGCCTATGATGCCGAAGCCCTCGCCGCCTTCCGGCGCCTGGCCTCGGCGGAAGGCATCATCCCCGCGCTGGAGTCCTCGCACGCCCTTGCCTGGGTCTTCTCACACGCGGCGGAGATACCCGCCGGCAGCATCGTCCTCGTGAACCTCTCCGGCCGGGGCGACAAAGACCTGGCCCACGCCCTTCAATACATCAAGCTCTGATTCGACCTATGTACGACATGCAAGAAACCATACGCCGCGCGAACGCCGCAGGCCGCACCGCCGTCATCCCCTTCATCACCGCCGGATTCCCCGAGCCCGAGAGCTTTTGGGAGAAACTGGCCGAGATCGACGCCTGCGGGGTAGACATCATCGAGGTAGGCATACCCTTCTCCGACCCCGTGGCAGACGGCCCCGTCATCGAAGAATGCAGCCGCCGAGCCCTGGAAGCCGGAGTGACCCTGCGCCGGGTGCTGGAAGGCCTGCGCGCCCGCCGGGGACAACTGCGCGCCGACATCGTGCTGATGGGCTACACCAACCCCTTCCTGCAATACGGCTTGGACCGCCTGGGTGCGGACGCCGCCGAAGCCGGGGTGTGCGGGTTGATCGTGCCCGACCTGCCCTTGGAAGAAGCCGCCCCCTACCGCGAGGCTCTGCAGGCGCACGGCCTGTGCCTCATCACCCTGGTGGCACCGAACACGAGCCTTGAGCGCATGCAGCTTTATGCGCAGGAAGCCCGCGGCTATGTGTATGTGGTCTCCCTGCTGGGCACCACGGGCTCCGGGGCAGGGGCCGCCGAAACCGTAGCCGAAACGATGCGCCGCGCCCGCCGCGCCTTCTCCCTG
The DNA here is from genome assembly GCA_945947905.1 of uncultured bacterium. Classification (GTDB taxonomy): domain Bacteria; phylum Verrucomicrobiota; class Verrucomicrobiia; order Verrucomicrobiales; family Akkermansiaceae; genus Akkermansia. Next base: position 8,524 of record CAMEZO010000035.1, read on the forward strand.
CCGCTGGCACTGGGCTTCGGCCTCTGCCGCCCGGAGAAACTGACCGAGCTGCCCGCCGACGCCCGCCCGGATGCCGCCGTCATCGGAACGGCCCTGCTGCGCCACCTGCAGGCCGGCAAGCCCGCAGCGGAATTCCTGGGCCCTTGGGTGGAGGGTTAATCCTTCCCCTCCGGCGGCGCGCCCCCCTGCTCGTGCAGGGATCGCAGGTAAGCCATACGCTCCCCGATGCGCCGCTCCAGCCCATTGCCGGTGGGGTGATAATAGACACGCCCCTCCGGCAGGTAGGCCTGCGGCACATAGTGGTCCTCCCCATAGTCGTGGGCGTATTGGTAAGTGGTCTCCTCCTCCGTGGCCCCGCGCAGGCGCGCCAGCTTCTTGCGAGTAGGCGTGGCCAGGTGATCCGGCACGGCCAGGGTCTTGCCCTGCTGCACATCCTGCAGCGCGGTGTTGATGCCCATGTAGGCCGAGTTACTCTTGGGCGCGGTGGCCACATACACCGTGGCATGGGCCAGTGGGATGCGCGCCTCCGGCATGCCGACCATCTCCGCCGCCCGCGCGGCATCCAGTGCCACCCGCAGCGCATTGGAGTCCGCCAGCCCGACGTCCTCGCTGGCACAGATGACAATGCGGCGCGCGATGAAACGTATATCCTCACCGGCGTGCAGCATGGTGGCCAGCCAGTAGAGCGCGGCATCCGGATCGCTGCCGCGCATGGACTTGATGAACGCGGAAATGGTATCGTAATGCCCATCGCCCGCCCTGTCGTACTTAACCGCCTTTTGTTGGATACTTTCCTCCGCCTCCGCCAAGGTGATATGCGGCGAACCGTCCGGCCCCGGCGGGGTGGAAAGCACCGCGACCTCCAGCGCGGTAAGAGCTTTGCGCACATCGCCGTCCGCCTTGGCAGCCAGGTGCTGCAGGGCGTCCTCATCCACCACGGGATGCAGCTCCCCGAGCCCGCGCCGAGTATCTGCTACCGCTCGACGGAGCAGGGCAGCGATATCCGCCTGCTCCACGGGCAGAAGCGGGAAGATCTGCGAGCGCGAGAGCATGGCGGAATTGATGGCGAAAAAGGGGTTCTCCGTCGTGGCCCCGATGAAGCGCACCGTCCCGTGCTCCAGGTGCGGCAGCAACACATCCTGCTGCGCCTTGTTGAAGCGGTGCAACTCATCCACGAACAGGATGGTACGCTGGCGGTGCAGGGCCCAGCGGGTGCGCGCCTGGGCGATCTTGTCCTGAATCTCGCTTTTGTTGGACTCCACACCATTGAGCATCACGAAATAGGCACTCGTATGGCGCGCGATGACATAGGCCAAGGTGGTCTTACCGACCCCCGGAGGCCCGTAGAAGATGAGCGATGAAAAGCGATCCGCCTCGATGGCTCGGCGCAGGAGTTTACCCGGGGCGAGCAAATGCTGCTGGCCTGCCACCTCATCCGGCGACTCCGGGCGCATGCGGGCCGCCAGCGGCTCCCGCATCTCCGGCATAGGCTCCGGTTGCTCGCCGGCGCCGTGGGGGGTAAATAAATCGTCCATCGCTGCGGGGCATTGTAGCGCAAAAGCCCGCTCGGTGCAACCCTAAAATGGCCGCGCACGGGCACGGTATGCAGCAATATGGTGTTGCAAAGGCCGGCGGAAGGTGCTATGATACCCCGCGTGAGTGCAAGGAAAAGCAGCGAAGAGAATTATCCCGAGGCGCCGGAAGACGAGACCTCGCCGCGCCGCCGAGGTCGCCCCAAAGGGATGATCCCCACGCGCGCCGTGAGCTTCCGCTGCCCGCCGCATGTGTTGATGCGGCTGGATGAACTCTGCGCTCGCCTGGGACGCAGCCGAACCTCGATGGTCATCGCCGCAGCCAAGATGCTTTGCCTGGAAGCGCGCGCCCGCGGAGGCTACCTGATACCCGCCTACACGCACAAGGTGGATTTCGACCGCAGTGAAATCGGCTTTGCCGACGGCGACGACTTCGAGATGTATTTCGAAGAAGAGCCTAACGAAGAGAACATGGAATGAAGCGAGGGGGTGACAGAAACGGGCGCGACAAAGCAGCGGCCCAGCAGGGAATTTATATAGGCGGATTGATCGTCTGGTTCGCCTGCATGGTCGGCGGCGTGGCGGCTGTGGGAGCGCTGCACGGCACGGGATGCTTCCGTTCGCAGGCCCCGGAGAAGTTTTGTCCGCGGACGGCTCTGAAACAAGCCCGAGCCCTGCAAGACCGGGCGGGCGAGAACATGACCCCTGAGACGCAGCGCGAGGTGCTGCGCCTGCTGAAGACAGCCGCCTACGCAGGACTGCCGGAAGCGCAGTACACCCTGGGACTCTGCCTGCTGCAGGTGCAGCCCGGGGCCGACCCCGCGCAGGCACAGGCAGTCGACTTTCTGCAACGCGCCGCCTCCGCCGGGCACGCCGATGCCTGGTTCGAGTTGGGCCGCTGCTGTCTGGACGGCGTCGGTACGGCCGTGGATGAGCGCGCAGCTCTGCGAGCCCTGCGCCGGGCGGATGAGCTGGGCTGCCCCCGAGCAGCGGAACTTCTGCCCCGCGCGGAACGCAAAGCGGCTTGCCTGACCCTGCCTCCGCAGGCCATGTTTGACCGCGGCCGCACATTGCAGGCACGGGGCGAGGCCGAAGAGGGAGTACAGTGGCTGACGGAGGCCGCCGACCGCGGTCATGCCCGCGCCTGCTATGTGTTGGGATGTTGCTTCAACACGGGCGAAGGCGTGCCGCAGGACGCCGCACAGGCCGTGCACCGGTGGCAGCGCGCCGCCGAGGCGGGGGATGCGGATGCCCTCTACGAACTGGGCCTTTGCTATTACCTCGGGCGCGGGACAGCCCGCGACTATGCCCGCGCCGAGCAGTGCTGGGCCGCTGCCGCGCAAAAGGGGCAACAGGCTGCCGCCGATTCCCTTCCCGCCGCGCGAGCTAAGTTGGCCCTGGCCCCGCTGTCCGCCGAGGAGCTGCTGGAGCAGGCTAGGGCGGCTGTATCTGCCGATGATTACGACACTGCGCTGCCCCTGCTGGAGGAGGCAGCCGACCGAGGCAACCCCGTGGGCCTTACCGCGCTGGGCCGCTGTCGCGAGCTGGGCTTGGGCGGGGCAGAGTCGCCTGCCGAAGCCGTGCGCCTGTACCGCGCCGCCGCCGAGCAGCAATATCCCCAGGCTCTCTACCGCTTGGGAGATTGTTATTATAATGGTTACGGCGGGCTGCCGAAGGATTACGCCGCCGCCGCCCGATACTGGGTAGCGGCCGCCGAGGCCGGGGATCCGCTCGCGCAGTGGGGACTCTGCCTCCTGCTGCAGGATGGCCTCGGCACCTCGCAGGACTACGCAGAGGCCGAGCACCGCTGCCGGCAAGCCGCGCAGGCAGGCTTACCCGAGGCCCGGGCCCATCTGCCGCGGATAGCAGGCCTGGCCAAATACGCCGGCATGCCTGCCGCGGATGTGTTGGAGCGCGGGGTGTCCCTCTACAAAAACGGCGCATGGACGGAGGCCCTGGAGTGCTTCCTCTACGCCGCCGAACTGCCGCGCGCGCAGTACCGCGCCGGGGTGTGCTATGAGCTGGGACGCGGGGCAGCGGCCGATGATACCGCTGCCGTTGCGTGGTATGCCCGCGCCGCCGCTGCGGATTTTCCGCCCGCCATGAACAAATACGGCATTTTCCTGGAGAAGGGACGCGGCGGACTGCGACGCGATGCCGCCGCTGCCTGCACCTATTACTTCGCCGCAGCGGACCGCAATTTTGCCCCCGCGCAGTATAACCTGGCCCTTTGCTACGAGCGAGGACTCGGCGTGCCCCGCAACAGTTTCGCTGCCTCCAACTGGTACCGCCGCGCCGCTGCCGGCGGACACTCCAAGGCCCGTTATGCCGCCGCTCGCGTGGAGCCGGAGGCCACGGCGCCTCTCCCTTCCTCCCGCCCCGGCTACACCCCGCCCGTGTCTCCCCCGCTTTATCCCTACGATGACGGTTTGCTGGATGATGACCTCGGGCTCTTCCCGGAGGACGGTATAGACTACTGAACGGCTCGTCCGCAGACGTTTTTTGCTCATTCCGTCAAAAAAAAGATTGACTCCACCGCCCTGTTTGGTACAATGTACTACCGTAAAGCCGCGCAACCACGGCTTCCTTCAACAGTGGACGACGATATTATTTGCACAGAGAAGATCATTGCAGACCGCAAAACCTTTTTCATTGACCTGAAGAGCAATGCCCGGGGCCGTGTGGTTCGCATCACCGAGAAAGTTAGCTCTAACCGAGACCGCATCATGGTGCCGGCTGAAATTCTGGACGACTTCATCGCCGCCCTCGAGGATATTCGCCGCGTGAACAACGAGGGTTGAGGACGGTCCTCCTCTCCGCCCGACCTCGGTGACTCGATTTTTCGGCCTGTTTTTGCCTTACAGGCACACATTTGGCTGGACAAAGCGCTTTTTTTTCGCTTTAATGGAGCCGACGCTCCGCACAGGGCGTCCGAACACGAACAGACAAGAAGCTCTTATGGAAGACAGGAGGATTAAAGTACTGGAGTTGGGCTGGGAGTTCCCCCCGCTCATCAACGGCGGTCTCGGCGTTGCCTGCATGGGCATCTCCAAGGCCTTGGCGAAGAAAGTGGACTTGGCCGTCATCGTGCCCAAGGCCGCGCCCGATGCTTCTTACGACGGGTTTACCCTGCGCGGTGTCAACACGCTCAGCTACGGTGAGCTGCAGACCACCGAGGCGCAGCCCTACACCTACGAGAGCTGCGCCATGGTGAGCAAGGCCCCCATCAACCTGGATCCCTACGCCAGCACGGAGGGCACGCCCGGCACCGTTACTTTCACGCAGGAGGGCAAGCTGCTCTTCTCCAAGGTTCATCATGCGGACCTGGACCTCTTCACGGGCAAGGAAGACCTGTACGCCGGCGATCTGGCCCGCAAGGTCATCGAGTTCTCCAAGATCTGCGCCATCATGGCCCGCAAGTACGACTTTGACTTGGTGCACGCCCACGACTGGATGACCTACTTGGCCGGTGTGGAGGTGAAGCGCGCCACGGGCAAGCCCTTGGTGGTGCACCTGCATGCCTCCCAGTTTGACCGCGCCGGCGCAGATGCCCGCGGCTGGATCTACGACATCGAGAAGTACGGCATGGAGCAGGCGGACGCCGTCATCCCCGTGTCCAAGTACACCGGTACCGTGGCCGCCGGTCACTACGGCATCGACCCCTCCAAGATTTTCCCCGTGCACAACGGTGCGGACCCCGTGCGCGTATTCCACAGCAAGAAGAAGTTCCCGGAGAAGCTCGTGCTCTTCCTCGGCCGTCTCACCGCGCAGAAGGGGCCGGAGTTCTTCCTGCAGATTGCTGCCAAGGTGCTGGAGCAGACCGACAACGTGCGCTTCGTGATGGCAGGCACCGGCGAGAAGCTCCGCCAGCTCATCGAGACCGGGGCCTTCCACGGCGTGGGCGACAAGTTCCACTTCACCGGCTTCCTGAACAAGGCAAAGGTCAACGAGCTGCTTTCCATGACGGATGTGTACTGCATGCCCTCGGTCTCCGAGCCCTTCGGCCTCTCCGCGCTGGAGGCGGCCCAGTTCAACATTCCGGCCGTTATCTCGAAGCAGAGCGGCGTGGCGGAAGTGATGAAGGGCGCGCTGAAGGCGGACTTCTGGGATGTGAACATGATGGCCAAGCACATCGTGGACCTCATTACAGATGACGAGCTTTACAAGCGCGTGGCGGAGCAGAGTGCACAGGACATCAAGAACTCCAACTGGGACACGGCGGCGGAGAAGATGCTGCGCGTCTACCACCATGTGCTCGGTTGGTAACCCTTTCACCCATCAACCTTCACGGCTATGAACATTACCCTTACCTTCCATGCGCACCAGCCCAACCGGCTGATTCCGTATGATTTTTTCAAGATCGGTGAGCACGCGTTCTATGAGGACGACGAGCTCAACGGTCGCGTGCTCAGCGCGGTGGCGGAGCGCTGCTACCTGCCGGCGAACCGCCTCATGCAGCAGCTCATCGAGCTTTCCGACGGCAAGTTCCGCTTTGCGCTCGCACTCTCGGGGGTGATTCTCGAGCAGGCCAAGTACCACCGCCCGGACCTCATCGACTCCTTCGCTCGCTTGGCGGAGACGGGGGCGGTGGAGTTCCTGGCCATGCCGTACTACGCCTCCCTCGCCTCGCTCTATGCTCCCTCGGAGTTCGAGGAGCAGGTGCAGGAGCATGTGCAGCTCATCGAGCAGCTCTTCGGCTGCCGCCCCACCGTGCTGTGGAATACCGGCATGCTGTATGATAACGCGATTGCGGCTCAGGTCTGTGATATGGGCTTCGAGGGCATTATGGCGGACGGTAACAGCCGCATGATGTCCAACCGTCACACGAATGACCTGCAGTGCGCGCCGCTCATCGACAAGACGAAGACGCTCATCCGCAACCGCCACCTCTCCAATGACTTGGCGAACCGTCGCGTTGACCCCACTTGGAGCGAGTACCCGCTGTCTCCCTACACCTTCGCGGATTGGTTGACCCGCCAGGAGGGGCAGGTGGTGAATCTGTCCATGGACTACGAGACGCTCGGCGAGCGCCAGCCGGACACCACGGGTGTCTTCGAGTTCTGGCGCACGATGATTACGGCGGCTGTGTTCAACGGTAACACTTTCCTCACCCCCGGGGAGGCCGTGCGGAAGTTCCCGTCCACGGGCACGCTGGATTGCCCGAACCCGGTGAGTTGCTCCACCTACGGCACCACGACTCAGTGGAACGGTAACGTGATGCAGCAGGAGGCCATCAAGAAGATCTATGACTTGGAGGCTTCCGTGAAGGCCAGCCATGACAGTGATATGATCCACGTGTGGCGCAAGCTTCAGAGCGCGGACCATTTCCACTACATGGAGAAGAGCAACGGCTTTACGCCCTATCCCTCTCCTTTCGATGCCTACATCTACTACATGAATGCGCTGGCGGACTTGCAGGTTCGCGTGAAGCGCGAGGCGGAGATGAACAAGGCCTTCGACTCCAAGAACCTGGCCTGAGTTCGCAGGACATCCTGTTTTCACGCCGCAGTTCCTTCCCGGGGCTGCGGCGTTTTTCGGGTCGCGTCAGCCCCTGTCGGCAGCACGATAGCGCTGGTTGGGGCTGTTCGGGGTGTCCGGCAGGGTGCGGAGGACGAACCCGCCGGACAGGGCAGGGGCCAGGTAGCGTTGACGGAAGTTGGCGCGATGCTGCAATCCCAGTCTCTCCATAAGCTGTGCGGCGGACAAGGTGTCCTGCCCGAGTGCCTCGAGCAACTCCCGAACCGTCGCCGGCGTGTCGGGGGGCAGCTTGGTCGCAGCTTGGTCGTTTTTGCGCGCAGCTTGGTCGTTTTCGGCCCCGGCTAGGTCACCGGCAGATCGACTCGTGGCAGAAAATTGACTGAGTGTGTCGCGGATCACTTCCAGCATCAATTGAACGAAGCAGGAACATTCCCCACGGGAATCCGCCTCCTGCAGGACCCTGTAGTACTCTTGTTGGCGCTCGGCAATGAGCTCCTCGATGGGCAACCAAGCGAAGAAAGAACGCCAACGGGACAGCAGGAGGGTATGCCACAGACGCCCCATGCGCCCATTCCCGTCGGCAAAGGGATGAATGAATTCGAACTCATAGTGAAACACTGAGCTCTTCAGCAGAGGATGCAGCTTGGATTTCCCGTACCATGACAACAGATCCTGTATCTGATACGGCACGAGGTGCGCCGGCGGAGCAGTGTGGATGACCCGGTCACCGGCTATCACTCCGACTCCACCTTTCCGAAAACAGCCGACCTCCCGAACGAGGGATTGCATCATCGCGCGGTGGGCTCGCAGCAAATCCCGCTCGGCAAGCGGATTCAACTCCTGAAGCAGAGCATAGGCCTCTGCGGCATTCTTAACCTCGAGAATATCCTGGGGTGGTCCGAGAACCCGTTTCCCGTCAAGGATAGCCGTTATCTGTTCCTGAGTCAGGGTATTCTGTTCGATGTGCAGGGAGGCGTGGATGGAGCGTATTCGATTCTGTCTTCTCAAATGAGCAGAAAGGGTCTCTCGGTGTTCAAGCTCAACCCTCCCTACAAGCTCGCAGGCTTCTGCAAGCAGGTTCATGACGGCATCACTCTGTCGAAAAGGTGGTATGTAATCGCCCATCGGGAGACGCCCCCATTATAGCGAAAATCATGGAGGAAGTCAAGAATTTATTTATGTTGCTTCGTGATTCTATTGCCGGCTGTTTTCCCCAAACAGCCGCTTTGCGGCGGCGTCGCAGAAGGCCACGCAGCGCTCGCAGGGGCGGGCGGCGTAGTAGGCGGCGGTTCGCTCCTGCGGGCGGGTCGATTCGGTGGCAGTGTCGGTGTGGAGGAGCTCTGCACAGGAGAGGGCGCCGAACTCAGCCCGGAACTCCTCGGCCAGGCGTTGCACGAGGGCATAGATGCGCTCCTTGTCCTCCGCGCTCCCGGTGGTGTTGCCCCGGCAGTAACCCGCTGCGAGCACCAGCGCGCAGAAGGCTCCGCAGGTCAGGCGCATGCGCCCGATGCCGGCTCCCATGCCTGCCGCCAGTCGCAGAGCTGTCTCGGTTGTCAGTCCCATTCTGCCCGCATTGGCGGCAAAAACGGACTGGGCGCAGCTGTAGCCCTCATGAAAAAAATCCAACGCGCTAGGCTCCTCCTTCATGCGCGCATTCTACCCTGCGCGTCGCCCTTTGTCAACCCTTTCGTGAATTTATGCTTGCATTCTCCGGCGTTTTCTGCTACCATACCCGCGCTGCATGCGCCGGTAGCTCAGTTGGATAGAGCACGAGCCTTCTAAGCTTGGGGTCCCGCGTTCGAGCCGCGGTCGGCGTGCTTTTCGTCACCCTGCCTGCTTCCTTGTCGGAACGGGCAGGGTGATGTGTTGTAGGCCTCAGAGTTCGTAGTAGGTATAACCGTTCAGGCCGGTGCGGTAGGCATCCAGGGCGGTGCGGCGTTGGCGCGGCGTGATGCGGCCCTCCTCCACGGCGCGCTCGGCCAGGGCGCGGAAGCGGGCGATGAGGTCCTTGCTGTCATATTTCACATAGGAGAGCACATCCGCCACGCAGTCACCCTCGATTTCATCGGTATACACCGGGCGCCCGTTTTCCAGGTGCACGCTGACCACATTGGTGTCGCCCAGCAGGTTGTGGATGTCCCCCAGTGTCTCTTGGTAGGCGCCGATGAGGAAGACGCCTACGTAGTAATTCTCTTGGCCCTCCACCTCGTGCAGGGGGAGGGAGTTGGCCACGTCCTCGCGGTCGATAAAGCGATCCAGCTTGCCGTCACAATCACAGGTGATATCCACCAGAACCGATTTTTGGGTAGGCCGTTCGCAGAGGCGCTGAATGGGCATGACGGGGAAGAGTTGGTCGATGGCCCAGCAGTCCGTGAGGCTCTGGAAGACGGAGAAGTTGCCGTAGTAGAAGTCTACCATGTTATCGGATACCTCCTTGAGGTCCTCGGGAATCTCTCCCATCTCGGCCAGGCGGCGCGAAATCAGGCCCATGATGTGCCAGTAAATGGCCTCGCCCACACCGCGCTCGCGCAGGGTGGTGTTGCCGTAGAAGAACTGCATGCGCAGTTGGTCGCGGTAATAATTCGCATCATTGTAGCACTCTTGGATATTTTTGCGCGTGAG
>CAMEZO010000036.1 GCA_945947905.1 uncultured bacterium
CTTGCGGGTGCAATACCAAATAAGGGCTCTCTCTATCCGGCAGCCGTCATTACCCTTTTAACATTTTGTTATCTTTTTACAAACATCAAATTAGCTCCGGTCATCAGGGGATCCATCGCAGCGATTTTGTGCGCAGCATCTCTGATTCAGTATGTTCCGGGAATTGTTGATGCCCTTCGAATGATTCCACTTAGAACACAAAGGGACATTGAATTGGATAGACAAGCTCGACTCCGCAAAGAAGAAATCATTCTGCCCCCTATTCCCGAACTCGAACATCCGCAAAGTGAAGTTACTTATACCCTTACGGCACGATGGGGCATAACTGACGACAGCAAATCGTGGACCAATACGAACGTAGCAAATTGGGTCAAAGTCCACTATGGCTATATGCCGAAATCTGTTATTCAGCAGAAGAGTGGCAAATGAACCACCCCGGAGCCCCGAAGCCTGCTTGTGGTGTAAGGTGGGAGATCCGGGTGGGGTTGCCGTGTTTTTGTATTGACAGGAGGGGGGCGGGTGTGGTAGGGTGATGGGGTATGAGAACTCTTCTTATATTGAGCATGGCGGCTGCGCTGCAGGCGGCGGGGGCGCATGAACCGAATGTGCCGTACCCCGGGGAAGCGCCGGGGAAGGCGGAGGCGGCGGCAGGGCTGCGGCTGAAAAATGCGGTGGCGGAGTGGGTGCCGATCAGCATCTCTTTTAACAGCGCGCCGAAGGGAGCGGAGGTCCGGTTGTCTACGGAGGAAGGAAATTACACGGCGGCGGCGTTGGTACCGAGCAGTGTGGTGTCCGGCGAGGCGGCGGTGGAGGCCAATGCGGCCTGCGCGGGGGCACGGGTGCCCGGCAAGAGCATCAGCGGCACCTATGACCTGCCCGGTGCGGGGGTGCAGGTGAGCTGGCGGGCGGAGCTGCGCGACGGCTCGCACTACATGCGCCGCGTGTATACCCTGACGGCAGAGCGCGATGTGGTGCTGACCAACTTTACCCCCGTGATCCTCTCCGGTGAGGGCTGGACGGTGTGCGGCCGCGTACCGGGCTCACCGCTTGTCAACGAGGCGGCGGGGCTCTTCTGCGGCGTGGAGCTGCCCGTAGCGCAGGCAAAGGTGCAGGACGGCACGGCGACCATCGGCTTCGACTGCAAGCTGCCGCTGGCCAAGGGGCAAAGCGTGAGCTTCAGCACCGTGGCGGGCGTGTTTCCCAAGGGGCAACTGCGCCGCGCCTTCCTGGCCTACCTTGACCGCGAGCGTGCGGTGCCTTATCATCCCGTGGTGCAATATAACTGTTGGTACGACCACGGCCTGAACCCCACGGAGCAGAAGATGCTCGACACCGTGGAGGCCTACGGCCGCGAGCTGGTGCAGAAGCGCGGGGTGAAGCTCGACTCCTTCGTGCTGGATGACGGCTGGGACGACTTCGGTGCGGACCTGTGGCAGCCGAACCCCAAGAAGTTCCCGCAGGGCTTCGGCAAGCTGGTGCAGGCCATCCGCGGTATCGATTCGCATTTCGGCATCTGGATTTCCCCGCTGGGCGGCTACGGTGGCCAGAAGGAGCGCACGGAGCACGCCAAGCGCATGGGCCTGCTGCCGCAGGATGCCAAGGAGCCGGATTTGGCGGCCCCCGGCTACCGCGCGTGGTTCCTGCAGCGTTGCAGCGACCTGATGCAGAAGGACGGCGTCAACTTCTTCAAGTGGGATCGCGCCGGCAGCGGCGTTTCCCCGCACTTCATGGCCCTGCTGGACATCTCCAAGGAGCTGCGCAAGATCAACCCGGACCTCTTCCTGAGCACCACGGTGGGCACCTGGCCCAGCCCCTTCTGGTTGAACTATGTGGACTGCACCTGGCGCACGGGGTCGGCAGATGTGAACTGGTGCGGCAAGGGTAATAACCGCGAACGCTATATCAACTACCGCGACCGCAGTTGCTACGATATCATCGTGAAGCAGGCCCCCCTCTACCCCCTCAACTCCATCATGCACCACGGCATTGTGCTCGGCACGGAGTTCCAGGCCGGCCACACCAGCGATGCTCGCGTGGAGGGCGAGGACCCCACCATCGCCTCTGCGGACGAAGGCGGTGCCAGCGCCACGATGAAGTATAAGTTCCCCGTGAACAACAACCTTCGCAGCGATGCCCGCATTCTCTTCGCCTCCGGTGCCAACCAGCAAGAGCTCTACCTGACCCCCGGCATGATGAATGACGCCGCCTGGGACGATGTGGCCGCCGCGCTGAAGTGGAGCCACAAGTGGGCCCCCGTGCTGGCGGATACGCACTGGGCGGGCGGCGACCCCGGCAAGGAGCAGATCTACGGCTATGCCGCTTGGCGTGCCGACCGAGGAGCGACCCTCGCCCTGCGAAACCCGCTGGACAAGCCGCAGGAGATCGAGCTTTCCACCGCCGTGTTCGAGCCCACGGACAAGCGGAACGTGGCCATGCGCGCCGCCTACCCCGACCAGCGCGTGCAGAGTCTGACCGTGCCCGCCGAAGGGACGGTGAAGCTCACCCTGCAGCCCTTCGAGGTGCTCGTCTTCGAGTCCGACTTCACGAAGTAACACCCCCCTGCTCTCCCGACCCGAGTGCGCCCACCGCGTGCTCGGGCCTTTTTCGGGGCATCAAGTTAGTCATACATAATCCCGCTGCCGCACTTTATGCGTGACAATCGGTCTCGTTAGGGGTAAAAGAGAGGGGTCATTCAACCGATGACGCACAACGAACATGAAGACGATACACACGATGACGATTGCGGCTTTGTTGGCAGCGTTCGCAGGCGCGCCGGCTTGGGCCGATGACGATAAGCCCGCCCTGAACCGCGCCGCCAAGCGCGGGAATGTGCAGGAGGTGCAGCGCCTGCTTGCCGGCGGGGCCAATGTGAACGCCGCGGATGAGGACGGCGAGACTGCCCTGATGGAGGCGGCCGACAAGGGCCGCCTTGAGGTGGTGCGCGCCCTGTTGGCCGCCGGGGCCAACGTGAATGCGACCGATGAGGACGGCGAGACCGCCCTGATGATCGCAGCCGGCGAGGGACAACTCGAGGTGGTGCGTGCCCTGCTGGGCGCCGGTGCCAATGTCAATGCGGCCGATGAGGACGGCGACACCGCCCTGATGGAAGCCGCAGATGAAGGTTATACCGAGGTGGTGCGCCTGCTGCTGCAAAGCGGCGCAGATCGTACCCTCAAGAACCGCAAGGGTCAGACTGCCGCGGACATCGCCCGCCGAGAGGGCCGCTCCGCCGCCCTGCAGGTTCTGCAAAGCAACTGATCCCCTGCCCCCCATATTAAACAATGCACCGACCGAACGGCCGGTGCATTGTTGTATTATTGATCTGCTGAGCTGCTTACTTGTTCAGGTTAATGTTCACCTTGTAGCAGCCATCCTTGGTCTGCACGGAGCCTTGGATCTTGCTGAACGGAACCTTATCCCCCACCATGGCCTTGGCAGAGAGCGGAATATTGATGCGGAACTTGATACCGGAAACAGTTGCCTTGGGATCCGGCTTGACAGCTTGGAGAACATCCGGCGTACCCGCCACCACCTGACCGTCCCTGATGCTGAGGGAGCTCGAGGAATCCTCCCCCCCTGCAATCGTATAGGAGCCGTCACCGTTATCCTTCACCCTGTCAGCCATGGGGTTACCCTCGCCCGAGATGAGCTTCTTCCAAGCCGCCGTGAAGGCCGCCTGATCATTCAACCCGGCGAAAAGCGCCCCGCCGTCCTCCGTCAGCAACAGGGTGGAAGCCTGCTTGTCACTGCCCATGCTGTCCCAGAGCGTCAGGAAGGACCCGATGCAAATGCTGGGCTCCGCCCCCGTCATGGCCGTAACCACCTCCTCGGATCTGCCCGAAGCAGTGAAAGCGGACTGCACCATCTTCTGCCAGTTCGGCTGGGGAGTCGTCGTCTTCAGCGGAGACTTTTGGGCGAAGAACACGGGCTTCGTCTTGCCGGGAGCCATCGCCCCCGTCACCGTGGCAAAAGTAGCCCCGTCGGCATCGAAGGAGACCTGCACATTCCAGCCCTTCTTGCTCTCCTTCACCTGCAAGGCCGTCGGCTTAGTCACCTTGGCGGGGAAGAGCTTGAAGAACTCCGTCATACCGTCATCCATGGCAGACACCTGCTGATCCAGCGCGGAGGCCTTGCTCGGATCCTGCTTCTTCTGCTCCGCGATCACGGCGGCCTCCCCGTCCCGGACACCCTGAACCACGGCCTTGTAAGTATCCAGCAGGGCCTGCGTCATTTGCGGGGTAAAGCTCGAGCGAAGGAAGAATCCGCTGCCGATCTTCTTGTCCTTCAGCGTGGAAGCCAGGGACGTCGCCTCCGAGGTGGGCAGACTGATGTCCGCCGGGTCCTCGCAGAGAGCCAGCAGCACGGCGTTCCCCTGCTTCTTGGCAAGCACATAAACGGTACGCCCCGTAAAGACAGCCAGCTCTTGGGTCGGGGGAGTCACCAGCGTCAGCTTCAGGCCCTTGAGGTCACCGGATTTCGCCACCTCCGCCTTGACGGGCGAGCCTTCACCGCCCAACTGCGCGACCAAGCCCTGCAAGCCCTCATCGGAAAGGTAGTGCCCGAGCATCTCATCGACCGCCTGCTGACCGACGGGCTTGAGCGTCGCGGCCAGATAAAGGGTCGGCAGCTTGGCGCCCTTGCTCTCCTGCAGGGCCTTCAGCATGGCGGTCTCCAGCTGCTGCTTCGCTTGGCGGGCGGCCTTTTGCTCCGGCGTGTCCTTGGGCTCCGGCATCATCTTGTTGCCGGGCTTCAGGTCGGGGTCGCCGGCATCTTCCTCGTCATCGAACGTAAAGGAAACAGCAGGCATGAGCTTGTCCTCCACCGTCTGCAGGGCGGAAGCCGCACGCACCAGGGGCAGGAAGGAAGCGAGAGCGGCGGAGCTACCCTTGCCGTTAGCCAGGGCCACGCCATCCAGTTGCGCCGCCGATTCGGCGAACTCACCGAGGCACGCGGCGACCTCCGGGGTAAGGCTCAGGGCCACGAAGTCATCGGCATCGGCAGGCAACAGGGCCATGGCGGCAAGAGCCCCCGGCTTCTGCGCCGTGGCAGTGGCCGCTGCGGGTGCTGTGGTTTTGGCAGGCTTGGCCTGCAGGGAAAGCGGCATGGCAGCCGCTGCCAACAACATTACGGAAGTGCGAATCGTCATCGTTCTTTTGGGTTGGAATTGATAGAGGCCGACAGCGTGCGAAGTCTATCGTCATCGCGCGGACCACGCCTTCATTGTAAAGGCACACGGGCAGACTGTCAAACATTTTCCCGCCTGCTGTCAGAAAAAAGACAACCTGAGCAAAAGAACGCGCCCCGACCCGGCGGGAGGAAGGGGCGCGCTGTAAAAAAACATCAGTGGTGGAGGCGGCTCAGGAGGGTATCGCGATCCAAGATGCTCATGTAGGGCTCGTAGGGGATACCGGAGTCGAGCACGAAGAGTGTGAGTAGGCGCTTGACCATCCCGAGAAGTCCGGCTGCCTGCCAGGGTTTCTCGACATAGTTATCAATATGCCCGCTGTTGATGGCCTCGATGGTATCGGCATGCGTAGCCTGCCCCGTCAGGAGGATGCGGCGGGTCTTGGTGAAGCGTTTGTCGGCGGAAACGCGGGCCAACAAATCCGTACCGGACTCCCCGGGCATCACTTGGTCCGAGATGATGATGGCCACGTAGTCGCCCTCATCGTCGATATCCTCGATGAGGCTGAGGCAATCCTGCACACCGCCGGCGGCCTCGAGGCGCACGAGGGGCGTGAGGGGGCGGAGGTCGCGCAGGACGGTATCGAGCACTTCCTGCTGGTCGTCAACACAGATGATATTAATTTTTTCCATGGTCGGGAATATTCTGAAGATTGGTAATGGGAAGGTTAATGGTGAAGGTTGTTAAAGAGTCATTGCTCTCCAAGCCGATGGTGCCGTTGTAGCTGTCCACCACGCGGCGAACGATGGTGAGCCCGACCCCGAGGCCGAAGTCGAGGCCGCGCTTTTTGGTCGTGAAACTGGGGCTGAAGATTTTATCCCGCAGCTCCTCCGGAATGGCCGGCCCGTTATTCGATACGGCGATACGCAGATAATCACGCGGCAACAGGTTCAGTCCGGCGGCGTGGAAGCAGGCGGTGGAGATGGTGATCGTGGGGTTAGGCGTAGCGGCCAAGTTCATGGCATCGCAGGCGTTCTTGATGATATTGGTCCACACCTGCACCAGCTCCGTCTCGTCTGCGGTAATGGTCGGCAGCGGCTGAAAATCCGTCCGCACGTTGACCTTCTGCAAACGGTTGCAGAGAAGCGTCACGGCATCCCGCACCGTAGCGACCACATCCACGCCCGGTTTACGCACACAGTTATCCGCCGCGCCCATCATCTTGACGGCGCGCACGATACCCGCCGCATGCCGCGCGGCCAGCTGCATATCGTGCATATCGTGCCCCAGCTCCCAGAAGCGGTACGAGGAGCCTACCCTGCGGACGAGCTCCTTGTCGCAACGCGCCAGGGCCTCCTCCGTGGGGGCAATGTGCGCCGACACCTGGGCCGCGGGCTGGCTGAGGTTGCGACGGCGCTCATAGCGGCGGGCCACGCTGCGGAGCTCCGCCGGGGAGATCACCGCGTCATCCGCATAGCCCAGGGAGAACAGCTCGGCATTCACGCCGCCCAGCTCCCCCAGACAACTGCGCAACTGCTCCGCCACGAACTCCACCCGCCGTGTGATGACGCCCACGGCGTTGTTAAGCTCGTGCGCAATGCCCGCGGTGAGCTGCGCCAGGGTGGAGGACATCTCCGCACGGTGCAACAGGCGGATGACCTCTTCCTTTTCCGTGGTGCGGTCGAAAATACGCGTGTTGCGCATGGCAAGCTCGTGGATGAGCACGGGCAGGAACTGCTGCGCGCGGTTGCCGTATATTTCCTCCTCCTCCAGCGGCGTGGTGTCGTCCACATAGGCCAAGCGCGTGGGCTCCAGGGCCACAATGTCCGTGGAGCAGCGGCGCGCGCCGGAGAAGTAGCTCTGCACGCACACATAGGAGCCGCTGCCGGCGCGGAATACCTCATAACCGCGCCCCGCTGTGTCCTCCGGCAACTCCGACCCCTGCACCTGCTCCGCGTGGCGGTAGGCCACCACGGAGCCCTGCAGGATCAGGTACACACAGGGACAGGCCTCCCCCTGGGACACCAAGCGGTGCCCCTCCGGTATCTCCACCGTGCGCGCGGGGTCGCAGAAGTAGACCCGGTTGAGGCGCTCCAGGGCCTCTGTTATGTGCGGGGGAAGCGTGACCATGTGACGAACGGGGTTATCAGATCAACCGAAGAAGTGCACGGCTGCCAGGAAGTTCATGAGCAGGAACGTGAGCACCACGCCGATGAGGCACAGGATGGTGCCGGAAATGGCCATTCCCTTGGACTCCACCAGCCCCGTGGCATAGGCCAGGGCATTCGGCGGGGTGGAAATGGGCAGAGCCATACCCAGCGACGAGCAGAACGCCACGGCCACCAGCAGGCCGATGGCCCCCGGGCTGTCCATCGCCCCGGCGGAAATCATGGAGCCGGCCACTGCGCCCATGATGGGCATGAGCAGCGAGGCCGTGGCCGTGTGGCTCATGAAGGTGGCCATGAAGAGGCAGATGAAGCCCACGCCCACCATCAGCAGCATGGGATCCCAGCCCGCAAACGGAATGGCGTTGATCAGGTCCTTCGCCAGGTTCGTCTCCTGCAGCGCAAGGCCCAGCGCAAAGCCGCCGGCCACCAGCCAGAGCACATCCCAGCTCATCTTCTTGAGGTCATCCTTGGTGATCACCTGGGTGGCGGAGAACACGGCAATGGGGATGATGGCCACCGTGTTGCTGTCCAGTCCCACGCTGCCGCCGAATACCCACAGAAGCACGGAGACAACGAAGGTGACGTAAACCACAATCGCCTTGGGCGTCTTGAGGAACTTGCCGCCCATCTCCAGCTTGAGCTCTTTCTGCTGAATGGGGAACATGACGCGCAGCAGGGCCCAGGCAATCAGCAGCATCACAATGACAAAGGGTACACCGAAGAGCATCCACTTGCCGAAGTCGACGTTCAGGCCCATATCCGCCATGGCTTTGAGGGCGATGGCGTTGGGCGGGGTGCCGATGGGCGTGCCTATGCCGCCGATGTTGGCCGCCACGGGTATGCAGAGCGCAAAGGCGGCGCGGCCCCGGTCCTCCGGCGCAAACAGGGAAAGCACGGGGGCCAGGATGGCGAGCATCATCGCGGCGGTGGCCGTGTTACTCATAAACATGGAGAACAGAGCCGTCACCACCATGAGACCCAGCAAGACGTTGGCGGGTTTGGTGCCGAAGGGCTTGATGAGCCAGCGGGCCAGGTTGATATCCAAGCGGTATTTGGTAGCCGCCGCGGCCAGGAAGAAGCCGCCCAGGAAGAGGATGATGATGGGGTCCGCAAAGGTGGCCATGGCGTTCTTGGCCTGGATGACGTTCACGATGGGCATCTTCTTGAGCTGCTCGCGCGTCGCGTCCGACTCGAAGGCGTTGCAGGTGGCCTCCAGCTTGGCGTACTTGTCCGCTGCTTTGTCCAGAGCAGCGGTGTCCATCGCATTCACCTTCGATTGCAGCCCCATGGCGGCCGCCTGCAAGGCAGCCTGCTGATCCGGAGCGGCCTTGGCTACCTCGTCCACCACATAGGCGATGGAGGTATCCACCTCGGTCTTGGAGAGAATGGGCTTGGCGGCCAGACGCAGGCGCAGGGCCTCCGCCACGGGCGCGGGCAAGGCGGCCCCCGCTTCGTTCATCACGGCCTCGCTCAGCTCGCGGGAGGCCTTGACGGCGGCTTTCTTGGCCTTGTCACTGTGGTTCAAC
This sequence comes from uncultured bacterium, assembly GCA_945947905.1. Taxonomy (GTDB): domain Bacteria; phylum Verrucomicrobiota; class Verrucomicrobiia; order Verrucomicrobiales; family Akkermansiaceae; genus Akkermansia. The sequence continues at coordinate 8,820 of CAMEZO010000036.1, forward strand.
AGCACATAGTCAACGGAGGTGTAGATCTCGTTGGCGTCCAGATTGCTCTTCTTGCTGAGGCGTTTCTTAACGTCGGTCATCACGTCCTCCATCACCGCAGGCTCCAGTCCCGGCGCAGCGGCGGTCTTGACGATTTTCTCCAACGCTTTTGCATCGTACACCGTCGGGCGCGCAAACGAAAACGCGCCGGAGGACAGGCAGAGCAGCGCTATGGTGATGACGAGCACCGAGGTCGTCCAAATCGGGATCGGCTCCAGAATCCACATCAGCGCGGCCATGACAAACAGGGCCACCACGCGGGCTTGAATCGGGTTAATCGGCACCCCCCAAGCCTCGAAGGGCAGCAGGAAGGTGCTCCCGCTCACCAAGAGGACGATGAGGATCTTGATCAGGTTTTTGGTTGTACTGTTCATAAATCGTATCGTTGAATCACAGAACCGGGGGCCGCACCGCTGCGTACACCCCTGCGCTCATTGTACTCCTATGCGCCCCGGTTTTCAAGCCCCTTTTCCCGAAGAACGCCTTTTTCTGTGTTCGAGGGAACGCGGATTGAGAGACTTCTCACCGCCGCGGCAGTAGGGAGCGAGATGAGGATGACCGCGGAATGAAGGGAATTTTCGGAAACTGATCGGCCTTCGGAGCTTGGGCAAGACTTCAAGGCAAAGTCATAGTAGGCAGCTTTGGAATTGAATCAAAATAACCAAGGGAGCTACTATCCTGCCGTCATGCCGTCTGCACCGAGCTAAGTATGCCGATCAGTTTCCGAAACCTTCCTGAAATTCTGCGTTCTGAAAACTTCAGTTACCTACCACCCCGGCGGCGTGAAGTCTGAACCACGCCGAGCACGCCGCAAACTCTCCGAAAATTCCCTTCATTCCGCGTTCACCAACCACCTCGCCCTCTACGGGGGTTTCGGTGTCCACGGTTTCAGCCCCCTTGCCCCGGGCACATTTTTTTGCATACAATGTCGGGCATGTCACAACTGAAAAACGCCGGCGCACACGCGCTGCATGCACCGACCGGGCGCGGGGGGATGCCCCCTGCGCGGCAACATACGGAGAAACACGGAGCGAGGGGTAGAAAGGAGGCGCGCCGCTCATGAGCCTCCGCCACGTCTCGTGCGTCCTCGCGGAGTACCTGGCGGGGTCGGAAAAGCCGGAGGCCTGCCCCTCCGCCGACGAGGTGCGGTCCGCCTGCATTGCGCGCGCCGCAGAGGTCTCGGCGCTACTCGAGCGGCTCAAGGCCCCGGAGGCGCAGATGAACCTCACCCGGGCCGGGGAGCTCCTCCTCCGCTGTCGGGATGCGCTCATCTCCCTCGCACGACCGGGGAGCCGGGAGCCGCTGACGGGCGCCGCGCGCAACGGGCTGTTGCGCACCGCCCACAAGCACCTGAACGCCGTCCGATACATCGTCGCCTCCACCCGCCGCAAATTCCTGCCCCATGAGCATCGCGCAGAATGATATTGAGGCCCTGAAGGGCTACGACATCGCCCGCGCCTACTGCGAGACCGCGCTCGGCCAACCCGTGCGCAAAGGACGCGTGCCGGTGTTCCCCTGTCCCTTCGGGGCGCACACCCGCCCGCATCTGGAGCTTGCGGACCTGGGCGGGGTGGGCATCACCCTGTGCCGCGCCTGCAATCGGGGCGGCACCGTGCTGGATGTGGCCGCCGCCGTGCTGGGGGTGGATGTGCGCCGCCACTTCGCCGCCTGCGTCCGCGAGGTGGCCGCGCGGGTGGGTTATATCCTACACGAGTCCCCCGACGGGAAGGTCGTGCGGAGGCGCCGGGGGCAGCGCCTGCCCCGCCCGCTGTGCCCTGCCGCGCCGAAGCCACCCGAGCCGCAGGAGCTGCCGCCGCAGGAGCAGGCGGAGGCCCTGCACGCCGTGGCCCGCGCCCGCCGCAACCCGCAGGCCATGCGGGCGCATGCCGAGGCCCTGGGGCTGCCCTTGGAGGACATGATGCCGCTCACCGACCCGACCGCGGCCGGCTCTCCGGGGCTGCTGGGGCTGGATGCCGCGGGGCGTCTCCTCTACATCTACACGCGCAGGGCGGCGGACGGCGTGCATGTGCTGATGGTAAAGACCCGCAGCACCCCCGCCGAGGTCGCGCGCGGCAAGCCCAGGTTCCTGTGCCGGGGGCGGAAGTGCGCCCTCTTCGGGGCACAGGCTGCCCGCGGGGCCGGGGATGTCTACATCACCGAGGGCGAGAGCGATGCCCTGGCCGTGCGCGCCGCCTTCCGGCAGTGGCTGGACTACATGGCGCACAATGCGCCGGACCTCTACCCCGCCGTCGGCGAGTTGCCAACCGTGCTCGCCAAGCCGGATGCCGGTACCTTCCGCGCCGAGTGGGCTGCCCCTCTGCTCGCTGCGAATGTGACGCTGATTTCCGACGCCGATGCCGCGGGGCTGGAGGGGGCACGCCGCACGGCCGCTGTCCTCGCCGCCGCCGGTGTGCGGCATCTGTACCGCTGGGCCCCGAGCCGGGGGGCCAAAGATGCGCGGGCTGCACTGCGGGCGGGTTGCCCGATGCAGCTCGCAGAAGATATTCTTACTAACAGAAAGAAAATACACCCATGATAAATGAACACATGACAGAAAGTGATCCCATGCGATCCGTCATCGCCAAGCTGCAGGCAGACGCCGAGCTGGCCGCCGATAACGCCGCCGCCGCCGAGGAGGCCGAGAACGCACGCATCTGGCCGGTGCCGGAGGGGTGCTGCCCCTTCGTGCCGCTGGGCTACAACAGCAGCAGGGATATCTGTTGCTGGTCGCACGCTTACCGCACCGTCGTGAGCTTCCGAAAACTCACGAATACCTACGGCGATGTCGTGCAGCTCGCGCCGATCGAGCAGTTGAGCGCCTGGCTCAACAAAACATACAACCTGTCACCGCTCTTCCCCCGCTGGTCGGATTGTGATACGAGCATGAGGCGGCGCCTTGTCGAAATGATAACGGAATATGTGCAGACCGAGTGCGCGCGCCGCCGCTTCTGCGAGGAGCGCGTGCGCTACAGCGGGGTATGGCCAGGCCCGGCCGGCTCCGTCATCTACAACTCCGGCCGACGGCATTGCTACCGCTTCGGCGCAGACGGCGCGGCAGAGGAGTTGTCCGGGTGTGTCTCGGGAAAATACATCTATGACACCCGGGGCAGCCTCGGCATCCTGCCCGCGGACACGGCCATGACGGACCGCGAGGGGGCACAGTTGTCGGAGCTGATCCGCCTGCGCCCGTGGCAGTCTCCCCTGTCGGCGGATCTGGTGGTGGGCTGGATGGCCTGCGCCGTCCTCTCGGGCATCATACCCGTGCGCCCCCAGCTGTGGATCAACGCCCCCGCCGGCACGGGCAAGAGCAATCTGCAGGATGATATCACGGCGGCGCTGGGCGGTGACCGCGGGCTGCTGGTCAAGGTCGACGGGCGCAGTACGGAGGCGGGCATCCGCCGCATGCTGGACAGAAAGGCCCTGCCGCTCATTTTCGATGAGGCCGAGCCGGATACCGCCCCCGGGCGACCGGGCGGCGGTAAGGGGCGCATGGAGGGCATCCTGGAGTTGATCCGCTCCGTGGCCACCGAGGATTCGCCGAGTATCACGCAATCCGCCCCGAGTGGTTCCGTTATCATCTACAAACCCCTCTTCTGCTCCATCCTCTTCTCGGTCGATAACGGCCTGGAGCGGGAGACGGATATCTCGCGCTTCATCGCGCTGAACCTGACGAACAGGGAGACCCGGGCCGAGCGCGAGGCGCGCTACAGCAAGCAGGAGCCGCTCAAGAAGATGCTCCGGGCCCCCGATTTCACGCCGCGTTTCCTGCGCCGTGTGCTGGAGCGGCATGCCGAGATCCTGCGCAACGCGAGGGTGCTGAAGCGGGCCATCAAGGCAACGCTGACGGCGGCGGGGGCCGCTACGGTGGACCGCACGGCCGCGAATATGGCCCTGCTGCTGGCCGCCTGCTACTCGGTGTCGCACTCGGGGAAAATCCCCGCCGAGCTCGTGTCCGCGTACGCCGAGCAGGCCGTGCTCACCGACGCCGAGCGCAATGTCAACACGGACAGACGCAGCGACGCCCAGCGCGTGCTGGATGCGCTCCTGACCTACAGGGAGCACAAGACCGGCAAGACGGTCACGCGCCTGTGCCGCATCGCCTATGAGCGCTCTGCCGACCCGGAGGAAATCGATGCCGCCGAGTGCGCGCTGGAGGGCCTCGGGCTCAAAATCGTCCGCGCAAAAGCCGGCAGCGAATGGCTGGCCATCGACACCTTCAGCCGCGGTTTCCGTGAAATCTTCAGGGATTGCGACATCTCCGCAAAATCCGTGCGCTCTGCTCTGAAAAATGACCCGGACGGTATCGCAGTGATGCGGAACGTGAAGTTCAGAGGGAAGATATCGAAGGAAGCCCCCAGCCTGCCGCTGGAATACATCCTGGGGACGGATGAGGGCATGTAGTCCAATTGACCGGGAAGGCGCAGGTGAACATACCTGCGCCTTCTTGGTACCGGTGCTCGACATACCCGACAGGAAATTTGACACACCGGACGGGCGATTTCACATACCGAACAGGCTTTTTCACATACCGAACGGGCCTTTTCACATACCGATTTCGACACCGCACCTTTCAGCAGCAACGGCAAAAAAGCCTTATTCTGTAAGCTCTTCCGCCTTCGGAGCATCTAACATCAGAATCTTCTCTCCCCGTTTTTTCCCTTATGCCCTTACGCGCGCACGCACACACGCACGCAAGGCATATTTTTACCGCAATGCGCTGCCTCCGTTTAATGCCTATATCCCGAAAACCCTTGATTTTATTATGAATTCTCCTTATTATAATAAAAATTTTTATATAAAAAAGGTATGTGAAAATAGGGGTCCGGTATGTCAGAGGAGGCGGCCGGTATGTCAGAGGAGTCGCTCGGTATGTCAGAGAAGGCGCTCGGTATGTCAGAGAAGGCGGTTGGTATGTCAGAGGAGGGGTTCGGTATGTCGGAATGAGACTTCCCCGCCGCCGGGGCTGCCGCGAGCGAGTGGGGGCTGATGAAGGCTCGGTGTGGAGATTGGCTTGCATGCGGAGCGGGGATGTGGTACACTGGGGGCATGACAGACCAAACGAAAAATACCATCAGCTACTTGGTGGGCTTCCGACTCGGGAGCCAGGTGTTGCCCCAGATGCTCCCGGGTGTGCAGGGCGAGGATCTCTCCGGCGAGGCTCTGATGCGCGGCATCTGCGCTGCCTTGGCGGGGGAATCGCCCGCAGGCGAGGTTATCTCGCAGGATTTGGATAAGCACCAGCGGGAGTTCATGGCCGCGCTGAGCGAGCGGGCGAATGCCAAGGGACGCGCCAATGCCGAGGCGGGCAAGAAGTACCTGGCCGAGAATGCCAAGCGCGAGGGCGTGGTGACCACCCCCAGCGGCCTGCAGTACGAGGTGATCGTCCCCGGCGGCACGGAGACCTATGACCCCGCCGTGCACGGCGAGAATCCCAAGGCCGAGGTCATGTATACCGGCACCCTGATTGACGGCACGGTGTTTGACAAGAGCAAGCAGCCGGTATCCTTCGGCCTCAAGCAGGTCATCCCCGGCTTTACGGAAGCGCTCAAGCTCATGCCCATCGGTGCTACCTGGCGCGTGACCATCCCCTCCGAGCTGGCGTACGGAGCCAACGGCCCCGGTGCTATCGGGCCGCACTCCACCCTGATTTTCGAGATGCAGCTGCTCTCCCTCAAGTAAATACGGCATGAACGCGCGTTTCATCAACGGCATCATACGCTGCACGGTGTTCTTCCTCATCGGCATGATGCTGTTCAGCATGGGGCTCCGGAAGAGCGGCACGGACATGGTTCTGTGGCTGGTGCTCGGGCTGTTTTCCGTGCTCTATGCGGGCACGCTGGCCTACATTCTCTTCCTGCGCAGGAAATGAAACGCATCGGTATTTACGCCGGCAGTTTTGATCCACCCACGCGCGGACATCTGTGGATGATGCAGCAGGGCGCGGCCCTGTTCGATGAGCTGATCGTGGTGCTTGCCGTCAACCCGGACAAGCCGGGATTTCTCACTGCTGAGGATCGCGTGCGGGCCCTGCGCGCGCTGACGGCGGAGCTGCCGCCCAACGTGCGGCTCGAAGTATCCGAGCGCGGTTTTTTGGTAGATTTTGCCAAGCATCTGGGAGCCACGCACCTGCTGCGGGGCATCCGAAACAGTGTGGACCTGGAGTACGAGAAGTGCATGGAACGCATGAATGCCGCCATGGAGCCGGGAATCCGTTCCGTTTACCTGCTGCCGCCTCCGGAGTTGGAAGCCATTTCTTCCTCCCTGGTGCGGGGATTTGCGGGGCAGCCGGGCAACGAACGCTGGCTGGCTGCCGCCCTGCCGCCGGGACTGCCGCCCGACATTCTCCGGCGGTTCAGCTGACGGAGTGCCCCGCGCTCACATGCAGTCCCCTACCCCGCTCACGGTGCTGCCGGGGTAGGTTCGGGTAGACGGCGGCAAAACACGCCCGGGCAGGACAACGGTGTTGCAGCCCAGTCGCGAGTGCGCCCCGATGGCGCAGCCCAGTTTATCGCGCCCCGTGGGTTTCAGTTGACCGCCGTGCAGCATGCGGATTTCACCCGCATCATGCCGAAAATTGCTGAGGATACAGCCACCGCCCAAGTTGACATCCTCGCCCAGGATGCTGTCCCCCACATAACAGAGGTGGGAAATGGCCGACCCATCGCCGATGATGCTACTCTTGACCTCCACGGCATGACCGATCCGGCAGCCGTTCCCCACGATGCAGTGCCCCCGCAGGTAGGCATTCGGGCCGATGACACACCCGCTGCCGATGCGCACATATCCCTCAATAACCGTTCCCGCCTTGATGACAGAACCCTCGCCCAGGGACAGCACCCCATCGACCACGGCGAGCGGGTGAACCGAGCCACGCACGCAGGGCTGCATGGCCTCAAGCTCGGCGGGCAACGCCTCCAAAGCGGCCCAAGGTGGCGGGGACTCATTCATGTTCGCCGATGCGGAGCTCCGAACAAGCCCGGATGAGCAGATCCTGCACGGAAACGCCACCGCTGTTCCGGCTGTCTGTCATCAACGGCAGAGGCGCGCAGTGCTGGTAATGTTTGTTATCATCATCCTTCTCGCGACCGTCGAATACCAGGTTGACATCCGCCTGCGGGCAGTGTCGCCACGCCCCGCCCACGGCAGGGACCGTATCCCGCCACGTGGTGTAGGGATAACAATAGGCGTTCACCCAATAATCGACACCCGACGCCCGCACGCGCGGCATGGAACGCCCCCGGCGGCTGACGGGATCCAACGTGGCCACAATGATGCGACCGTGCGGCCCGCGCAGATTGCGAACCACATCCATGGCCGCCGAACCACCGTAGCTGTGCCCCACCAGAATGAGATCTGCCCGCGGATTGACAGCAAAAAAGGCCTCCAGATCCTTCCGCAGGCGGGTCGTGTGATGTGCTAACAACGAACCGCGACAGGAATCCCAAGCATAAAAGGCACGGAACTGCCGCCCGGGCACGGGAAACGGCGGCACGGTCTCATATACCCGACGCATGTGCGCCAAGGGCTGGTCGAAGAAACCCGCGATGAAAACCACCGCCACATCCGCAGGCTCCGCCACCAGCGGCTGCTGCGTACGGCGACCGATGGGCCCCGCGGCGGGTCGGGGGTAAATCCCCAAATCAGGCGGCACGGAATCACAGCTCGGCAGCACACAGAGAACCCCGAGCAAAAGGGCAAGCAGGCGGCGCATCACATACCGGGGCATACCTTGCGCAACTGCGGCAGAAGTATCTGATACAGAGCACGCGAGGCCTCCTTGGTCATCACAAAGTCATCCATGCTCACTCCATCGGGCTGCAGGCGGCCACCCAAGGGCTGCTCCTCCCCCGCGTAGAGGTAGAAGATAGACTCCGTATCCTGACCGTGGTAGGTCTGCACATCACTGCGGTAGTAGCGCTCCGGCACCTCCTGCACGGACAGCGAGGTGAGGATGTCGCGCACCTTGCGCACCTGCTCAGGGGAAAGCGTCTGACGCTCGCCGGGCTCCAGTAACCAATCCGCCTTCCAGGGAGTGAGGCTCATGGTCGGACAGGTCAAAGCCTCCGTGATGGCAGCCCTGCTGACAGAACCGGAGGTCTGAGCGCAGCCGACGATGCTCCAAGCCGCGGCACAGCAGAAGAGCGGGAGAATGTATTGTGTAACTGTTTTCTTCATAAAAAGACTCATCGAGTTATCAACCGAAGGGATTGAAATACTCCTGTGCGGGAGGCGGCTCCGGCGCGGGAGCGGGGGCGGCAACGGGCGCAGGTGCCGGGGTACTCACGGGAGACGCGGGTTGCGGAGCCGTACGGGGCTCCACGGGATCCGGCTTCAGAATCAGCTTCAACTGCTCCTTCATCTGCGGCGCCAAATCCTCCACAATATCAAAGAGGTTAGCACCTACACAGCGGATGGCACGCTTGAGGAAATAAGGCACGGGACTGGACGGCTCATTCTCCTCGAACCATTGGCAGAGCGCCTTCATGGTGCGGATGGCATCCTGGCGACCGTTGATCACCCCCGGGGCGGCAGCGGGAAGAGCCACGGGCACAGCCGCCACCGGACCGGCAGCCGCAGCAGGAGCCGCTGATACCGAGGCAGACGGGGCCTCCGACACGGTGGGCGCAGGAGCCTCCGGCTGCTCGGCAGGCTGGCTCTTGTAGAAGAGCTGCATCTCCTTGACGATGTCCGTTATCATCCGCAGATCCGGCGTTCCCATGCCGTGATTGTCGTAGCACTCGCGAATATCCCGCAGGCATTGCAGGATGTTGTCGATGCAGGTCTTCACCTTCTCCAACTCCGCCTCCGGGCTATCCAGATACGCCGCACGGATGAGCTTGCGCGCCTCCTCGTTGCCGGTCTCCTGGGCCTCCCGAATATCACGCAGGCTGTAACTCCCCACGGTATGGGAGAAGCAGAGTTTTTGGTCCAACAAAAGCTGCACCACCGTCATGTCGGCATCAAAGCTGCCCGCCATGGGGGAAAGCAGCGCGAAAGCACTCAAACGCTCCTGCACATCCCCATCATCCGGCACCGGCCACAGCTCATCCCAAGCCTCGGTGCTGAAATACAGGATATGTTGCAGGCCCTCATACAGACCGGACAGCCCCTCGCGAGCCAACTGTGCGGCTGTCCAGTAGATAAACA
>CAMEZO010000037.1 GCA_945947905.1 uncultured bacterium
GGGCTGAGCATTCCATCGGGCCAGGCTTGCAGTAGGCAGCATGAACCCGGGTCGGTACTCGGCGGTGCGGTACTCCTCCGCTTTCGCCGCATCTCCCATGAGTCCGTCGGATAGATATAAATAATACGATACCTTTCCGTTACTTGAGACAAATTCGAGTGGAGTGCCGAACATGGGTGGCGATGGTTGAGGTCCGAACACGGAATCGTATTCTTCCTTGAGCCACATTCGGTAATCGCGGGGTGGTACCTCTTCTGTTTCACTCAGAATTTTCCGCGCAACACATACCTCTTTTTTTGTCAGGGGTATATATTCATTTATTCCCTTCATGAGACATCCCTCTATATGAACACGCATGGACACCGAGCTTGAGGCTGCCTGACGCACTTTGCGGGCTCTCTGACCATGCTGCTCCCTATATTTGACATAGAGAGCTTTCGCATCGAAATCGGGATCTCTTTGCGTCAGTTCCGACTCCATGCGCTGTATTTGGCAGGAATTCAACCCGGCTACGCCTAACGCAGCAAGGAGCACGAGCAGGACAGGGCGAAGATTCGTCATGCCGGGATTATCGCATGCCGCGGGCGGGCTGTCAACTCAAAAGCCGCGGGCGGGCACAATCGCGGCTTGACAAAGGAGGACGAAAGTGCTAATGTGAATGCGTTATGATGAATTTACCGATACGCCCCCGCCGGAACCGCAAATCCGCTGCTGTGCGGGGCTTGGTATGCGAGACAGAATTGAGCCCGGCGCACCTCATTTACCCCGTGTTTGTGCAGGAAGGGGAGGAGGACACCCCCATTGAGTCCCTGCCGGGCTGCAAGCGGTGGAGTGTGCGCGGGCTGGTGGAGGAATGCCGACGTCTGGCCGATTTGGGTATTCCCTGTGTGGATTTGTTTGCCGTGGTGCCGGAGGAACGCAAAGACCCGCAGGGCAGCGAAGCGTATAACCCGGACGGCATCGTGCCCCGCGCCATTGCTGCCGTTAAAGCGGCAGTGCCGCAGATGGCGGTGATGACCGATGTGGCCCTGGATCCCTTCAATACCTACGGGCAGGACGGCATTGTGAAAGAATACCCGGACGGCAGCTATGAAATCCTGAACGATGAGACCGTGGAAGCCCTGTGCCGCCAAGCTCTGTGCCATGCACGGGCGGGCGCGGATATCATCTCCCCCAGCGATATGATGGACGGGCGCATAGCCGCCCTGCGTGCCGCCTTGGATGCCGAGGGCTTCACCGGGGTATCCCTGCTGAGTTACACGGCCAAGTATGCCTCCGCCTTCTACGGCCCCTTCCGCGGCGCGCTGGGCAGTGCCCCCAAGTTCGGGGACAAGAAAACCTACCAAATGGACCCTGCCAACCGCCGCGAGGCCCTCCGCGAGGCCCTGCTGGATGCCGCTGAGGGAGCGGACATGCTGATGGTAAAACCGGCTACCATGTATTTAGATGTGGTGGCAGACCTGAAACGCGAGACACAGTTGCCCATTGCGGCCTACCATGTGAGCGGCGAATACCTGATGCTGAAAGCGGCGGCGGCCTCCGGCTGGCTGGACGAGAAACAGAGCACCCTGGAGGCGCTGACCTGCATACGCCGCGCCGGGGCGGACATGATCCTCACCTACGCTGCGCCGCAGGTAGCGCAGTGGCTGCGGGAAGGGTAAGCCGATATGCTGCGCCTACTCCGATCCCTCTTTCGCCTGCCGCGTCTGCTGCGTCGGCGGGATATGTTGCTCGTGCTGTTGGTGCTTGTCATCAGTGCCTTTCTGCATCTGCGATACAACCCCGGCAGCGGGGTGCTGGGCACGGAAAGCCTGCCGGCCTCGCAGGCGGAGCTGCGGCACATGGAGCCGATCGGCGAGTTGGATGAAAGCCGCATTCCCGCCAAGGGAGAGCCCTTCTGCTTCTTGATGGTAAATGCTAACAACTATTTTGTGGAAGGAGAAAAGCAGCGGGCTCCCTACAAGCTGACCCTCAAGAAAGAAGGGGCCCGGGAGGCACTGGCCGAAGTCATTGCCGCCCGACGCCCTGCGGTGGTGGGGTTGCTGGAGATGGGCGGACCGCTTGCGCTGCAGGATTTGCAAACGCGTCTGAAAAAACGCGGCTTGGATTACCCGTACTTCCGCATATTGGTGCGTGACGGCGAGGCACGGGCCGTGGCTGTTCTGTCCGCCCTGCCGCTGGTGCGGGATTATTCACGCGCGAATTACGGATTATATGACAACACCCACCGCCGCAAGATGTTGCGCGGCATCTTGGATGTGACCGTTCGCCCCGCAGACGGACGCCTGTTCCGCATCATCGGTGCGCACCTCAAATCCCATGTGGCGGACGATGCCCGTGCGGCGGACAGTCTGCGCGCCAAGGAAGCCGCCACCCTGGCCGGCTACCTGCAACGCGCCATGAAAGAGCAGCCGCGCATACCCATCGCCGTGTTCGGGGATTGGAATGACAACCCGGATGCACCGAGCCTGCAGGTGCTGCGCCAAGGACTTTCCGCCGCGAGTGCCCTTACCCTGCTGCGCCCCACCGACAGCCGGGGAGAAGGATGGACCCTCTACTACCGGGGCGGCAATGAATACTGCACCTATGATCACATCTATGTCAACAAGGTGCTGAACAAACGCTTGGGCAACAACCTGCGCTGCGGCGTAGTGGATATACAGGCCGCCGCAAAGGCCAGCGACCACCGCGCCGTGTGGTGCGAGTTGCGCTAATTATTCTCCCTAAGAGCCTCCTCCACCGCACGCCGCAGGCTCTCTTCGTCTTGGCCCGGGATGTAGTGCTTCTGCCGGATGGAGGCCGCCACCTGCAGGAACACATCTGCGCGCGGCCCGCCTGCATTACCGTGCTCCGGGAAGGCGTGGGCAATGCGCGAGGCGAGGGCGGCAGCCTCATCGAACTGCCCCAGGCGGTAGCTCATCGTCGTTGCACCCGCTCCGGCGGTGTATAATAACCGCCACTCCTGCTCCGTGGGGGGTGTCTCACTTTTGCGAGACAGAATGCCCATCATGGCACGGCGGTAGTGCTGCAAAGCCTCCTCTGTATGCCCGAAATAGGAGCAGATGGTAGCCAGCTGGATGCTTTGGAAACAAGAAGCGGCGTGGTCCCCCGCAGCATCGGCGCAGCTCTTGGCCTGCTCGGCGTATTGCAGCGCACGGGCATAGGCATCCGGTTCACTCGAGAGGACATAGATATCCGCCAAAACACTGTTGGCCGTAATGTAATTCTCCTGAGAAATACCCTCCCCGGGCTTGGTTTCCACCAAGGGGGTGAGCAGCGCAATGGCCTCCTTGCAGCGGTTGATACGCGCCATGACCGAGGCGGCGCAGATAGCAGCATCCGTGCTGTAGGGCAGGCCCGGCGAGCTACATTCCTTGTACTGACGTGCGGCTGCTTTCAGTGCCGGCAGATTGCCGCACAGCTCCAGCTCCCGGGCCAGGAACAGACGCATGCGCATGGCCATGGCGGACCGGGGATTGTGTTTGATGAGGCGCCGCAGGCAGGATGCAGCCTCGGCATGGTGGCCTGCCTCGGAAAACAGACATGCGGCGTGCTCCAACAGCATGTTACGCAGAGAAGCGTTCCGTGCTGTGTCGGCATGGCGCAGGGCTTGGGCCGCGCGCTCCGCCTCGTTGTTCTCAGACTGTGCGCCGATGGCTTGGGAGGACAGAGCGCAGAGGCGCAGCTCCTCTTGGTGCGTCAGGCTTTTGAGCCCGGTGTTGCGTATGTTGCGCAGAGCTGCCAAGGCCTCCTGCGGACGGTGCAGGGCCAGACAGCAAGCTGCCTGCTGCAACCGGGCACGAGCCTTGGTATGCGGGCGGGCGGAGATGCGCAGTACCTCCCGCGTGTTCTCCTCAACGGTGGGTGCGATTTCCTCCGGCGAGCTGCCCCCTTCGTCCATGCGTGCCAGCAGGTAGCCGGATTCCAGCAAGCGCAGCTCGGCCTCCAGTTCAGGGCGTTCCACCGCCAGTGAACGCAGGTAATCCTTCGTTTCTTTCGGGGCTTGATTATACAGCGCACAGAGGTAGGCATTCTGCACCGCATAGGGCAGCAGCGTCTCCGGGGCGGTCTGCAGAAAAGCCAGGGATTCCTCCAGCGGCAGGCTGCTTCCCTCCGCATCGTGACCGGTCATCTGATGCTCGCGTATTTGTTGGCACTCCGCCGCCAGGGCATAAAAACGGCGGTAGGGAGAATCCTCCGGCAGAAGGGCCAACAGGTCGTCAACCTCATCATAGCGGCCGGAATCCATCAGACTGCGCACCTGCTCTACGACCAACTCCGTTGCGGCACTGCTCCGAGACGGGCGGGCGGTGCCCATGGCAGACAAGCTCGTGGGGACGGCATCCCGGCGGCTCTCACGGATATGGCGCAGGCAGAGCAGGGCGGCAGCCGCGCGGCGCGGGGCCGTCATATCCTCGCTCCACTCCCGCAAACGCGCCTCGGCCACGGGGCTCAGGCGGCAGGTGCTGCGGTAGGTCATCAGCTTGCGAAAAGCATTCTCCAGCAGCGGGGATTCTGCATTGGCCGCGATGAATTGCAGGACGGTTTCCTCGCCCTTGCCCTCGATGTTATCCAAGGCTTCGTTCGGCTCGTCTCCCCCGTCTTGTTGTGCGGCGTGCAGGGCCGCCTCCTCGGCATAGTAGATTTCCCCGGTCAGCAGCCGGGCTTTCTCGCGGTCGGAGCGTGTGCAGCGGGCCGAGGTCTCGATGCTGCGACAAATCTCCCCGGCTTTGTCAAACTCCCCGCAGCGCATGTGGTGCGCCGCGCGCAGGAGCAGGGGGGCGGCACTGCTCGGGTTCTGCGCGGCCAGCTGGTCCAGCCGCGCGAGCTGTGCGGCAGAGAAGGGGCCGTTGCCCAGCTCGTATTCCAATCGCGTCAGCTCATACTCCGGGGTGTCCGTCGGCATGTCTGCCAAGAAGGCCCGGCTGATGTTCGGGGAGCTGTGGGCGCAGTAAATGCGGGCGCGGCGGGCGTAGTCGGCCAGCTTGTGCTCCGGGGGGACGGCAGCCAGGCAGGCATCAGCCTCGGCGTACCGCTGCAGGGCCACCAGGGCGCGCCCTTTCCAAAAGGCGGCCTCCGGGCTTTGCGGGGGGCCGGGCAGCGCAGCCAAAGCCCCGGCGGCATCCCCCGCGCGCAGGAGCCGTTCGGCCTGCTGCGTGGCTTCATCCGCGCAGACGGCAGACACGCAGGATAACAGAAAAGCGGTGGTGGCGAGAAACTTCATGGACGGCGTTTCGTAGTTTTGACGGAGCGTGGGCGGCGTGCGGCGGCTTTCAACCCCACGGCGGCATCTTTGGGCGGAACCGCCTTGGCCCCGGGGGGATACTTGCCCTCTATCCACAGAAAGCGGTTGATAAACGCGCGTCCCGTGGCGGTGAGGGCCGCATCCTTGCTGGAGCCCTTGAGGCGGTTCATCGTGACGTTTTGTTGCAGAGTAGCCACGGGCTTACAGGCCACCACAACGGGCTCGGTAACCGGGATGTCCGAAGGATAGACCGCGCGGGGAATGCCCTCCTGCGTGAAGCTCATCTCCAACGAAGCCGGGCGGGTCGCGAAGCTGCCTTTGTACAGGAAGGGATGGCGGCGCAGTATATCCATGGTGCCCACGCAGGGAACCCGTACGCGATAGTGCTCCGGCAGGCTCTCCAGATATTGCGCGATGGAGACGGGCTTGTTGCCCTTGCTTTGCAGTAAAATGTCGGCGGTATTGAAGCCGATGAGGTTGAAGCCGTGGAAGAGGCCGTGTTTGTAGTCCCCCGTCATGCGATCATAGGCGGAGTTCACCATCAGCGCGATTTCCACATGGCAGTGCGCGCGCTCCCGGTTCAGGCCCGTGCCGCTGTGCCCCAGGATGCCCAGCTCACTCGTGCGCTGTACCTCATCGCCCGGTCGGCAGCTGACCTTTGCCAAGTGCGCATAGAGTGTGTAGATAATACCCTCGGGTACTACATGAGACACCACCACATAGCGACCGTAGTTGCTTGCTCCCGGGGATTCGTTTACATGCTCCACCCGCCCGGGGGCAATGGGGTGCACGGGGTCCAGCGGCTCTCCCGCCGCGTCACGCCGCATGGGTTTCACATCGATGCCCTCGTGCAGGCGGCTGAAGAAAAGCTGCCCGGCCGTGGTGCGGAAGGGGTTGCGCACCATGCCGAAGGTGCCGGCTTCCCAAGGCTTGCTTTTCTCGCCCTCGAAGTTGCGGTCGCAGTACATGAAGTACCCCTCGTTGTCGCCCCGGTACAGGGCATCGTTTTCCGTGGGCAGGGTGTAGACCGAGTCCTCCACGGCCGAGGCCGACAGAGGAAGCATGGCTGACAAAAGGCAGAGCGCTCGGAAGAGGGGGATCATCTCAAATGCTGCGGAATGTGCGGCCCTGGCTGTCCTTCTCCTTGGTCGTGTCCGTGGGCATGAACGGGGCCCGGCGCGGATTCTCCTTGAGGTAGCGGGTCTTTTCCATCTTCTCGTTGACGGGTTCAATCTTGTTGCTGAGGCGGCGGAGATCGTACCCGTTCAGGCCGTTCCAGATGCAGAGAACGCCGTCCGTCACCGGGGCATTGATGAGCATGGGGGAGAAGGCCATGGCGTTGACCATGGGGAGCATGCGTTTACCGATGTTGGCCTGGGTGTGTTGGTAGAGTCGCAGTTTGTAGTCATCCTTCAGCTTGAAGGAGACGCCGTACGAGCCGTCCGGGGCGATGTTGGACTGAAACTTGGCGATCTCGTTGTGGGTGATGATGGGCTGGCGCACATAGTAGCGCCCGTTGTGGTACACCAAAAAGCGCGAACCCTCCACCGAGTTGTCCGCCTCGGTCAGGAAGTAGACGGGGTAGGGCTGCTCCTGGCATTGGCACAGCATGGCGACGGCTGCCAGAGCGGTCGCGGCGCTCATCAGTTTGTGTCGTGTCCTCATGGTTGTGGGCATTATACTCCTTTTCCTCCCGCTTGGCGAGCCAAAAATGCACCCCGCGCGCGTCGTCAAGCGACCTCGCCCGCCGGGTGATGTCGGCAGACGAGGTCTCCTGTGGGCCCTTGCGGGGAAAACTTACTTTTTCTTCACGACGGCAATCTTGCCGGAGCGCGTCAGCATCTCGACGTCGTAATCGCTCATCAGATCCAGGAAGCGGGCCAAGCGGAACTCGCCGCCGGAGATCTCGATGGTCATCGTCTCGCGGGTCGCGTCCAGCACCTTCGCGCCGAACATCTGGCAGAGCTCGAGAATCTCTCCCTTCTTCTCCGCAAAACGGACGCGCAGCAGAACAATCTCGCGGTACACGGTCGGGTAATTCCGGAAATCGGTCACCTCCACCACATTCACCAGCTTGCTGAGTTGCTTGATGACCTGGTCCAGCTTATCCCCGTGCTCATTCACGTCAATGGACATGCGGGAGAACCGGGGGTCTTCGCACGGTGCGACGTTGAGAGAGTGGATGTTGTATCCGCGCCCGGAGAAAAGCCCGGCCACACGGGATAGCACGCCGAACTTGTTTTCCACAAGTACAGAGATGGTGTGCGTATGATATTCCTTTGGCTGGTGATTTTCCATAGCGGGCCCATTCTATCGGAAAAAATGGGGGGCGTCAAGCCTATTATCGGCATGCTGCCACGCTTTTCGCTTGAAAAAGCGGCTCGTCGCTGGTATAACCCCCGCATGGCAACGGATAAGAAGATTACAATGAAGACGAGCAAGGGGGATATTCGCCTGACGGTGTTTGCCTCCAAGACGCCGATGACGGCAGCAAGTTTCCTCAACCTGGCCTCTAAGGGCTTCTACGATGGGCTGAGCTTCCACCGTGTGATTGCGAATTTCATGATCCAGGGCGGAGACCCGCAGGGGACGGGCTGCGGCGGCCCCGGCTATCAGTTCGATGACGAGTGCCGGCCGGACCTCAAGTTCACCAAGCCCGGTCTGCTGGCGATGGCCAATGCGGGCAAGACGTGGACAGGGCAGGGGACCAACGGCTCCCAGTTCTTCATCACGCATGTGCCCACGGATTGGCTGAACGGCAAGCACACGATTTTCGGGGAGGTGCTGGGCAGTGAGGATCAGGCCGTGGTGAATGCTATTCGCCAGGGGGATCGCATCCTCGGCATCGAGATTCACGATGACTGCGCCGACCTCTTCGCTGAGCAGAAGGCGAACATCGAGCGCTGGAACAACAAACTCCGCAAGTAATTGGTTTTCGCCGTCCAGGAGCTGTCCATCTCCTTTGGGCCGCGCGTGCTGTTTGATTCGCTCTCTTTTGTGGTGGAGCAGGGCGCGCGCGTGGCCTTTGCGGGGCATAACGGTGCCGGTAAATCCACCCTCATGAAGTGCATTGTGGGGGCCATGCAGCCGGACAGCGGTTGCGTGCTGCTGCCCAAGCACACGAAGGTGGGGTATCTGCCTCAGGATGGTATCCACATCTCGGGCACTCCTTTGCTGCAGGAGGTGCTCGGTAGTGTCGGTAACATTGTGGAGTTGCAGCAGACGGTGGATGAGCTATCCGCAGAGCTGGCGGCCCTGCCGGCGGAGGCCCCGGAGTATCGCGAGACGCTGGAGGAAATCGGGCGGCTGGAGCTTATCCTGCATGACCGGGATGCGGCGTCTCTTCGTCCGCGCACGGAGTCGATTCTGCGAGGCTTGGGCTTCAGTCCGGCGGATTTCGAGCGCGATTGCGGGGAGTTTTCCGGTGGTTGGCAGATGCGCATTGCCTTGGCCAAGCTGCTGCTGCAGGAGCCGGAGGTGTTGCTGCTGGACGAGCCGACCAACCATTTGGACATCTCCAGTCAGCGTTGGCTGGAGCAGAGCCTGCGGACGTATCGCGGTGCTATCTGCATCATCAGCCATGATGTGGCACTGCTGGATAGCTTGGTCACGCGTACCATCGCCTTCCACCACGGGCGGGCGGAGGAGTACGCGGGCAATTTCTCCTACTATCTCAAGGAGAGTAAGCAACGCAAGGAGATTTTACAGCGTCGGGCGAAGGCTCAGCAGCGGGAGCTGGCCAAGACGCAGGCTTTCATCGACCGCTTCCGCTACAAGGCGACGAAGGCCACGCAGGTGCAGAGCCGCATCAAGCAGATGGAGAAGGTGGAGCTCATTGAGGTGGAGGCGGATGATGCGGTGATGAGTTTTCACTTTCCGCCCCCGCCGCCGGGAGGCAATACGGTGGTGGAGATGGAGAAGGTGTGCAAGGCCTATGGGCCCATCACGCTGCTGAAGGATTTCGATTTCCGGATGGCGAAGGGGGATCACATTGCTATCGTGGGGGTGAACGGCTCCGGTAAGTCGACCTTCACGCGCCTGATTTCGGGCACGGAGCCGCCGGATTCCGGGGTGTGTACGCCGGGCTACCATACGCAGGTGGCGTTCTTCTCGCAGACGCATGCGGATGTGCTGGATAACGAGCAGACGGTGCTGGAGTGTGTGGAGGCTGCGGCCTCCCGCGAGACGCGTCCGCTGGTGCGCAATATTCTGGGCTGTTTCCTGTTCCGAGGGGATGATGTGTTCAAGAAAATCGGGGTGCTTTCCGGCGGTGAGCGTTCGCGCGTGGCCCTGGTTTGTATGTTGCTGCGACCGGCGAATTTCCTGATTATGGATGAGCCGACCAACCACTTGGACTTTCAGAGCCAGGATGTGTTGCAGGCGGCTTTGCAGGAGTATCCGGGTTCGTTCTGCATTGTTTCGCATAACAGACAATTCTTGGATCCCATCGTGAACAAGGTGCTGGAGTTCCGTCCCGGGCTGCCGCCGCGTCTCTTCCATGGGAATGTGAGCCAATACCTCGAGACTGTGGAGGCGGAGGAGCGTCGCGCGGCGGAGTCTGCTTCGGGGGCTCCCGCCGGCGGGGCGGAATCCGGGGCTGCTTCTTCCGCCAATCGGCGTGACCAGCGCCGTCGCCGTGCCCGTGAGCGGGAGCTGCGGGACCGCCTCATCAAGCCACTGCAACGGGAGATGGAGCAGGTGGAGGCGGACATCGCGGTGCGGGATGAGCGGAAGGCTGCCATCTCTGCGGAGCTGGAGAAGCCGGAGAACATGAGTGATAACCAAAAGCTCATGGAACTGACGCTCGAGTATCAAAATCTCGAGCGCGAGTCGGAGAGCCTCTTCACTCGCTGGGAGGAGCTTTCCGTGGAAATCGAGCGCGCAGAGGCTACCTTGGCGTCAGAGGCCGAGGAGGAGGCCTGAGGGTTGACAGCGGTCTGATGTTCTCCCTGCCGTTGTTGCGCGGGGGCTTTACCCGCGGTATTTAGCGCGTTGATGCTGCCAGATGCCGAAGGCCAGACCCGCCACGTTGGGAATCCACAGCACGATGTAGGGCAGAATGCCCGGCACCTTGCGCGATAAGTCGCAGAAGACCAGCGCCAGGAAGTACACCGCAGCCACGAGAATGCCGATGGCGAAACCGGTCGAGGTATCGCGCCGACGCGCAGTGATGGCCAGCGGCACGCCGATGATGGAGAACACCAGGCAGGCGCAGGCAAAGGAGGCTCGCTTGGTGTACTCCGTCTCCAGGGCAAGCTGCTTGCTCTCGGTCAGGTTATCTTCCACCAGCTCGGTATCGTGCTTGGCCGCCGCCCACAACTGAGCTGCGCAGGGGAAGGCCGGGGCGGCATCGGCAGCCCGTGCATAGTCGTTGATGGCTTTCATGTCCACTCGCGCGGTGATGCTCTTGCGCTGCAAGGCGTCGGTCATCTCCGCATTCGTCATGTAGGAGGTCTTGATGCGCCACTCATCGCGGTCGATGGGGATGTGCACGCGCATGGGCAGTTCCTCGATGAAGGGCATATCCGTTTGGCCGCCGCTGTTGTGTTCCAGAACGCAATGCCGCAGCGTCAGTGACAACTGGCGCGTCTTTTCATCGAACTCACCGATATCGGCCTTCTGCGCGTGAATGGAACTGAACTTGGCCCCCGTGCCCAGCGGGTTGGCATCTTCATCATTGCTGATGGGGTAGATGTGCACCCCTTGCAGGGTGTCGCCGCTGCGGCCTTCGATGTAGATCTTCACCTTGTCCATTTTCACGGCGTCCTGCGAGGCTTTCAGGAGGTTGCGCGGGTTCTCCATGGCGGCTTGAACGACCAGGTCGGACATCGCTTGACGTCCTTTCGGGGCAATCTCCGTGTTGATGTGGTAGCACAGCGCGGAAAAGACGAGTCCCATCCCGATGGCGGGCAGGCTCAGGCGCCACAGGCTCAGCCCCGCCATGCGCATGGAGGTCAACTCGTTATCGGCCGCCAGCCGCCCGTACACCAAAAGCACGGCGGTCAGAAAGCCCCACGGTACGGAGAAGGAGAGGGAGAAGGGGATCACCTGCAAGATGAAGTCCACCACGATGCTCGGGGAGGCGCCGCTCTCCACCAGCAAGGCGTGGAGCTCTTTGAAAAGTTGGCCCAGCAGCATCAGCGTCGTCAGGGCAAGTACCCCCATGCAGGTGACGGCCAAAAGCTGCCGCAGGATGTATCGATCCAGTGTCTTCATGTTCCGCCCTCCATTGTAGCAGATTTTCCGCCGCTTGCCAACTGTATTTTTCTGAAAACACTTGCCGTTTTGCCGGAAAATGTGTATACTCCCCGCATGAGCGAGAATCCTCCCCAGTCCTCTCCCACTCCTTTCGTCGTCTCCCGAGAGCCCCTTTCCGCCGCCATCATCGAGCTGAACTCCATGTCCCCCTGTGAGGGCATCATCATGTCCCGTGACGGTTTCGTTAGGGTGGGAGATTCTTCCGACCCCGATTTTTTCTGCATGCTCCTTCCTGCTCCCACTCTCGCCCGCGCCCTCACCGCCGCCGGGCTCTCTTCCTATACCGGCAAGGAGCTCCGCGAGTGGGCCTCTGCCTACCCCCTCGAACCTCTCCAAGCCATCGTTGACTCCGCCCGTTCCTGAGCTCCGCCTCCTCTCCCCGCATGCCCCCCATCCGCCGGAGTGGCCTCAATGGGGGGCGGGAGAAAGGACTCAGTTGGGCTGTTCGAAGAGGCCCATGAAGTAGGGGGCGGCGCCGGTGGTCAGGTCGCCGATGGCCCAGATGAAGGAGCGGTCGAACCGGATGGCAGGCGGGGGTGCCATGGGTAGCATTTCGCACTCAACAATACCGCCGGTAACAGCAGCCGCTACGGTCTCCGTTTCCGAGACATCGACATAGCAACGCTGTACGACGGCAGAGAGGCTGAGCGGGCCGGCGGGGTCGGTCGCCAGGGATGAGAAATCGGCAGCCGGGGAGAAGGCTACGCCCAGCCCGGTCTTCTTGAGGGCCCCTGTCAGGTCGAAGGTCCCCGTGCGCACGGTAAACTTGGGCAGCGACACCTCCAGCTCCTGTGGGCGGGCGGAGGCGAGGGCCCCGCGGATCTCCGAATATTTCTGCGGCGTGAGGGTGGCGGCAAAGCTGCGTGCATCGCCCTTGGGCAGGATGCCGATGAAGCAACCGGGCTCCCCGGGGCGGTCTCCCGTGTCGTAGAACAGAGCCACCGCCTTCCAGTCCGCGCCCTCGGCGTAGCGGAAGCGGTCGGAGCAGAACATCATCTCCACCTTCTTCTTGCCTCCGGGGGTCAGGAAATCTGCGTTTTTATCCGTAGCATCCGGGTCAAAGGGGCGCAGCCATTTCTCACGCAGGTAGACGGCATTGAGCGCGATGAGAGCCGTATCCGGTGATATGTCATCCCTGCGCAGCAGCTCGGGGATGCAGCCCTCTGTCTTCGCCTTGCACCAGTCATTCACCGCCTTGGCTGCGGCTTCGGCATTCGTTGCGAAAGGTACGCGCTGCAAGGGGACATCTGCCAAGTGAACCTGCACCCGGCTCTCCGCGAAAAGGCCGTCCGCCGACTTCACCTGCATGGCACTGCGCACCCCGGTTTTCCCCATGGGCAGGGCATCGAAAGCCGCGCGAGTCTTTCCCGTTGCTCCGCGCTGCAGGAGCCGCAGCAGGTTTTCCGCCGAGGCCGGGGAGAACACCACATTGCCCTTCTCACTTGCCACCACATCGCGGAATAGCTCCATAGCCAAGGCATCGGAGGCCGGAACAGCAGCCGCCACACGAGAGGGAGAATCCGCCGGAGGAAGCACCGGAAGCTGCGCGGGGACTGCGGCGTTGCAGGCAGCAAGGCTCATCAGCCCGGCCAAGGTCATGCTCTTGAATGTTCTTGTCGTCATCTTGCAAAATCGGTGGGGTTCTTCAGCCACCTCACTGATGAAAAGGGGGCCCGGATTCCGAATCCGCGAGAATTTTTGCGACCTTGGGATTTTTTCGGAAAATCGCCCGGCCCTTAGTCCAGGACGAAGCGGACGGAGGTGCGGATGGTGGATTCGAGGGGGGAGCCGTTGCGAGTGGCGGGGTGGAAGGTCCAGTGGGCGAGGACCCAGCGGCGGGCAGTGGAGTCGAGATCAGGGTGGCCGGAAGAGGCGGTGATTTCTGCGGAGGTCGGGTGGCCGGTGGCCGAGACGCGGATGCGAAGGCCGACGGAGCCGGAGATGCGGCGCTCACGGAGAGAGGCGGGGTAGGGCGGCGGCGGGGCGCTGCGGTAGGAAGCAGGTGTGATGGGGGGGGCGGATTCTGCGGAAGAGGCGGACGCTGTGGCGGCGGTGGGAGGGCGCGCCGGCTCGCGGCGAGCGGAGGGACGCGGGGGGCTTTCCTGTCGGGCAACAGGACGGCCCGGCGCGGGGGGCAGCTCCGCCGTGGGAAAAGTGTCGTCCGGGGCGGAGTCGAGGGCGAGTTCCTCCGCCTCCGGCAGGTCAGGGAGGGGGGGATGCGGCTCTGCGGCGAGCAGCGGCAGCGACAATTCCGGCGGATCGAGGGGCGTCGCGGGTGGAAGCGGAGCGGGTGTTCCCTCTTCCCGGGGTGTGTCGGATAAAAGCTGCACGGAGTGTACGCCCCCACTCGCTGCGGCTGTGTGATATTCTGCTAAAAAAGCCAACAAAGCCGCCCCTCCGACCATCAGCAGAGAGAGCGCCAGGGCGGTGGGAGATTGGCGGTTCATGGCTTCTCTTCCTGAATCCAGAGGAGGTGCGCATCCGCCACCTCGTAGGGCCTCGGCGTGCTGAAAAAAGCCGGGAAACGCACGCGCGAACGATGCGCCACCAGAACGAGGTTCTCCTTCCAGCCCGGAAGCCAGATGGCCAGCTCCTGCACGCGCCGATCCACGCGTCGGTAGGCGACAGCGGCCTGCTCGGGGTCGGCCGCGGACTCCGCCTGCGCCACGGCGGCGTTCAGCTCTGCGTCATCCACGCCGAAGGGGGCATCGTGCCCCGCAGCCTGCGGGGAGAAAAAGCGCGCGTAATCCGGCGTGTGCACCCCCGGCATGGTGGCCCAAAAGGTCAGCTGCTGCGTCCCCTCCTTGAGAGCATCCGCGTTCTCCTGCCAGGATACGGCCCTCGGAATGATCTCTGCCCCGCAGGCTTGCGCACTCTGCACCAGAACGTTGACCAAGGTGCTGACCTTGTCCGAGGGCACATAGATAAACGTGAAGCTCAGCCGCTTGCCCTCCGGAGTCATCAAAATGCCATCCGAGCCTGTGACCGTGTATCCGGCCTCCGCAAAACAAGCACGGGCAGCCGCAGGATCGAAGCGATACTGCGGCGTATCCGTCGGGCTGCACGGGTAGCCGGCGGTGAAGGTGGTGAGCCGCTCCCCCTCGCCGCAGAAGAGGATCTGCACCGCGTGGTCCATGTCCATGGCCTGCATCAGCCCCCGCCGCACCCGGAGATCCGGCACGCTGCGGGCATTGACGGCGATGCCATAGGGCGGCATGGGGTAATCGGCGCGGAACCGCACGCATCGGATGTCCGGGTCGGACTCCGCAGCTTCATTCAGTTGGCGCCAGGTAGGCAGGTGGCGTGTTTGCAGCAGATCCGTTTTGCCGCGCAGGAAAAACTCGAGCGCCTGGGTTCCGTCCGTGGGGAACAGGTATTCCATGGTATCGACGTTACAGGTATAACGATAGAAGCGCTTATTTCGTGCCCACCATCGGGGCACACGCTGCAAGACGATGCTGCGTCCCCGCTGCACCTCGCCCACGGTGTAGCCTCCCGTGGTGGGCGGAATGCGGAGGGCGTAGCGCTGCGGGTAGTCACTGCCGAATTCCGCATAGAACCCGGGCTCCGCCGCGTGCAGTTCCGCAGCGGCTGTCAGCACGGGCTCGGGCGTTGAGCTCTGCAGCTCGACGGCCAGCAGATGCTCACCGAGCACACGCAGCGCGGACAAGCGCGAGGGGCGCTCCCCCCGCTCCGCGCGCAGAACCAGTCCCAGCACGTAATCACGGGCCCGCACGGGGCGTCCGTTGCTGTAGCGGGCCTCTTCATCCAGCTCGAAAAACACCGTTCTGCCCTGCACGGCCCAACGTTTAGCCGTGCCCGGAATGGGGCGCCCCGTGACGGGGTGCTGCATGGCGAGTGCCAACTCCACCATGGTGAACATGTTGTAGTGGAAAAACTGCGGTGAGGGGCTTCCGAAGGCCAGAAAATTCGCCGGGAAAGGCCCTGCGCTGCAAAGGCGCACCCGCCCGCCCTTGCGCGCCGCCGGGTCGCCGATATCGGGTTCCTCCGCGCCGTCCTGCCAGCAGAGCTCCGGGGGCAGTTCGCTCGCCGTCCCCTCGGTCACGGCGGGCGTGCGAAGAGCGGCGGCGCGCCTCATGAGGTCGGAGGGATAGGGCGCGGGATCGGTGCTCACCGCGGGCGCCTGCACGCCCGGCTCTCGCCCCGGGGTAGCCCAATAGGCGGCCCCAGCCAGGGCGATCAGCAGCGCTGCCGCGATGAGCACCTTGTGTTTCATCAGAATTTAACCGTGCAACCGCCGTAGATGCTGATGCCCGGGCAGAGCATATCCGCCGCCGGGGCAGCATAATCCGGCTCTGTCACGAATTTCTGATTGGTGAGATTCTCGATACGCAGATGCAGCGTCAGGTTATCGTTCACCTCATACTGTGCGAACCAGCGCAGGGTATAATAGTTATCGCTTCTGTCTGCATTATAGTCCGTGCGCCCCACGGCAGCCGTCAGTCCCAAGCCGGTCGTGAAGCCGGGGAGGGGCGTCGTGTAGAGCTCCGCACTCCAGCATTGGCGGGCACTGTTGGCAATCTGCACGTGCTTTGCGGCGCGGGGGGCGGTATAGGTGTAAGCTACGCGATACCCACTCTTGTCATCGGCATCGAACTTACCCTTCAGCGAGAGCTCGATGCCCTTGGCAATCTGCCTTGCCTCGGCGTTCCGGAAATAGGCATCGGTGTAGGACGCGTATACCGTTTCGATGGCGTGTCGTCTCTCAATCCAGAAAAGCGTAGCACCCGCCGTGTGCCCCTCGGCTATCTGTTGCTCCGCGCCCAGATCCACGCTGTAGGAAGTCTCGCATTCCAAGTTCGGGTTGCCGTGATAGGTGCTACCCCAATATTGGTAGGAGCTGTTGCTGCGCTGCAATTGACCGGGAGCACGATAGCCCCGACCCGCAGAGGCAAAGACGCGTGTCTGCTCGTTGTTGAACGTGGCACTCGTCGCGGCGCGCAGGGTGATGAGCTTGTGGTAAATGTTGCTCGAGTCCAGCCGCGCCGCCAGGCTGTTCTCCCAATGCTCGGTGGGGGAGAAGGTGTGCTCGGCGAAGAAGCCGTAAACATTCTCAAGGCTCTTGTCCTGCGTGGCTTTATCATCGTAGGCACTGCGGTTCCATGCGAAGCCGGCGGTCGTCTTGTTCTCCTTATTCCAGCGGTATTGATTGCGCCATTCAACCTGCACGTTGCGCAGGTTGTAGTTGGTGCCGTGGCCGTACATGTAGTCAGCACCGTAGTAGCCGGCCATCAGGCTGCTGCTGTAGTCCTCCGAGATCTTGCTTGCCAGCCGTGCCGTTGCCAGGTTGGTGCGGAAGCGGTAGGGCGTCACTCCCCAATCCTTCGTCGCATAACGGAAATCGGCATCCTCGCGGCGGTAAGTAGTGGTCAGGCTTGTGTCCTCGCTCAGTTGATAGTCGAGACGCAGCGCCTCGTTGCGGTTCACATAGCGGCCGGCGTGTTTGTCCTGTTGCGCGGTACCGTCGGCAAAGCGAGTGTCGTTGTTCGTGTGCGTGTAGGTAGCGCCCACGAAGTAAGCCAGAGGTCCGAGTTCTCCCTGCGCTTTCAGGCTGCCGGTGTAGGTGTCGTGGCTGCCGGCCTCGTTGAAGAGTGTGCAGCTCGGCTCGCCCAATCCCTTGGGGGTCTCCATCCACAACACGCCGCCCATGGCTCCGCCGCCGTAGGTCGCTCCCTGCGAGCCTCGCAGAACCTCCGCATTCCCCAGCGTATGCAGGTCCGTTCGTGCAACGATATTCGGGGTGAGGTTCAGGCTGTCGGACATGGCGTTCAGTCGCATGCCGTCCACCACGGGAAGAATGCAGGTGCCGCTGCTCATGCCGCGGATGGTGACGTGGCTCACGTTGCCCTGTTGGTTATCACCGCCGCCGGGCATGGTAAACACCCCGGGAACAGTGGTGAGGGCCTCCGTGAGCGAGACGATGCCCGCCCGTTGCAGGCGAGGCAGATCCAGCACGGTGACGGATGCCCCCGTCTTGTTGTAGCCCACCGACTCCCCGGGATGCGCCGAGGACGTGACGGGAGCGAGTTCGGTTTCAGTGGCCTCTGCCGCTTGATCATCTGCGGCAAAAGCGAGGCAGCCTGCCCAGGCAAGGGCAAGCACAGCGCGGGAAGCGCCCGCAGCGGGCGCGTACGGTTTCTGTGTCATTTTGTATGTTGATGCCGTTTCCCTGTGTATCGCAGGGGATTCCGGGCGGGCTCCCGGCTGGCATTCCGACTGTTACGGTTGCGACACAGTGGCAGATTTTCACCGCACTTCCCCATCTATTTCCTGCGGCATCCCGCCGCCTCCGGGTTCCCTGCCTGCGACATACCTGCCGCAGACGCCGCGCATTGTACACCCGCTCGCCCCGCTTGGCAAGCGTTTTCCACAGGAGCGGGGCAATTTCCGGCGAGCCTTACGCTCTCGGGGGCAGGGGAATGCGGTTCTCCTCCTTCCAGAAAGCCT
>CAMEZO010000038.1 GCA_945947905.1 uncultured bacterium
TCGCGGGCGGGGTCGAGGCGCTGCACCTCGGCGGGGCGCAGGCCGCCGTACATCAGCAGGTGCAGGGAAAGCCGCATCGCGGCGTGCTCGGGGCGCTCTGCCGCCGTCTCCAGGCGCTTGCATTCCTCCGGGGTCAGGGGGATGATCTCCTTCTCCTGAATGCTCGGGGACTCGATACGGTTCACAGGATTCTCGCCGCACCATTCCTGCCGATATCCGTAGGCGAAGATACTGTGCAGAATCGCGCGTGCTTTTCGGTAACTGTGCTTGCTGGCGCCGAAGGCGGTCTCCAGCAGGGATCGGCATTCGCGGGTCGTCATCGCCCGCAGGGGCCGACTCGCTACTCCGGGCACTCGTAACATGCGCCGCACGAAATGCCGCAGGTCCTGCTTGGTGCTCGGCCTCCGCCCCTCACGCGCCCGAACACTGGCCCAAGCCGCCTCCTCAAAACTCACGGTCTCCGCCTGTGCCTTCACCGCCGCCACGCCCTCCCGAATCACCTGCCGCAGCAGGTTCATCAGCCCCGCGCCTGTCAACTCGGCACACATTTCCCCCAGGCCCTCGACGGCCTCGAGTACCAAGCGAGCCGCTTCCGTGGCCCCTACCTTCTGCTGCCGGAGCAGCACCTGCGCTGTCTTTCTGTCGTTCTTCATTGTCCTTATGCACTAGCTATGCAGATGTCAAGCTCAAAATTGAGAAAAGTTGATTTGTCTGCGTATTTACAGGTATTTTACTTGAAAACAGGGCCACTCTCAATGGGCCACAGCAGAGGCTGCAAAAACCTTTAAAGCACTTGACTTCAATGAGTTATGAAGTAATCTGCATAGCTAGTGCATAGAATCTCCCGTGTGATATAATGGCGACCTGTCGACGGCTTTTTCCGCCGCCGGGGCTTGCCGTGTGATGTGATGCAGCCATGGTACCGGAAAACGCTCCTTCTTTTGACCACAACGCTATCGTCTCGTACATATGGGGCATAGCCAATGATGTACTGCGGGATCGCTTTGTGCGCGGCAAGTACCGCGATGTAATTCTGCCGATGACGGTACTGCGGCGGCTGGATGCCGTATTGGAGCCTACCAAGAAGGCCGTGCTGGAGATGGCGCACAGCGAGACGGGCCGTGCGCTGCAGGGGGAGGCCCTCAAGCGCCTGCTCTGCAGTGTTGCCGGCTGCGGGTTCTACAATACCTCCCCCTACACCATGGCGGATTTGACCCGCGCCTCCACCCTCGAGCAGTTGGAGGCCAACTTCATGGAGTACCTCAAGGGCTTCTCCTCCGATGTGCAGGAAATCCTCACGCGCTTCGACTTCTACAACGTGACCTTCCCCAAGCTCATGGACGTGCGCGGAGTGGAGGACGACAACGGCACCCCGCGCGCGGAAATCCTCACCCCCCTGCTCGCCAAGTACCTTTCCCCCACCCTCAACCTGAGTCCCGAGCCCAAGCCGGACGGACGGGGCGGCTGCATCCCGGGGCTGGATAACCACGCCATGGGTACGGTGTTCGAGGAGCTTCTGCGCCGCTTCAACGAAGAAAACAATGAGGAAGCCGGTGAGCACTTCACCCCGCGGGACATCGTCACCCTGATGGCGGACATCATCTTCGAGCCCATTGCCGATCAGCTCCGGCACGGCACCTACACCCTCTACGACGGGGCCTGCGGTACCGGCGGCATGCTCACCGTGGGGGAGGACAGGCTCCGGCAGCTCGCCGACGAGCGGCATCTGCGCCTCAGTCTCCACCTCTTCGGCCAGGAGATCAACCCGGAGACCTACGCCATCGCCAAGGCGGACGCCCTCATCAAAGGGCGGAAGGACAATGAGTTCAACATCGCCTGCGCCTCCACCCTCTCAGCGGATGCCTATTACAACCGTTCCTTCAACTTCATGATGAGCAACCCGCCCTACGGCAAGAGCTGGGGCGCGGAGGTCAGGCGCATGACGCCCAAGGAGACCAAGGACAAGAAGGACATCACCGATGATCGCTTCGTGAAACCCGGCTATGATAACGAGGCGGATTACGCCATGCTGCCGGACACGGGGGACGGGCAGTTGCTCTTCCTGCTCAACATGGTGGCCAAGATGAAGCACGATGAGGCGGGCAGCCGCATGGCACAGGTGCACAACGGGTCGAGCCTCTTCACCGGCAATGCGGGGCAAGGGGAGAGCAACGCGCGCCGCTATTTGTTCGAGAATGACCTAGTGGAGGCTATCATCCAACTGCCGGAGAAGATTTTCTACAACACGGGCATCGCCACCTACATCTGGCTGCTCACCAACCGCAAGAAGGAGTCCATGCGCGGGCGCGTGCAGCTCATCGATGCCTCCGCTTGGTGCCGTCCGCTGCGCAAGAACCTGGGCGAGCGCAACTGCGAGATGGGACCGGAGGACCGCGCCCGCGTGCTGGATCTCATCCTGAACCCTCGCAACACGGACTGCTCCGTGGTGCTGCGGAATGAGGAGCTGGGCTACCGCAGTATCGTGGTGGAGCGCCCGCTGCGGCTGCTGGCGGAGCTCTCCCCGGAGCGCCTCGCGCAGCTCCGAGAGCGCTTGCCGGAGAAGCAGCGCGCGGACATCCTCACCGCGCTGGAGAAGCTGCCCGCCGGGACCCTGCCCTGGGCGGACTTGCAGGCGGCGCTCCGCGGCATCCGCCTCACCAAGAAGGCTTCCGATGATCTTGCCAAGGTCCTCGGTGTTCGCTCGCCGCAGGCTCCCGTCTTCGGTAAGGACAAGTCGGGCTTGCCCATCCCGGATCCCGAGCTGCGCGAAACCGAGCAGATACCGCTCACGGAGACCGTGGATGCCTTCCTGCAGCGCGAGGTGCTCCCCTATGCCCCGGATTCCTTCGTGCCGGACCCCATCGGCAAGATTGGCTACGAGGTATCATTCAACCGCTTCTTCTACAAGCCCGCGCCCCTGCGCTCCGTCGCAGAGATCGTCGCCGACATCCGTGAGCTGGATGCCGACTGCAACGCCATCCTCAATGACCTCATCGGCAAGGAGTGACCCGCACCATGAAATCCTATTCGGCTTACAAACACAGCGGCGTCCCCTGGCTCGGGGAAATACCGGAGCATTGGGAGATTCAGCGTATCGCAAACACCTTCAGGGAAAGAAAAACCAAAGTCAGCGACAAAGAGTATCCGCCTATTTCTGTTACAAAGCAGGGAATTCTTCCCCAACTTGAAAAAGTCGCAAAGACGGATAACGGTGATAATCGAAAATTGGTCCGCGAAGGTGATTTTGTTATCAACAGTCGCTCGGACAGAAAAGGCTCATCGGGAATTTCGGCGTATACAGGCTCCGTTTCTCTCATCAATCATGTTCTCATTCCAATGGAGGGATGGGACCGCTCCTTTCTACATCACTTGTTGCGCAGTGTGCCTTTCCAAGAAGAGTTCTATCAGAAGGGGCACGGAATTGTCGCTGATTTATGGACCACTCGTTATTCTGACATCAGCTCCTCATATTTGCCGGTCCCCCCTCTCTCCGAGCAGGCCGCCATTGCCTCCTACCTGGACAAGAAGTGCGGGGAGATAGACGAGATGGTGCGCCGGCGGCAGGCCATCATCGAGCGACTGAGAGAGCTTAAGCAAGCCCTCATTGCCAAGGCCGTCACCAAGGGCCTCCAGCCCGATGTCCCCATGAAGGACAGCGGCATCCCCTGGCTCGGGGAAATCCCGGAGCATTGGGAAAAAGCCAGATTCAAGAGATTTACATCTCTACGAATGGGAGCAACTATTTTAGCCACAGATACCTCGGAAAATGGAATTCCTGTGTACAGTGCAACAAGGGATGATTCTATATTTGGATATGTTAAAGAAACATCGGTTTTACTTCATAAAAATGATATAGTCATTCCAGCACGAGGTAATTCCATTGGTTACGTGACTCAAATTAAAGAATCTGTTGCGACTTGCACCCAAACAACCATCTGTGCGCAAGATATCCACGACATCGATTCAAGGTATCTATATTTCTGCTGTATTGGTTTTCAGTCTGAGTGGTTTAGATACGAGGGGTCGGCAATACCTCAAATTACCGTTGCGCAGGTAAAAAAATGTATTCTTACTTTTCCCCCTCTCTCCGAGCAGCAGGAAATAGCAGCCTATCTGGACAAAAAGTGCGCAGCGATTGACGAGCTGATTTCTCGGCACGGGCAGATTGTCGAGAAACTCAAGGAACTCAAAGCCTCCGCCATTGCGCATGTGGTCACGGGCAAGATCGACATCCGCGAAAGAGCATAAGCACACCATTCCCCCTATCCCCTCCTCAACAACCCGAAAAAACAGCCATGGAAGCACAGACAGCCGAGATGAAAGAGAAAGACCTGGAGCAGTGCATCGAGGATGCGCTGCTGGCGGGCGGCTACGAGAAGCGCAGCAACGACACCTATGACAAGGTGCACGCGCTGGATCCCTCCATGCTGCTGGAGTTTCTGCGAGAGACGCAGAAGGCCGTCTGCAACAAACTGCGCCTGCACGAAGCGGCGGCGTGGCAGCGATTTCTGGACCGCCTGAGCAGCGAGCTGAAGCGGCGCGGGGTGATCGACGTGCTGCGCAGCGGCATCTGCCATGAGCAATGCAATAACATACGCCTGTACTACGCCCTGCCGGATGACGACAACGAGACGGCCAAGGCTCGGCATGCGCAGAACCGCTTCGGGGTTATCCGCCAGTTGGCCTACTCCCAACCGCATGTGCAGGACCCCGGCATCCTGGACATGGGCCTGTACATCAACGGCATCCCGGTGGTGACCATCGAGCTGAAGAACGAGTACACCCGGCAGAACGTGCAGGATGCCGTCAGGCAGTATCAGAATGACCGCGACCCCAAGGAACCGCTGCTGGTGCCGGGGCGCTGCGCGGTGCATTTTGCGGTGGATACCTATGAGGTAGCCATGTGCAGCATGTTGCGCGGCAAGGCGAGCCGCTTCCTGCCCTTCAACCGGGGCAAAGAGGACGGATCCGCCGGCAACCCCGTGAACCCCGCCGGCTTCGCCTCCGCCTACCTGTGGGAGGAGGTGCTGCAGAAGGAGAGCCTCTGCGACATCATCGAGCACTATGCCTGCCGGTTGACGGATAAAAAGGACGGCAGGCAGCGCAACGTTGACATCTTCCCCCGCTACCACCAGCTGGACGCCGTGCGCCGCCTGCTGGCCGATGTGCGGGACAAAGGGGCCGGCGTGCGCTACCTCATCCAACACAGCGCGGGCAGCGGCAAGAGCAACACCATCACCTGGCTGGCCCTGCAGCTTACCAACACGCGCTGCCGGGGCGGGGTCCATGCCTTCGATGCCGTGGTGGTGGTGACGGATCGCCGCAACCTGGACAAGCAGTTGAGCGGCAACATCCGCAGGTTCTGCGCGATGAAGGGTACCATTCTGCACGCCGACAGGGGGAGCGAGCTGGGCGAGGCCCTGGCGGACGGCTCGGCGGCGCGCGTCATCATCTCCACCATCCAGAAGTTCCCCGTGGTGCTCCGGCAGATGCAGGAAATGCCGAGCAAGCGCTTCGCCATCATCATCGATGAGGCGCACTCCTCGCAGGGCGGCACGAATACCGCCGCGCTCAACAGGGTGCTGGGCTTGGCGGGGCAGGCAGAGACGGAGGAAGCGGAAGAGGACGAGGAGCTGCTGGATGTGCTGGCCCGCCGCAGTGCGGAGCTGCGCCGCTTGGTGCCGCATGCGGGGTACTTTGCCTTTACCGCCACGCCGAAGGTCAAGACCCTGCGCATGTTCGGGCAGCGCACCGCGGAGGGCGCGTTCCGCCCCTTCCACCACTACAGCATGAAGCAGGCGATCCAGGAGGGCTTTATTCTGGATGTGCTGGCGCATTACACCCCCATCCGCAGTTACTTCCGCCTGCGGGCCAAGGCCGGTGAGGACGAGGCGGAGGAGTATGACGCCAAGAAGGCACAGGGGCGGCTCAAGAAGCTGGCGGAGAGCAATCCCGCTGCTATCCGGGAGAAGGCGTCCATCATGGTGGAGCACTTTCTCAAGCACGGCAGCAGGCAAATCGCCGGGCAGGCGCGCGCCATGGTCGTTTGCGACGGTATCGTGCGGGCCATTGATTACTTCCGCGCTATCGAGGCTGAGCTGAAGCGGCAGGGGAGCAGCTTCCGCGCTATAATCGCCTTCTCCGGGGAGAAGGAGGCGGACGGTGAGAAGTGGGACGAGGCTCGCCTGAACGGGTTTCCCTCCGCGCAGATCGAGGAGAAGATACAGAAGGACCCCTACCGCATCCTGGTGGTGGCGGATAAGTTCCAGACGGGCTATGACGAGCCGCTGATGCAGACCATGTATGTGGACAAGAAGCTCTCCGGGGTGAAGACGGTGCAGACGCTCTCCCGCCTGAACCGCGCCCGCGCTGATAAGACCAAGACTTTTGTGCTGGATTTCTACAACGATGAGGACAGCATCCGCGCGGATTTTGAGCCTTATTACAAGACAACCGTGCTCTCCGGGGATTGCGATGCCAACCGCCTGCATGACTTGAAGGCGGTGCTGGATGAGGCCGGTGTGTACCGCGAGGACGAGGCGGCGCGGGCCGTGCTCTGCTACCTGACCGACCCCGCGGGTATCGGGAAGGTCGATACGGTGATGCAGGTCTGCTGCGCGCGCTTCAGCGAGCTGGAGCAGGACGAGCAGATCCGTTTCAAGAGCGAGGCGCGTTGTTTTCTGCGCTATTATGACTTCCTGTCATCCGTGCTCCCCTATACCAATGCGGAGTGGGAGAAGCTGAGCTGCTTCCTGCGCCTGCTGCTCCGCAAGCTGCCGAGCATCGAGCGGGGGGAGGATGACCGGATCACGGCTGCCGTGGAGCCGGAGAGCTACCGGGCCGAGGTGGGCCGCACCATTCGCATCTCCCCGGCGGATGAGGACGGGGAAATGAAGCCGCCGGCACCCATCCCCGGCGGCGGCGTACCGGAGCCGGAAATGCGCCCGCTCTCGGACATTCTCTCGCAGTTCCACGACCTCTTCGGTAACATTCAGTGGAAGGATGAGGATAACGTCCGCTCCATCCTGGAACGCCTCTCCCCGGCCATGGCTAAGAATGTTCGCGTGGCCGATGCAATGGCTAACAGCGATGATGAAAATATTCGACTGACCCTCAAGCGCGAGGTGGATAACTACCTGAACGATTACATCCTGACGGGCTCCAACCGCCTGGATGACATCGTGAAGCTCCTGGATTTCTACAACAACAAAGACAGCGACTTCGCCACCCGCCTGCTGGACCTCCTCCTTTACCGACTCCGCACCATCCCCTACTCGGCCGCACCAGCCCTCACCGCCGCCGAACACGAGTGAGACAAACAACCGCCTCCCCTCCGCAACACCGAAAGGCCCCCGCTCATCTCGAACGGAGGCCCCTTACATTTACCGAAAAAACAGAGCTTGCTCAGGCCATCCTGCGCCGCCTCCGTGCCGCCAGTCCAACCAGCGCCAGCAGCGAAAGAGGCATAACCGGCGCTCGATCCCTATGTCCGAAGCCACGAGGACCCACCTGCAGGAGCGCCGAAAGAAAGGGGGCTTCAGCGGGTGAAGTGTTGCCAACCGGGGGTGAGGCCGTGAGTGCCTTCCGGCGTGATGCGGCCGATGGGGGTGAGGGGAATGCCGA
Source organism: uncultured bacterium (assembly GCA_945947905.1). GTDB lineage: Bacteria > Verrucomicrobiota > Verrucomicrobiia > Verrucomicrobiales > Akkermansiaceae > Akkermansia. The sequence goes on from CAMEZO010000038.1 coordinate 7,624, forward strand.
GGTTCAGGGAGCGGGCGCGGGCGAAGAGTGCGGGCGGGAAGGTCATGAGCAGCTCGTAGTCCTCGCCGTCAGAAATGGCTTGTTGGGTCGTGCAGCCCGGTGAACAGGGGAGTGATGCCGGGTCTACCTCGAAACCGCAGTGCGAGGCGGCAGCCAGGCGCGGGAGGTCCGTGCCCAGGCCGTCGGAGAGGTCCATCATCGCGGACGGGCGCAGCCCCTCCGCCAGCAAGCGGCGGGCGACCTCCACACGAGGGATGAAACGCAGGTGCCCCTCCCCGGGGTAGGAACCGCCCAGTGTACCCGTCACGCATATCAAATCTCCCGGCCTTGCTCCGCTGCGCAGCACGGCCTGCCCCCGCTCCACCGTGCCGACGAGAGCCACGTTCAGCACCGCGGCATCCACCGGCAGAGAAGAGGTCTCCCCCCCCGCCACGGAGACGCCGTATTCAGCGGCCAATCGGTTGAGCCCGGCGTACACACCCTCCACCCACTCCACCGTGCGATCACGGTGCACCAGCACGGTTACCAGAGCGTGTTTCGGCAACCCGCCCATGGCCGCCACATCGGATATACAGCGAGCCAAGGCCTTGCGACCGATGAGATCCGGCGGCGTATCGCGGTCAAAGTGCACCGCCTCCACCACCACATCCGTCTTCAGCAGCATATCGTACTGCTCATTGCAGGCCACCACGGCACAATCATCCCCCGGGCCGGTTAACAGCTCCTCATTGGCCGGCAATCCGCGCAGCAGGCGGGCCAGCAGGGCGTCCTCCCCCAAAAGACACAGCGGCGTTTCCATGGCGTATCAATCAAGGTTAAGTATCCAGAGTTGTAATATATTCAGCCCATTGAACATCATGTGCAGGCAGATGGGCAGCAAAATACTCTTACTGTATTCGTAGGCCGCGCAGAGCAACACGCCTAACAACACCAGCAACGGCAACTGAAGCAGGGACATGTGCACGGCCCCGAAAAACAAACCGACAGCCAGCATCGCCGGCAGGGGGCTGCTCCCCTTCTTCAGGGTGCGGTACAGAAAGCCGCGGAAGATCACCTCCTCGCCCACGGGGGCCACCAGCACCGTCATGCACACCGTCCACAGCGGCGCGGTTCGCAGCGACTCACGCGCCAACGTAACGACATCCTGCATCACGGGGCACCCGGTCTCCTCCACCAGCCAACGCATGACCCCGCAGGTCTCCATAAGGACGGATACCCCCCTCACGGCCAGCAGGCTCAGGACGCAGAAAGCGACCCAACGCCCGAGGTCGTACACCGACCTTCCGTCGTTCCGCGTGCGAAAAGCGTATAAAATAACGAGCGGCAGATACAGCGCAGCCTGGGCCAGCACCATCGCGGGGGTGATGGTATCCGCCCCGGCTCCCTCCTGCCTCATGAGGGACGGCAGCACAAAAAGCAGAGCCGTGAAGAGGAGGATTCCCGCCCCCTCCCATATTCCGGGGAAGCTCCGCGCGGACTCTCCCTGCAGGGGGCTCCACCGCATCATCCCGCCTGCAAACAGCAGCAGGCAGAATACATACGACCCCACCAGGGCCGCCGTACAAACGGTAACATAAATCGGCATGTGCACAATCATACCGCATCCGCTCCCGCTTGGCAAGAGCGAACTGCGCCTTAGGAAAAAGCGAGAATTCTCAAAGCTCGCCCAGCACGTAATCCCGGGCCATGAGACCGGCACCGATGAGGCCGGAAGAGGCCCCGAAATGCGCGGGGAGGAGGCGCAGATCCTCATAGTGGACGGGGAAGAGCTGACGCTTCAGGAAGTCACGGAGCGGGGTGAACAGGAGGTCCCCGGCCTTGGCGATACCGCCGCCGATGATGAAGGCATCCGGCACGACGGTATACATGATATTCATGATATGGCAGGCCAGTTTCTCCGCGAAGTCACGGTAGATTTTCTGTGCGATGGGGTCCCCTGCCCTCGCGGCGCGCTCCAGCAGAAGCGGGGTACACTCCTCCGGGGATTTCGGGGTACCGGCGGCGGCGTACAGAGCCGCAGCATCGGCTGCCACCTCGTTGTTACCGATATACTCCTCCAGCGCGCCGCGGTTACCGAAAGGCCCCACTCTGCCATCGAAGCAGATACTGGTCTGGCCGATTTCCGCAGCGGAAATACGGCGTCCCCGCACCATGCGGTTATTGATAATCAAGGCCCCGCCCACCCCGGTACCGAGGGTGATGCAGTGGAGATTCTCGTAGCCGCGCCCCGCGCCCTCCTTCCACTCGGCATAAGCCATACATTTAGCATCGTTATCCAGCACCACGGGCAAGCCGAGCCGCTCCGTGAGCACCTCCCGCACGGGCTCCGGCTTATTCCATACCGGCACATTGGTCAACTGATAAAGGACACCGCGCCCGAAATCCACCCAACCCGGCATCCCCAAACCGATGCCCTGCACCTCCGGATGGTGCTCCATCAAGCCGCGAATGGTGGCGCACATAGCATCCATAATCTCCGCCGGGCTGCCGTAGGACGGCGTGGGCAGAGGCTCCGCCCGCTCGCAAATTTCCACTCCCCGGGTAACACCTATTTTGATGGTGGTACCGCCGAAATCAACGCCTATGGTTTTCATGCTCATATCAAATCTGTTTCATCAACGGGCTGCATAGCGAGCCGCCAGCTCGGCGTACTCCTCCGCGTGGCGGTGATTATCCTGCGCCACGGACTCCGGGAGCGTCCGCACGACCTTCGCGGGCGAGCCCAGCACCAGCGAGAACGGCGGCACCTGCGTGTTTTTCGTCACCAGCGCGTGCGCCCCCACGATCGAACCGCGCCCGATTACCGCCCCGTCCAGCACGATGGCCCCCATGCCGATGAGCACGTCATCCTCCACCGTGCAGGCGTGCAGCGTGGCGCAGTGACCGATGGTGACATGTGCCCCCACCGTGCAGGCCCCGCCGGTCTCCACATGAATGCAGGCATTATCCTGCACATTGCTGTAAGCCCCGATGCGGATAGCAGCTAAATCCGCACGAAGCGTCGCGTTGTACCACACGGAGCTGTGCGGCCCCAGGGTCAGATCGCCCACCAGAGCAGCCCCGCGCGCGACAAAGGCGGAGGGGTCGATCTGCGGGGCGATATTATCAAAAGATTCGATGATCATACTTTATCAATACTTGAAACGGTCCTCCGGAAAATTGCGGTACTCGATTCGGAGCGGGGAGTGCTTATCGAGCAAGCGGCGGTCATAGCGGCGAGTCGGCGGCTCCAGATTGCCGAGCGTGTGGCCGCTGTTGAAGAAAAATTGCAGGCCATAGGTTCCTGCGTAACCCAAGGCCCTTGCCTCACGGATCATGCAGAGAATGTCCGCCTCATCCAGCAAGGCGGGGTGCACGGTGGTGCGCACCTCGTAACGGATACCGGAAGCCTGAAGGAGGGCAACACAGCGGCAGAAGGTATCAAACAACTTCTCCCCGCTCGGCAGCTTCCAGGTACGCGCGCTCGGCATCTTGTTATCCAGAGCCACGTAATCCACGAGTCCCCGGCTCAGCAGACGCTCCAACACCTGCGGATTGCTGCCGTTGGTATCCACCTTGATGAGGTAACCCAGCGCGTGAATGCGCTCGCAGAGCTCCTCGATATCCGGATTCAGCGTGCACTCCCCGCCGGAGAGCACGACAGCATCCAGAAAGTCCCGCCGCTCCTCGAGGAAAGCAAACTCGTTCTCCCTCCCCCCGTGGCCCAGCACCAGGTCCGGGTTGTAGCAGTACGGGCAGCGCAGGTTGCAACGGGTATACCAAAAAATGCACGCTGCCTTCCCGGGATAATCCAGGAAGGTCAGCGGCGTGATGTCTTGGGGATGCAGCATCAGCGGAGGATACGATCGCACCCGCAGCCACAGGGCTCCTCGAAGTGCTCGCGCTCCTCGAACTCACCCTGCTTACCGGCGTTGAAGGTCTCCACCGGGCGGTGGTAACCCATCACACGGGTGTAGACGGTGCACTTGGTACGCTCCTCGGCGTGCTCCGCGAGGATCTGCTCATCGGTCTTGACGACCGGCTTGATGTCAGGTGTATTCATGGTTGTTTAGGATGTTATGGGGAAAAGATCAGAGGTTAAGCGGCAGCTCCGGCTGCTCCTCCATGCGGACGCGCTGAATGAGCTCCTCGTCGCAGATGGGGCAGTAATCGTGGCGGCCCTTCAGGTAACCGTGCTTCTCGCACACCGAGAAGAGCGGCGTGACGGTGATGTAGGGCATCTTGAAGTTGGTGAGCACCTTGCGCACGATGTCGCGGCAGGACTCCGGGGAGGAGATCGCCTCGTTCATATACATGTGGAACACCGTACCGCCCGTGTAGCAGCACTGCAACTTGTCCTGCATCTTAAGCGCCTTGAAGAGGTCATGCGTGTAAGACACCGGCAACTGCGAGCTGTTCGTGTAGTAGCGATGACCGGGCGAGCCGGACTGGATGATATCCGGGAAGCGCTTGGCATCCTCGCGGGCAAAGCGGTGCGTGGTACCCTCCGCCGGAGTCGCCTCCAGGTTATACAGGTTACCCGTCTGCTCCTGATAGCCGCGGATACGCTCGCGCATGAAGTGCAGCACCTCCTCCGCGAAGGCGATGCCCTCCTCCGTCGCGGTGTTCATGGTATCGCCGGAGAAATTGCGGAGCATCTCGTTGACACCGTTGAGGCCGATGGTGGAGAAATGGTTGCGCAGATGCGGCAGATAGCGCTTCGTGTAGGGGTACAGGCCGCGATCGTACAGCATGTTAATGAAGACACGCTTCTTCTCCAGCGTATCCTTCGCCAGGTCCATGAGCTCGGCCAGCTTGGAGAACAGCAGCTTCTTGTTACCCTTGTAAAGATAACCGAGGCGAGCCATATTGATGGTGACCACACCGATGGACCCCGTCATCTCCGCAGAACCGAAGAGACCGCCGCCGCGCTTGAGCAGCTCACGCAGGTCCAGCTGCAGGCGGCAGCACATGGAGCGCACCGCATCCGGCTTGTAGGCTTCTTCATCAATGACCTTGTTGCCGTTCTCGTCATACTTATACTGCGAACCGATGAAGTTCTGGAAGTAGGAAGAGCCGATCTTGGCGGCGTTCTCGAAGAGGAGCGGCACATTCTCGTCCTCCCAGTCGAAATCCTCCGTGATGTTGACGGTCGGGATGGGGAAAGTAAAGGGCTGCCCCGTGCTGTCGCCCTCCGTCAGCACCTCGTAGAAGGCACGCTGAATCACCTTCATTTCCGGCTGGAAATGCTTGTAGGTGAGGTCCGTGAGCGTCTCTGCCCCGCGCTCCTTGGCCACGGCCAGCAGGGCCTCATCGTTCATGTCCTCGAAGAAGTGACGGTTGCCGGACATGGGGTACTGGTCCCGCAAGTCGCGCGGCACCGTCCAGTCAATCGTCACGTTCGTGAAGGGAGACTGCCCCCAGCGGGAAGGAACATTCAGGTTATAAACGAAACTGCGCAGCGCCTTCTTGACCTCCTCATACGGCAGGCGGTCGCGGAAGAGATAGGGAGAGAGGTAAGTATCGAAAGAGCTGAACGCCTGGGCCCCTGCCCACTCGCTCTGCAGGATGCCGAGGAAGTTGGCCATCTGGCCGAGAGCCTCGCGGAAATGGCGCGGCGGACGGCTGTTCACGCGGCTGCGCACGCCGTTGAAGCCCTCATTGAGCAGAGCGCGCAGGCTCCAGCCGGCGCAGTAGCCCGTCAGGCAGTCCAGGTCGTGAATATGGTAGTCACCGTTGCGGTGGGCCGCGCCCTCCTCCGGGGTGTACACTTGATCAAGCCAGTAGTTAGCAATCACCTTTCCGGCTGTATTATTGACCAAACCCGCATTGGAATAGGTGGTATTGGAGTTCGCCTTGATGCGCCAGTCCGTATTACCGATGTATTCCTCAATCGTCTGCTTGCAGTCAACCCAAGTGTTACCTTGGTACAGGCCGCCTATCTGCTCGCGCTGAATCTTGTGCAGGAAGCGGTACTTGATGAAGTTGCGAGCCGTATCGAAAGCCCCCTCACGCATCAGCTCGCGCTCGATCGTGTCCTGCACCTTCTCCACCGGCACATAGTCCTCGTGCTTCAGGGCATCCAGTACGTTGGCGTAGACCATGGGATTATACTCCTCCTGGGAGGCATGGAACGCCTTTTCGATGGCCTGCTGAATCTTGTAGGACTCAAAGCGTTCGCGTTTTCCGTTGCGCTTGATGATTTCGATCATGACGGTGGAAATGAAGAGAGGTTTTACATATTTCGATTTATTTTAAGGCCCGCACAGACGTGCAGCGCGCGCTATTCTACCTTCTTTTCTCACGTTTTGCAAGTCCATTTTCCTTTTTTTGATCTTTTGTTCAAAGAATCAAATCGGCATATCTTGTCGAACGGGCGAAAAAGCTATGCCGCATATTGTGTCCCGCCTCATCTATCAACACACAAACACAAGGGAAGCGGCTTATCCCATCCCCCCCTCTAGCGCTCCGTCCAAAGAATTTTCAGGTAAGGCTCCCCGTCGAAGTCAAAAGGCATGGAAGCCGAGCGCAAACGCGCCCCCGGGATGCCCGCCGCGACCATGCTGCGGAAGGCCTCGGGCGTGAGACGGCGGCAATTCGTGGTGCAAAGCAGGCAGCCCTGCGGCTTGAGGCAGGCGGCAGCCAAGGCGACCAAGCGATCGTAATGCCGCTCCGCCTTCCACACGTTCCCCTTCTCATCGCGCGAGAAGGTGGGCGGGTCGAGCACGATGATGTCGAAGCGGTACTCCTTGCGCGCAAAACGCCCCATCCACGAGAGAGCATCCCCCTTGCAGAAGAAATGCTCCGCCGGGTCGATGCCGTTCAGCTGCATGTTCTCGCGGCACCAATCCAGGCAGGGCTGCGCCAGGTCCAGCGTCGTGGTCGTGGCCCCCGCCGCAGCGGCGTACACGGAGAAAGCCCCCGTGTAGGCAAAGGTGTTCAGCACGGTCATGCCGGGCCTGCAGAGGCTGCGCAGGCGGGCGCGGTTGTCTCGCTGATCCAAGAAAATCCCCTGAGAATAGCCCGTGCTCATGTCCATCATAAAGCGCAGCCCATTCTCCGAGATACAGAAACGCGGCGGCAGCTCCGGCCCCGCTATCTGCTGCGGCGGGCGTTTGTCGCCCTGCGAGAGCTTCTTGAGGTAGACGGGCGCCCCCGTGGACTCCAGCTCACGGCGCAGGGCCTGCGGCAGCTCCGTATCCCGCAGGGACACCAAGAAGCGATCCGCCAGCACATCCACAAAGACACCCGGCCACAGCGTGCCGTCCAGCAGGCGGAAGGCATCCGTGCCGGGGGGCAACTGCGCCCGGCGCGCGGCGAGGGTCTGCTGCAGCGGGAAGCTCATCGTGCAGCGGCGGCAGCTTGGCGGATGGTCTCCTCCATGGTCGTGAGCGCATTCGCGCGGGTGGAGGCCAGGTGCTCCCGCAGGCCGCAGTCATTGATGCGCGAGAGGTCCGCCTCCTCGATCTCCTGCGGCGTGAGCCCGGAGAGCAGGCGGATGAAGAGCGCGATGAGCCCCTTGGTGATCAGCGAATCGCTGTCCGCATAAATCATCAGCTTGCCCTCCTGCAGCACCGTGCCGACCCATACGCGGCTCTGGCAGCCCTTGATGAGGTGGTCCTTCTTGCGGAATTTCTCCGGCATGGGGGGGAGCTGACGCCCCAGAGAAATAATATACTCGTACTTCTCCGTCCAGTCCATAAAGACGGACATGTCATCGAGCAGCTCCTCGATACGTTCGTTGTATCCCATGGCTCAGCGATCGGTTGCCAGTGTGTAAAGCACGGCCTTTTGAGCATGCAAGCGGTTCTCCGCCTCCGTGAAGATGACGGGAGCGTGGGCCTCCAGCACCTCATCCGTAATCTCATAGCCTCGGTAGGCGGGCAGGCAGTGGAACACACTGTGACCGGGCGCGGCTACACGCAGCAGCTCGGCGTTCACCTGATAGGGGAAGAAGGCCTTTTCCTTGGTGCCCTTCTCGGCCTCCTGCCCCATGGAAATCCAGGTATCGGTGTTGATAACGGTGCAATCCCGCACAGCCTCGGCGGCATCCGTGGTGCAGATAATATTCGGGCAATCCAGCGCGGCGAGGGTCTCCGGCTTGGGCAGTGCCTGCCCCGGCCCGGCGAGTGCCAGGGTGAAGCCGAGGCGCTTGGCGGCCCACATCCACGAGCGGCCCATGTTGTTATCCACATCGCCGAGGAAGGAGATCTTCATGTCCTTCCAAGCCCCCACCCCGTACTTCTCCTCCAGCGTGAGCAGATCCGCCAAAATCTGGCAGGGGTGCTCCAGATCCGTCAGCGCGTTGATGGTGGGGAGTCCGGAGTAGTCCGCAAAGTCCACCACATCCTGCTGCGCGTAGGTGCGGATGATGGCCCCGTGAATCATGCGACCGAGCACGCGGGCCGTGTCCTTGATGGGCTCGCCGCGGCCCAGCTGAATGTCGCGGGTGGAGAGGAACATCGGGCGACCACCGAGTTCTGCCACGCCCACCTCAAAGGAAACGCGGGTGCGGGTGGAGGACTTGGAGAAAATGAGGCCCCATGTTTGGCCTTGCAGCGGGGTATGCGTGTGGTGCCCGCGCTCTGCCTTGAGCCGGTGCCCCAAGGCAAGCAAGCCCCGGATTTCATCCGCAGTCAACTGTTCGATGGAAAGCAAATTTTTCATTGTAAATAAAGCAGGAATGCCCGCAGTATAGCAAATGCGGGCATGATGTCAAGCATGGAATGAGTCAGCAGGCCGAGAAGTCCCGCAAAGGGGCTTCCCGACCTGCCGCTCGACGGGTTCAGGGCTGCGGGGCCGCTTCATCGGAGCGCAGCACCGGGATGGCACTGCGGCGGATGGCTTCATCGGCCACCGCGGCGAGCTTGCGGCTCATGTAGATGGTGTAGGGTGCGGAGGAGATGGTGAAGCTCACGATGTCGGACTCCGTCGGCTCGTCGAGCAGGGCCTTGAACTCCGCAAAATTGCGGACGGGCTTGCCGTTCACCTCGCGGACGATGTTGCACTGCAGGGACTCGTAGGACAGCGTGGCCGGGGTGGGCACGATCATGGTGATGGCCACGGGCTCCGTCACCCCGGCCTCACGCAGCTTCTGCTCTTCCTTAACGAGGCGGAGGAAGGACAGCGGCGCCCCGGCTACCCGCATCACCTCGTCGTAGAGGTCGCGGGTAATCGGCTGAAACACCAGTCCGCCCCAGACGATGTACGTCGGGCGGCTGCCGGGCTTCATCTCCCGCAGCAGGGCTTTGTCGATGGCATCGCGGTTCAGGGGCACCTGCACCTCGCGCGCCACGCCGTCGCGGCTGACGGTCAGGGTGAGCATCTCGCCGGGCTTCTTCAGCCAGCGGCAGCAATCTCCCGCAGCCAAGGTGCCGTACCGGGGGAAGCTGCAGTTGCCCATCACATCGATGGGCTGGTCTTCCACCGCCGTCAGCACATCGCCGGCGGCAATACCGGCCTGCTCTGCCGCGCTGCCGGAAAGCACCTTGTTGACGTACATGCCCCCCTGCTCTTTCCCTATCTTGAGGTATTTGCGGAAGACGGGATCCGTGAGCGGGCTGAGCTCTACCCCGAGGACGGGCACGGAATTCACCACCCCGCTGCCGACGGGCGCGGCCTCCAGGAAGCGGCGAATGAGATCGGCGTTCACGCTCTCGATCGTCTGCTCGTCCCGGCGGAAGGCCGCTATGCCGACCAGCTTCCCCTCCTTCACCATGGGGGCACCGCGCCGCTCATCGAAGGACGGAATGTGGGCCAGCTTGCACACCAAGGTCAAGCTGCTGCCCTTGGCGGCGGCGGACTCCGCAACGGCGCTCACTTTCTGCGGGGTGACGCCGTTGATGGTGCCCCACATCTCGGCGGAGTCGCCCACGGATTGCGGCTCGCCCACGGGCAGGGGCTGCATGTTCGCAAAGAGGGATGCGTCCGCATCGTGCACCGGGGTGAGAAGCGCCAAGCCGAGGCCGAGGTCGCAGTAGGCAACGCGTGCGGGCACGGGTGTGCTGCCGTCCGTGCGGCTCAGTTCCACATAGGTGGCGTTGGCCATGTCCCGTGACGGCACCAGCACCATTCCCTTGCCCAGATACACGCCGCAGCAGGTCGATTCATCCCCTTCGTCCAGCTCCCAGGGGCGTATGAGGTTGTAGGAGTGATACACGCAGCGCACGGAGAGCAGGCAGTTCAACGGCGTGGGGGCCACATCGGCTGCGGGTGCCGGCTGCTCGGCAGGCGTTGGCTGCGGGGTGGCGGTT
>CAMEZO010000039.1 GCA_945947905.1 uncultured bacterium
GAGCCGCGCCTGCCCGAGCTCTGCACGAATCTGTCTGCCGAGAAGGGGCACGATGTCGCCTCCGCCATCATCACCAGCGACACGCGGGAGAAGGAGGTGGCCGTGGAGCTCACCATCGGCGGTAAGCCGGTGCGCATCGGTTCCTGCTGCAAGGGCGCCGGTATGATTTCCCCCCGCATGGCGACCATGATTTGCCTGGTCTGTACGGATGCTGCCGTGTCCCGCGAGCATCTGGAGTCCATTGTCCGCGACGGTGTGGAGCATTCGTTCAACCGCATCACCATCGACGGTGACATGAGCACGAACGACACCTGCTTGGTGATGGCCAACGGTGCCTCCGGCGTGCAGCTTGCGCCCGGCTGCGAGGGCTGGGATGACTTTGTGGCGGCCCTGCACCATGTGCTTCTGCAGCAGGCTTTCCGCATCGTCAAGGACGGCGAGCGCGTGACCAAATTCGTAACCGTGAAGGTGAGCGGAGCCCCCTCACCCGAGGAAGCCAAGCGCGTTGCGGAGGGTGTGGCGAAGTCCTCGCTCGTGAAGAGTAGCTGGAACGGCGGGGACCCGAACTGGGGCCGTATTATCCACGCCGTCGGCTATTCCGGCATGCGTGTGAAGGAGGATCTGGTGGACATCGACATCGCCGGCTTGCCTGCCTGCCGCGGCGGCATGCAGACGGATACGCCGAGCGATAACCTGCGCGAGCGCGTGCAGGCCCCGGAGTTTGTCGTGGCCATCAACCTCAATATGGGGGAGTCGGAGTACACCGTCTACACCACAGACCTGTCGCCGGAGTACGTGGATTTCAACCGGTCCGAATACGCCTACTGGAACCAGGCTAAGCAGGATGGACTGACCAAATAAGAATAGCGGCCGGCAGTGCTGAGCGGTGCTGCGGCTGTGAAGCGGTAGGAAGTTATGAATCCCCATGCAGGCAGAGTTCTCCGGCGTACGGGATACGCATTGCAGGTGTTGTGCTGTGCGTTGTGGGTTTGCGCCCTGGTGTGTTACCTCCGCATGAATGCCCCCATGGCTGCGGCCTTTTTTTGGCCGGCCTTGTTCTTCGGCATGGCGGGCTCCGTGTTGCTGCTGCGCGGCGAGCTCCTGCTGGGGAAGGAGTTGCTGCGGGTCGGTGTTTCCTTTGATAACAGCTGGATTGTGTGGGGCCGCCGCTGCGGCATCTCCTTCCTGGTGTCTCTGGTTCTCTTCCTGGTGCTGGATCTGAGCGGGCATCGTTGTTGCTTGGTGACCTGGAGTGTGCTGTTGGCGATGTGTTTGCTTTCCCTGGTGGCGGCGGGCATCGTGGCCTTGGTGGGGGACTGGAAACAGTACCGGGAGAGCTCTGCCTTCCTGTGCCTGATGTCGGCGGTGCAGGGGGAGACGGTAGAGGCGGATTGGGACCGCGTGTTCGAGCGATTGGAGACGGCGCCGTACGCCTATCGCCTTACCGTGACAACCTGGGCGCTGGAGGAACACCGCTATGATTTGGTGCGCATCATGCTGAGCAAGTGGTGCCCTGAGCGCTGCAAGCCCAGCGATGTGGCGGGTACATTGCCCCTGCTGTGCATCTGCATCTTCCGCAATCTGCTGTCCGGTGTCTATTTTTTAGTTGATTACGGTATCAGCGTTAATACGAACAGATGCTGCCCGCTGGCCCTGGCGATGGCCATGGGGCAGGAGGAGGTGGCGGAGCTGTTGCGGCAGCACGGCGCCGCCTTGGATGCCCGCCGCAATCCGTCGGGCTGGATGCCGCTGCACTATCTCTCCGCTCTCTATCTGCACGGCGGGGAGGAGAATCGGCTCTCCTTGGACGAGGCAACGGAGCGCGCGCAGCAATTGCTGGATGCAGGGGCGGATGTCAACGCCCGCACGCGTTTCGGCCTCACCCCGCTGGATTTGGCGCGCAGTGAGGAGAACCCTGCCTACGCGGACTTCCTGGTCTCCCGCGGGGCCCGCTGCGGGGACAGTCTGTCCTGCCCGCACCCGCGCTTCGAGTTTCGTGCTCACCTGCGCGTGAGTGTGACCCGTGCCTTGTTGCAGGCCATCGCGCGGCGCACGGGCACGCGCTTGGAGTATGTGGCGGGGACCTCCGATACGCTGGAGGCGAATCTGCGCCGCACGCCGGGGGTGAGCCCGGAGATGCAGGAAGCCGCAGGAGCCGCTACCGGCTGGGTGCGCGTGGTGGCGGAGTCGGACGGAGAGCGCCCCATCGCGGTGGCACTGCGCGCGGTGGCTGCACTGCATGAGCTGGCAGAGAATGTGCCCGTTCTGTTGATCGAGACCTCCGGGTGTGTGGTGCCGGAGTCGGCTGCCGCGGCGGCTCCGGAGGATGACTGGGCCTGCATGGCGCTGCTCATCGAGCCGCTGAAGGCGGATGAATACACCTCCCCCAGCGGCATTGATTATTATGTGGGGATTACGCGCAACCTGTGGATGTTCGGGTGGAAGGAGGTGATGTTCGGCGTGCCGAAGGAGTGCGGCCGTCCGCAGAATATGTGGCACGAGTGGGCTCCGTACATCAATACGCTGTTGCGCAGTCCGGAGATGTTAGCCATGGAGCCTGCTCTGGGTGTCGTGGTGAACCGTAGTGTGGCGGATTATGTGCCGGATTACTTCAAGAATCCGTCCGATGACAACCCGCCGGAGTTATTCATCGCCCACCTGCCCGGCTTGGATGAGGAGAACTGCATCCCCTTCCGTTGACCCTTTGCCGGCGCGGGCGGTCGTCCGTCGGTGGGTGCTCGGGGCGCCTCTCTTGCTGCCGCTGGTCGCGACGGCGGGTGCCGCTTGGGGGGGCGGGGCTTGGTTGCTCGCGGCAGCGGCGGTGGTCGTGGCTCATTTTGCGGGGCAATACCGGGTGGCGCTGTGCTGTGTGCTCTGCGCCCTCCTCTGTGCACTGCATGCGGAGATGTGGCGGCAGCGCGCTGCGGATGCCCGCGCGGCTTGGGAAGGGCGGGATGCGGTGGCGTTCGAGGGGATGGTTGAGGACGTGCTGAACCGCGGCCTGCTCCTCAGTACGGGGCCGGGCGGCGTGCGCGTGGTGGTGCGGGGGGAGGAGTTGGGGTACGAACCCGGTGATCGCGTGCGTCTGACAGCAGCCCCGCAGGAGCCGCGCCGAGCATTGCTGCCGGGCATGTTTGACAGCGAGTCGTGGCTGCGGAGTCGCGGCGCAGCGGCCTCGTTCGACTTTATTCGCGGGGAGCGCCTCGGGCGTTCTTTCTCCTTTGCCACTCTGCGCGGTTTCGGCCTGCGCTGTCGGGAAAACCTGTCCGCATGCCTGATGCCGCCCGGCAGTGAGTCCGACCCGACTTGCCAAGTGCTCTGCGCCTTGGTCTTGGGGGATAAGGCCTCTGCCGAGGACAGCACGATGATGGACTTTCGCAAGGGCGGCTGCATGCACGCCTTCGCGGTCAGCGGCCTGCACGTGGGGATTATCTCCGGCTTGCTGTGGGCCTGCCTGCGCCTGTTGCGTTTGCGTCCCCGGTCTGCCCAAGTGCTCATGCTGCTGCTCATCGGGGGCTATGTGGTGGTGACGGGGGCCTCGGTTTCCGCCCTGCGTGCTTATATGATGCTGGCGGTGTTGCTGGTGGGCCGGCTGCTGCGGCGGCAGGTGAGCGCGGCCAATACCTGGAGCTTCGCCGCGCTGGTGATTCTGCTATCGGAGCCTTGGCAGGTCGCAGCCCCCGGCTTTCAGCTTTCCTTTGCCGTGTATGCGGCCATCTGCGTGGGGTCGTCCTACTGCCTGAAGGAGGATAGTTGGGTGGGGCCGGATTCTTTGATTCCGCTGCGCCTCTACACGCGGGCGGAGCACATGCGGCGCCGGGTGGACCTTGCGCTGCGGGGCACGGTGCTGGTTTCCCTGTGTGCGTGGTTGATTTCTCTGCCGATTACGGTGGCGCATTTCCGCGTGTTCAACACATGGGGCTTCCTGACGAACATCCTGATTGCGCCCCTGTTGGCTGTGACCATGGTGGCAGGGGTGGTGGCGCTGATGACGGCGTGGATTCCCTGGGTGGGCACGGCGTGTCTCGGCGCGGCGAAGGCCTGCTCGGGGGTGTTGTTGGGGGCGGTGGTTTGGTGCGGTAGCCTGCCGGGCAGTTATGTGCCCTCCACCGAGCCGGCCCCAGCGGGGGCTGCCATGCTGGTGCCCCTGGGGTACGGTAACAGCAGCGCCGTGTTGGGGAATCCCGGTTTGGTGGTGGATGCGGGGAACGAGGTCTCCGGCCGTTTCACTCTGCGGCCCGCGCTCTTTCACGCCGGTTTCTCGCCCTCGGCGGTGCTGACGACGCGGGCGCTCAAGAGTCGCACGGGCGGGGTGCCTGCTCTGCAGGAGCAGTGGACCGGGCTGCGTGTGTTGCAGGCGAAGGATGGGGCCGGGGGGATCACTCGACTCAGCGGTCCTGCGGGGGTGTACACCGTTTATCCCCCGCCGCCGGAGCTTCCGGCTCGTGTGGCCTCGAACCGCGTCCCCGTCATTCGCTGGGAGCACGGGGGACAGGTCTGCCTGTTTATCGGGGATGCGGCCTTACCCACCCTGCGCCGCCTGCCGCCGGAGGCTCTGCGGGCGGATGTGGTGGTGCTGGGGTATAATCCCAAAATGCCGGCGGATGACCCGGATTTACTGCGTGCCACCCATGCCGCGCGTTTCATTCTGCTGCCCTCGGCGGTGGATTCCGGGCTCACGGCGGAGGAACTGTACCCGGCGGAGCTGATCCGCATGAAAGAGGACAGCTTGCTGCGCTTTCATCTGCCCCGGGACGGAGCGGAGCGCAGCAAGCCGCACGAGGCGCATCAATAGTTGCGCTTCAGCATGTAATCGTTGATGGCCAGCAGCACCTCCCGCCGCCGCTCCGAGAAGACATCCAGCGCTGCCCGCGCGGATGCCGTCAGCTCGCGCGCCTCGGCCCGTGCCTTGTCCATCCCCACTAGCGCGGGGTAGGTGGCCTTCTGCTCGCGAACATCCTTGCCGATGCTCTTGCCCAGCACATCCGGGCTGGAGGTGATGTCCAAGAGGTCGTCGATAATCTGGAAGGCCAGCCCGAGGTCCTCCGCATAGGTGGTCAGGGCCTCCAACTGCTCCGGCGTGCAGCCGGCGGACATGGCACCCAAGCGCACCGCTGCCATGATGAGCGCGGAGGTCTTGCCGAGGTAAATCTCGCGGATCTCCTCCGGGGTGAGGCTGCGGCCCTCGCCCTCCAGGTCGAGTACCTGGCCGCCTACCAAATTCTGGCTGCCGGTGCGGAAGGCCAGCTCATTCACATAGTCCCGCACGCCGTAGCGGCTGTTCTCGGGCACGCGTGCCAGCATGGCAAAGGATTCCGTCAGCAGGGCGTCACCCGCCAGCACGGCGATGCCCTCGCCGAAGACCTTGTGGTTGGTGGGGCGCCCGCGCCGCAGGTCGTCGTTATCCATGCAGGGCAGGTCGTCGTGAATCAGCGTATAGGTGTGCAAGGCCTCCAGGGCGCAGGCGGCGTTGATGGCCACCTCCTCGCTGCCGCCGCAGGCCTTGGCTGCCTCGATGCAGAGCAGGGGGCGTATGCGCTTGCCGCCCGCAAAGATGCTGTAGCGCATGGCCTTGTGGATGGTGGCGGGCGGCGTGTCCTCCGACGGCAACAACTCACCGAGACGCTGCTCCACGCGGGCGGCGGTCTCCTTGATGAGGGCCTTGACTTCCTCGGTGTTCATGGTGTGTCAGTTAGCTTTAACGAGCAACTCCGCAATCTGCACGGCGTTGAGCGCGGCACCCTTGCGCACCTGGTCGCCCACCACCCACAGGTTCAGGGCATTCGGCACGGCCAGGTCCTTGCGGATGCGGCCCACGTAGCAGGTGTCGCCGTTGGTGGAGTCCAGCGGGGTGGGCCACACGTTGTTGGCGGGGTCGTCCATCAGGGCGACGCCGGGCATGCCTTCGTAGCAGGCGCGGGCGCTCTCGGGGTCCACGGGTTTCTCGAACTGCGCGATGCAGGAGATGGAGTGGCTGCGGTACACCGGCACGCGCACGCAGGTGCAGGTGACGTTCAGCTCCGGCAGGCCCATGATCTTGCGGCCCTCGTTGAGCATCTTGAGCTCCTCCTTCGTGTAGCCGTTGTCGGTGAATTTGTCAATCTGGGGCAGCACATTGAAAGCGATCTGGCGCGGGTAGGTGGCAATCTCTACGGGATGGCCGTTGGTGATGGCACGCACCTGGTTCTCCAGCTCGGTGATGCCGTGCTGGCCGCTGCCGGATACAGCCTGGTAGCTGCTGGCGATGATGGTCTTGAGCCCGAAGCGCAGGTGCAGGGGGTAGAGGGCCATCAGGGTGATGATGGTGGTGCAGTTCGGGTTCGCGATGATGTTGCGCGGGTGGTTGAAGGCGGCCTCGCCGTTGATTTCCGGCACCACCAGCGGCACGTCCGCATCCTGGCGGAAGGCGGAGGAGTTGTCGATGACCACGGCCCCTGCCGCGGCGGCGATGGGCGCAAACTTCAGCGAAATGCTGCCGCCTGCGGAGAAGAGGGCAATGTCCACATCCGCAAAGGAGTTCTCGGTAAGCTCTTCCACGGTGAGCATCTGTCCGCGGAAGGCAACCTGTTTACCGGCAGAACGGTGAGAGGCCAACAATTTGAGCGAGGCCAGCGGGAAGTTCCGGGTCTCCAGGCAGGAAAGAATTTCGACGCCGACCGCACCGGTGGCGCCCACAATCGCGACTCTTGGCTTATTCATTTCTCGTTCTGTGGTGGTTGCTCGGCGCGTTGCACGCCGAGTCGGCATCAGTTTACACGAGTTCCGCGAAAAATCAAGACAAATGTGCGTTTACTGCGCGCAAAATCGGCGCTTCGGGGCAGGGCGGGCCCTCATAGACGATGCGTCCGCCGTTTTTCCCCGCTCCGGGGCCGAGTTCAACGAGGTAATCGGCGCGGGAGATGAGTCCTTCGTGGTGCTCGATGCAGAGGATGGTGTGGCCGGCGGCTCGCAGGCGGTAGATGGCGCTCAGCAGGCGATCTACCTCGCCGAAGTGCAGGCCGTTGGTGGGTTCATCCAGCACGATGAGCAGTTTCTCACCCGGTTTGCTGCCGCGCTTGGGGGCGGCTTTGGCCAGTTGGGTGGCCAGTTTGATGCGTTGGGCCTCGCCGCCGGAGAGGGTGGTGACACTGCGGTCCAGGGGCAGGTAGCCCAGGCCCAGGTCGTGCATGGCTTGCAGAATGCCGACGGCAGCGGGGATGGGGGCAAAGAAGCCCAACGCTTCATCGACGGTCTGTGCGAGGGCGGCGGCGATGGATTTGCCGCGCCAGGTCACTTCCAGGGTCTCGCGGTTGTAACGTGCCCCGTGGCAGGCGTCGCAGGGGGTGTAGAGGTCGGCCAGGAAGTTCATGTCTACCTCCAGCAGGCCTGTGCCGCCGCAGCGTTCGCAGCGTCCGCCTCGGGTGTTGAGGGAGAAGCGGGTTGCTTTATAACCGCGCTGGCGGGAGAGGGGGAGGGAGGCGTAGAGCGGGCGCAGCACATCCAGCAGGCCCGTGGCGGTGGCGGGGGTGCTGCGGGCGTTGCTGCCGAGGGGGGCTTGGTCCACCACCACGGCGCGGGAGATGCCTTCCGCGCCTTTCAACTTGCCCTCGCTCAGGGCGGGGAGCAGGCAGCGGTGCACTAGGGTGCTCTTGCCGGAGCCGCCGGGCCCGGTCAGGCAGGTGAAGGTTCCCAGCGGCAGGCGGAGGTCGATGTCCTGCAGGTTGTTGGCGCGTGCGTGGCGCAGTCGGATGCAGGGGCAGGCAGCGGGGTCGGGGCCGGTTTCTCGGCAGTAGTCGCGCTCGCCGCGCAGCCAGGCGCCGGTGGGGGAGGCGGGGTTTCGCCGTATCTCGTCGTAGCTGCCTTCTGCCAGCACCAGACCTCCCTCGGTGCCGGCTCCGGGGCCCATTTCGACCACATGGTCGGCGGCTTGGATGACCAAGGGGTCGTGCTCGATGACCAGAAGGGTGTTCCCTCGGTCGCGCAGGCGGCGGAGGGCTTCGATGAGGCGTTCGGTCTCGCGGGGGTGCAGGCCGATGGTGGGCTCGTCCAAAATATAGAGCACGCCGGAGAGTCCGCCGCCGATTTGTCCGGCCAAGCGGGCGCGTTGCAGCTCGCCGCCGGAGAGGGTGTTCGCGGCGCGTCCGGGGTGCAGGTAGCCCAGGCCGAGCTGCTGCAGGCAGCGCAGGCGGGCGCGCAGGGCGGCGTGCACGGGTTCCAGGGCCTGCGCGAGGGTGGGGGGCACGCCGTCGGGCAGGGGAAGGGCGAGCAGTTCGTCCACCGGTAGTTCGCAGAGCTGCCCGGGGTTCATCTCGCGTCCCGCAAAGCTCAGGGTCACGGCCAAGGCGGTGCGGTTCAGTCGCAGTCCGCCGCAGGCGGGGCAGAGGGAGAAGCTCCCCTTGGGACCCTCTATGGTGCCCAGTCCCTTGCACTCCGGGCAGGCTCCCTGGGGGGAGTAGTGCGAGAAGAGGCCGGGGCTCAGGTCGGGTATCTCGAAGCCGGTGTGTTCGTTGCGGTAGCGGGTGTGGTAGCTGCGTTCTTCCGGTTGCCCGCCGGGTTGCTGAACGACGGCGCGCAGTTCATCCGGGCAGAGGTGCAGGCCGGCTTGGGTGGAGTCCGCGATGCGGCCGGTGCTGCTCGGGCGCACAACGATGCGGTCCACCACCACCTCGCAGCGTTCGCTGCCGTTCGGGGGCTGCTGCTCCAGTTCGTCGAGCTCCTGCAGGGTGCCGTTGACGCGCACGCGCAGGTAGCCGAGCTTGCGCAGTTGCAGCAGGTCGCTCGCGGCTTCCGTGCCCCAGCCGGGGGGCAGGGGGGCCAGCAGGGTCAGGCGGGTTCCCTCGGGCAGTTCGCAGAGTCGGGCGGTGATCTCGTCGTGGCTCAGGCGGGTCAGTTCCTCGCCGGTGTCGGGGTCGTGCGGGGTGCCGACGGCGGCGTAGAGGATGCGCAGGTAGTCCGCTACCTCGGTGATGGTGCCCAGCAGGGCGCGGGTCTGCCCGGGGGGCAGGTGCTGCTCCAAGCAAAGGGCAGGGGGCAGGCCTTCGATGCTCTGCACTTTCGGTTTGTCCGGCCGGGCCAGCAGGCGGCGCGCGCCGGGGGACAGGCAGTCCAAAAAGCGGCGGCGGGATTCCGCAAAGAGGGTGTCATAGGCCAGCGTGCTCTTGCCGGAGCCGCTCGGGCCGACCAAGACGGTGATTTTCCCGGCGGGGAGCACGAGGTCGATGTTGCGCAGGGTGTTCTGCGCGGCGCCTGTGATGCGTATATCCATGGTCCTCCGGGGAGGTGCTCAGTTGCCGGGTGCCGTGCGCAGAAAAATGCCGCTGTGTACGGCGCCGCGCTCCAGAATGCGCTCGGCGCAGCGGCAGTCGCCTATCAGTTGGCAGCGGCTGTACAGGTGTACGCGTTGCTCGACCAGGAGGTTCCCACGCAGGATGCCGTAGATCTCGGCTTCCCGCAGTTTGGCGCCGTGTTCTAGGGTCACTTCGGCCCCTTTCTCGATGATGAGTTTGTCCGCCGCTATCTCAGTGATGCTCGTGCTGCTCGCGATGCTGGCCGTGCCGCGCACCCGGAAGGTGCCGGAGACGCGGCCGAGCATGGTGAGGTTGTTGCAGATGACGTCTGCGCCCGTGAGGGTGGTCTCCGTCGGCACGTAGACATTGCCGATGGTGCGGACGGTCAGGCGCTTGCTGCCGGGTTTCAGCTCCACGTCCGCCAGCTTGAGGTGGGCGTGGCAGTGCGAGCAGTTGCCGGAGAGGGCGGCCTTGGGCACTTGGCAGCGGTGCCCGCATTCGTAGCAGATGACCTCGCGGGTCGGTACTCGGCCGGCGTCCCTGGGGGCTGCTACCGGGCCGGGGACGCGCTTGGCATCGCGATCCGCCTGCGGCAGCAGTCCGGAGACTGCCTCCGTGATGATGGGCTGGGTCCTGAACTCCGGCATAGTGCTCGGGCCGGGCTGCTCAGCTCAGCAGGTTGGTGGACGCACCGCCCTTGGCCTTGCCGCCGCGCTTGGGGGCGGGGGCTGCTGCGGCGGCCACCGCTGCGGCGCCTACCATGCAGTGGCCCACGAAGACGGCGCCTTCCTGGATGGCGATGCGGGCTGCCGTGACGTCGCCCACGAGCTCGGCGGTGGAGGCCAGCTCGACGCGGTCGGTGACCACCACGTCACCCGTGACCTTGCCCTGGATGATGGCGCTCTTGGTGCTGATGGCCACCTTGTTGGATTCCCCGGCGCGGATCACGGCGTTGGAGCCCACGGTCAGCGTGCCGTCGGAGGTGATTTCGCCCACCACCTGGCCGTCCACCAGCAGGTCATCCGTGAAGCGCAGGATACCCTCCACCGTGACATCCTGGTTCAGCACGTTGTGGGTGGGGGCGTTGTTGAAGGTGCCCATCGGGTCCTGGGGCATGTCGGGCTGCGGGGTGTCATTGCCTTGGGGGAAGAAGCCTCCCTGCGGGGTGCCCGCGGGGGCGTCCGTCGTGCCGGTGTCCCAGATGTCCACGTCGCCGAAGCCCGGGGCGGGGGCGGGAATGTCGTTGTTATTCTTCGGGGCGACCGGCTTTCTGAAGTTGTCGAACATATGCGTGTTTTGTGTTGTGTGTTGTTGATGATTGAAAAGGTTTCGCGGCGCGGCAGCGCGCCTCCCCTATGGTAGCCTGTTCTGCCGCATTTGTCTACACGAATTTTCGTCAGAGGCGCATTTTTTGCATGCAGCCCCCTTCCTCAGGGGCGATACACGAGCACCGGGCCGGTGGAGGCCGATTGGGCGGCTTGCACCCGCTGCACCGCATCGGTAACGAGGTGTACGGCTTCCTCAACCTCGTTACGCGTGCAGAATCGGTTGAGGGAGAAGCGCAGGGATTCCCGTGCCTCGGTATCGCTGAGGCCCATGGCGCGCAGGACGTGGCTGGGGCGGGGCTCCGCACTGGTGCAGGCAGAGCCGGCGGAGCAGAGGAGCCCGGCGGGTTCCAGCAGCAGGGTGAGGGACTGGGCGGGGATGCCGGGGAAGCGCAGGTTGCTCACATGCGGCAGCCTGGGGGCCCCTTCGCCGTTGATGACGGGGCGGGGCAGGGCGGGGTTCTGCCGCAGGGCTTCCTCGAAGGCATCGCGCAAGCCGGCGAGCTCCGCATAGCGGTCCGCTGCCTGCAGGGCCAGCTCTGCCGCCTTGCCGAAGCCGATGATGCCAGGTACGTTTTCCGTGCCGGCGCGGCGGCGGTCTTCCTGCGAGCCTCCCGTTACGGTGGGTTGATAATCCGTGCCGCAGCGCACATACAGGGCGCCGATGCCTTTCGGGCCGTGCAGCTTGTGGGCGGAGACGCTCGCAAACTCGACCGGCAGCTCGCGCAGGTTCAGGGGTATCTTGCCGGCCGCCTGCACGATGTCCAGGTGCACGCGGGCTCCCGCTCGCTGTGCTTCCTCCGCCAGGCGGGCCGCGTCCTGCAGCACGCCTGTCTCGTGGTTGGCGAGGGCAAAGCTCGCGCCGTCATGCCCCGGCAGGCTCGCGGCCCATTCGTCGGTATCCACCGTGCCATCCCGCTGCACGGGGCAGGGGTCCGCCCCTACCGTGCGCAGAGTGGCGGGGTGCTCCGTGGCGGGGCAAAGGGTGCGCCGAAACTGCGCCAGGGCCGTGTTCGTTGACTCGGTTCCGCCGGAGGTAAAGATGATCTCGCCGGGGTGCACCCCCAGCAGGGCGGCCACACGCTCCCGCGCCTCATCCATGGCGAGGCGCACGCGCTTGGCGGGGCCGTATGCAGCGGAGGGGTTGAAAAAGCTCCCCTGCAAGTAGGGGAGCATGGCTTCCAGAACTTCCTCCGCCACGGGGGTCGTGGCGTTGTTGTCCCAGTAGATCATCACTCAGCTTCGTTCATCTCTTTGATGCCGTCCTCCAGCAGGCTGCTGTTCAGGTTCAGCTCGCCGATGCGCGTCAGCTCTTCCTGAATCTGCTCGTCCAGGCGCTCGATGACTTTCTTGTTCTTCTCTTCCTCCGCCGTCATGTGCTCGTTATCCGGCTTCTGTGCCTTGCCGGAGGAGCCCATCGCCGTCTGCTTGCCGCTCACGCCGTACAGCTTCTGCAGCTCCTTGCCGGAGGCATCCGCCGTCTTCTGGCTCTTCACCTTCTTCAGCGCAGCCAGGGCTTTCTTCTTCTTGGCGATGCTTTGCTTCACCCAATCCTTCGCCTGTTTCTTCTGGTACTTCGCTTCATCCCGCTCCTCCTTCGAGCTCGGAGCAGAGGAATCTTCCGCCTGTGCCCACTCCGCCGTGGTCACCGCTGCGAAACTTACCAAAAGAATGCTGAGGTTTCGTACAAGTTGTTTCATGTCCCGCTCATTGTGTCAGATTCTCGCCCGCTTGTCAATCCCGAATTTACCGACCTCCCTGTTTTTGTACAATTCGAGAAGGAGCAGACCGCGGAATGAAGGGGGATTTTGGGAAAGTCTGTGGCCTGCTTGGCTCGGTTCAGACTGCATGCCGACGGGATGGTAGCTCCCTCGGATGTTTTAATAACATTCTGAAGCTGCCTACAATGAACATGCCTCCGACATCTTGCCAAAGTCCCGCATAAGATACAGTCTCCGAAAATTCCTTTTATTCCGCGGTCCTTCTCCTCTCGCTCCCTATGACCCCGGCGGCATGAATTCGGGTATCACCGTCGAGGGCGGCAAGAAGTGATGACGCAGGGCGGAAGGTGAGTTTGCGGGTAGCGGGGATGGTCTTAGCAGCGGAGAGGGGAATGGAGAAGGCCGTGCGGGGGCCGCGATCGATAAGCTCGAAGGTCCCGAGGTCCGGGATGCGCACCTTGCCCCGGGGGACGGTCGCGAGAATGGAACCCAGAACCGCATCCACGGCGGCGGTAGCGGATTGGTAGGTGGTACCCGGGCCCAGCAGGCGCCGAACCCGGGTGATGAGTTGTCTTTTGTTCACTTCTTGAGGCTGTCGCGGATCTCACGCAGCAGCAGAATCTCCTCCGGCGTGGGGGCCGGCTCCGGGGCGGGAGCGGGTTCCTCCGCCTTCTTGGAACGCAGCTTGCAGAGAGCACGGATGGCAAAGAAGACGGACAGCGCGATGATGAGGAAATCAAATACCGTCTGCAGGAAAGCACCGTACTTGACCGCCTGCCCGTTGAGGGTAACGGACCACTCCGCAAAGGGCGTGGCACCGCCCGTGAGGGAGGCAATGAGCGGCATGATGATGTCCCCCACGAGCGAGGTGACAATCTTGCCGAAAGCACCGCCGATGATAACACCGACGGCCATATCCACCACATTGCCCTTGAGGGCAAAGGCCTTGAACTCCTTGACCCATGCGGGCGTCATCTTCTTGATATCCATGATTTAATTCAGTCAGATTTGTTTGAATGCCTTCACCCCCCAGTGCGTGCAGACCCAAGGCCCGCCGTCCGTGGAGGTGAAGATGCAGACGCCGCCGGTGGGCACCTTGATATCGTGCTCGGCGCAGAAAGCGGCGTAATCCCCCGTGATGGACGGCGCGAAGCGGATGGTGCCGTTCGACGAGACGCAGAGCAAGGGGGTATCCTCCTGCACCTCCGCCGCAAGCTCCGCCCAGTTGCGGAGAATCTGCTGCACGTCTACCTGCCAACCGGGCGGCACGGTAGCATCCTTGTTCCAGCGCTCGATGAGCTCCGCACCCAAGGAGGTCAGCTCCTCCGGGGACATCGCGGCAGCATCCTTACCCGCAGCGGTTGCGGCCTCGGTGCCCAGGCGCAGCATCACCTCCTCCTCCGTCTTGTTTTCATCGGGACCGTAATCCACCTCGATGAAACGCGCGTCCGCCTGCACGGGGGCGGGACAGTCGAGGGCCGCCGCCGCCAGCTCTGCCGTGCGCATGGTGCGCTGCAGCGGGGCTGCCAGAATGCGCGCGGGCATGATGCCGAGCTTCTTGAGGAACAGGCCGATGCCGGTGCCGCGCTCCTCCTCCACCAAGGGGAGGTCGGTGCGGGAGCCGACGCGAGTGGGCGTTTCGCCCTTGCGGAATGTGTTGCCGTGTCTGGCGATGATGAGGGTTTTCATGGTAAAAAATCAGGCAGGATCCTCCTCGATGCGGAGGTTTTCGATGATATAACGGCGGCGTTCATCCGTGTTATCACCCATGTAAAAGCGCAGGATGTCGCGGAGGTTGTGCGCTTTGTCAAGCGAGACAGGCTCCAGGCGTATATCCTCGCCGATGAAATTCTTGAACTCGGCCGGCGAAATCTCCCCCAGCCCCTTGAAACGCGTGATCTCCGGCGACTTACCGAGGGTGCGTACAGCGCGGTCGCGCTCCGCCTCGGAGTAGCAGTAGAGCGTCTTCTGTTTATTGCGCACGCGGAAGAGCGGCGTTTGCAGAATGAAAAGATGTTTATCCTTGATAATCTGCGGGAAGTATTGGATGAAGAACGTGAGCAGAAGCAGGCGAATGTGCATGCCGTCCACATCCGCATCCGTCGCGATGATGATGCGGTTGTAGCGCAGGTCATCCATGCTGCGGTCAACATTCAACGCCAAGTGCAGGAAGTCCAGCTCCTCGTTGCGTTTCTCCTCGAAGAGCGCGGCACGGTTCATTCCGAAACTGTTGGCCGGTTTGCCGCGCAGGGAAAAGACCGCCTGGGTTTCCGCATCGCGTGCCGTGGTGATGGAGCCGGAGGCAGAATCGCCCTCCGTGATGAAAAGCATGGTATCCTTGGCGCGCTTATGCTTGCTGTCGTAATGCACGCGGCAATCACGCAGTTTCTTGGTGTGCAGTTTGGCCTTCTTGGCGCGCTCTTTTGCTACTTTACCCGTTACACCAGCCACCTGCTTGCGCGTCTTCTCGCTGTCCTTGATCTTCTCCTCAATGGTATCTGCTACCTCCGGGTGGCGGTGCAGATAGTTATCCAGCTCCCGCGTGATGAAATTAACCACGAAGGTGCGGATGGTCTCCTTGCCCGGCCCCATCACATTGCTGCCCAGCTTCGTCTTGGTCTGGCTCTCGAACACGGGGTCGATGACCTTGAGACTGATAGCCGCCTGCAGCCCACAGCGTATATCCGAGGCTTCGTAATTCTTCTTGTAGAAACCCTGCAAACACTTGACAATACCCTCGCGAAAGGCGTTCTGGTGCGTGCCGCCCATGGTCGTATGCTGCCCGTTGACAAAGGAGTAGTAATCCTCGCCGGATTGTTCCTCGTGCGTGATGGCCACCTCGATATCGTCGTCCTTGAGGTGAATGGGCGGGTAGAGCGCGGGCTCCGTCAGCTCCTCATTCAGCAGGTCCGTGAGCCCGTTTTTCGAGGACGTGTTCTTGCCGTTCAGGTTGATGACGAGCCCCGTGTTCAGGTAGCAGTAATAACGGCACATGCGCTCCGTGAACTCAGGGCGGAAGGCGGCATCGGCCGCGAAGAGCGTGCGATCCGGTGTGAAGGAAACGCAGGTGCCGTTCGGCTCGGTCGTTGGCTCCGTGCGGTCGCAGCCGGGCACGGGCAGCCCCTCCCGGAAAGCGATGGAGCGCACCTGCCCGTCGCGGAAACTGCGAATCTCGAAATCGGAGGAAAGCGCGTTCACCGCCTTGATACCCACACCGTTGAGGCCCACGGACTTCTTGAAGGCCTCGCCGTCGTACTTGCCGCCCGTGTTGATCTGCGCGGCGCATTCGTAGAGCTTCCCGAGCGGGATGCCGCGTCCGAAGTCGCGCACCTCGCAGCGGCCCTCCGGAGAAATCGTCACCTTGATTTTTCGACCGGCACCCATCACGAATTCGTCAATGGAGTTGTCCATCACCTCCTTGAGCAGCACATACAGGCCGTCATCCGGCATGCTGCCGTCGCCCAGCTTGCCGATGTACATGCCGGGACGCAGTCGGATGTGCTCCCGCCAGTCCAGCGTCTGAATGCTCTCCTCTGTGTAATCTCCTTCCATACCTCGGGGGATATGATACACGAAAAAGCACGCTGTGGCAAGCAAGAAATGCGTACGATGGAAGTTAGGTACCGAGGGGGCGAAAAAAGTAAGGTGTGTACCTTTCTCTGACACACCCACCCGGGCTAATTCCGGATTCGTGTGCGGGGGTGATTATCTCATGTTCGGGTAGTACTTGTCAACTCTTTTTTCGCGATTTCGGAGCGGGGGTGGGCGTCCCGAGCTTTGCGAGGGCTCGGAGCGCAGCGAAGAGAGCCCGCCCCCGCGACGTAATCGCGAAAAAAGTCCGCCGCCGGGGGGACCCCGGCCGCCTGTGACACCCTCGAAGGGGTGTCGTATCGGAGTGAGGCATGAGGACGCATTCGGTTATAATACGTTATCCACCACGCGGTCATCCCGATCAGCTCTCCTATAGTGCGGAACTCATTGATAAAATAACAATCGTATTTGATTGTTCTCCAAAAGCGTTCCATGGGTATATTGTCCGCCCATCTCCCTTTGCTGTCCATGCTGATTTTTATGCCTCGTTTCTCCAGAGCCTCAATCCATGCTTTCGATGTATATTGACTTCCTTGATCTGTATTAAAAATCTGCGGTTTTCGACCCGTGTCGAAGGCTCTCTCCAATGCGCGCAGACACAATGAAACGTCCATCCTCTCCCCTATGCTGAAGGAGAGGATTTCCCGACTTGCCCAGTCCATAATGCAACTCAAGTAGATATTCTTTTGCCCTATCTGCAGATAGGTAATATCACTTGTCCACACCTCATCGACTGCAATATTCGTCATCTCCTTCAGAAGGTAAGGATACTTGCCACGCTTGGCTTTTTCGCCCTTCGCCGGAGCACTCGTATCCGGATGGCTGTATATTGTCCGAATGCCGAGTTTGCGTCGGCAATGCTCGATCTTCCTTCTCCCGACTTTGAGACCATAATCTCGCCGCAGGAGAACAAGCAACTTTCTGATTCCTGTGCAGGGATCCTGATCATAGAGCTCCTTTACGGCCTTTTCCAGACTCTCGGGAATCCCTCGCGGATGAGCTTTGTAGTAGCTTCCCGTCCGAGATATATTTAGCAGTTTACACTGTTTCTTTCTGTCGATTGAGGGATCCTCTTCTTCGAGGAGCTTGTACCGTTCCCTCACCGGGCAAGCTCCTTCCATTTTTTTGATAGCCACTCCAGCTCAAGTTCACGCTTGCAGAGGGCACTCTTGAGGTGTTCATTCTCTTGCAGCAGCTTCTTCATTTTTGCATCGTTCTGCGTGCTCCGAAAGGCCCCGGAAAAAGCGGCCTTTCCCTCATCTCTCCACTGCTGAACCAGCGAAACACTGATTTGGTACTCGGAGGCAATCTGTTCATCGGTCTTCTGCCCGAGAATGGCTTGCCATGCGACCTCTTCCTTCATGGCCGCGCTGTAGCGACCTCTCTTCTTGATTTTGTTTGCCATAATGCGTTAATTTGGTTTGTGTTGCGATTATGCACCCAAACCCATTGGAAATCAAGCCCGGAAGGATTTTCATCCTGAGGTGTGTCCGAAAAAGCGAGCACACCATAAGAGCTCGCCCGTCACCTTGAAGTGCAGCTTGGCCACATCGCCCAGGCGCTCGCG
>CAMEZO010000040.1 GCA_945947905.1 uncultured bacterium
GGGGTGGTAGGCTCCTTGGTTATTTTAATAAAATTCTGAAGCTACCTACAATGAACATGCTTCGACGTCTTGACTGAGAAGAGCATGATATACAGTTTCCGAAAATTCCCTTCATTCCGCGGTCAGACAATTCTCGCTTTCAGACACCGCGGCGGGGTAATATCTCGTGCCGTTTTTGTATGCTATAAAGGGGCGTGCCGCAACCTGCGGGAGGCGAGGTTGCGGCACGGGGGTGGGGGTGAGGGGTGTCAGCGCTTGGAGCGGGCACCGATGATGATGAAGATGAGCAGGAGGAGGGCACCGAGGCCCCAGCCGATCAGGGCGTTGTTATCAACGGAGATGACGGTCGCTGCTTTTTCTTTTTTTTTCTTGGCGCCGGGGGTGGCTTTCGGCGCGCCGGCGGATTCCGGGGTCACGGTCTTGATTTCGCCGTTCACCTTGATCTTCACCGGCTTGGGCTTGGAGGTGGTGGTGAGGCGGTAGGAGGTGATGCGACCGTTGCGCCACTTCATGTCTACCGTAATGTTACCGCGGGCGCGGATGCCTTTCACCTCACCGTTAGCCCAGGCGGAGGGCAGAGTGGGGAGCAACTCGATGATGCCGGCGTGGCTCTGGATAAGCATTTCCGCCATGCCGCCCGTGATGCCGTAGGTGCCGTCCAACTGCATGGGCGGGTGGTTGCCGAAGAGGTTGTCCAGCATGTTGTACTTGAGGTAACCCTGCACCATCTCGTAGGCCTTGGCCGTGTTACCCATGCGCGACCACAGGGCGGTGCGCCAAGGCCAAGTCCAGCTGCGGCGGTTATCGCCGCTCATGCCGCGCAGCTCCAAGCTCTTGGCAGCGGCCTTGCAGAACTCCGGGGTCTTCTCCATGGAGATGGAGGTACCGGGGTAGACGCCGATGAGGTGGGAGGTGTGGCGGTGGCCGGAGACCATATTCGGGCGGTCCACGATCCACTCCTGCAGGTAGCCGTCCCTACCGATGCGGTTGCCCACGAGGCGGTCACGCAGGCCGGTGAGCTTGGCGGCGTATGCTTTATCCCCGACGATTTCCGCGGCCTTGGCGGTGTTATCGAAAAGCTCCCAGATGAGCTGCTGGTCATGCTTGCAGCCGTCCTCAATGGGGCCCCATTCATGGCTCCAGCCATCGGGCGCTACGAGGGAGCCGGCCTCGATCTCGCGCAGCTCCGGGAATTGGTCGGCACTGAGCGGTTTACCGGCGGACTTGAGCCCCTCGCCGTCCTTGCCCACCTCCTTCAGGTGGTCCTCCCAGAACTCACAGATGGTCTTGAGGATGGGGTAACCGGTCTTCTTGAGGTATGCCTTATCCTGCGAGAAGTTGTAGTGGTCCCACACATGCAGGGCGTACCAGGCATTGACGGGCGGGTTCCACTTCACCCAACCGCCGCCGCCCCAGGGGTTCTGGGAGATGCGGGTCGTCCAGCCGCGGATATTCTCGCCGAACTGCTTCTGCGTCATCTTGTGCAGCGGCTCCTCCATGGCCTTAATGTAGTCGATGAAGGTGGTGTGGCACTCCGAGAGGTTGCCCACCTCTGCGCCCCAGTAGCACATCTGCAGGTTGATGTTGTTATGATAATCGCAAGCCCAGGCAGGATGCACTTTGTTATTCCAAATACCCTGCAGCGTGAGCGGCAGCGTGCCGGGACGCGTGCCGGAGATGAGCATGTAGCGACCGTACTGGAACACGGTGGACTCCAACTCCGGGTCCTTGCCGGTCTTGCGATACTGCTCGATGCGCTTATCCGTGGGCGCCTGCGAGGTAGAGATCGAGGACTTACCGAGCTTGATGCTGAGGCGGTTGAACTGCTCTGCGTAGGTAGCCAGGTGCTTCTTGAGAATGGCGGGGTAGCCGGCGGCCAGCGCCTTCTTGAGCAGCTTGGTGTTCAGCTCGGCGGGGTCCTTGCCCTTCCAGTCCGCCTTGTAATCCTCCTTGTAATCCGTTGCCAGGGTGATGTAAAGCTCGCACTCCTCGGCGCCGCTCACCTCGAAATAGGGGATACTCTTGACGGGAATCACCGGCTGCATGCCATCCCCCTTGCCTTGGTAGCTTACCTCCACCTTACCGGGGGCGCCCTTCACCTGCACGGAGCCGCCCTTGAGCTTGACCGCCACACGCCCCTCGAACACCTCGCCGTTGGCCAGCGTGCCGCGCATGATGACGGTATCCTTTCCCTGCACGGAATACTCCACGGTGTGGAAGGGCAACAGGGCGATCTTGGCATTCAGAGCCCCCGCCTTGTCCACCCGAGCGCGGTAGATCATCACGTCGTAATCCTTGCTGGCGATGAGGTCGCGCATGTGCTTGACGCCCGCGTTCTCGAACTCCACCTCTGCCACCGCCTTGGTGATGTCCAGGGAGCGCTCGTAATGGCTCGTCTTGCCCTTGGCATCATAATCCACGAAAAGGCTGCCGAAGGGCTGGAAAGAACCGAAGGTATCCTTGCCCTCCAGCGGCCCGTGCGCATAGCTGGTACCGTTATTGGGGAGGTTCGGGCCGCCGGACCAGAGGCTCACCTCGTTGAGAATCACACAATCGCGCTTATCCCCGCCGTAGACGGTGCCGCCGATGCGGCCGTTGCCCACGGGCAGGGTTTGGCATTCCCAAGTATTGCCCGCCCGCTTACCGGGCAGGTTGGGCGCATCGACGGGCGCCTCATCCCAAGGCAGAGCCGTCTTGACGACCCCGGCGGGTTGCTCATACCACAGGAAATTGCTGCCGGGGTGGACATCTGCCGCGGAGAGGCTGAAACAGCCCCCCGCCAAGACAGCCGAAAAGAGGAGATGACGGAGTTTCATGTCTATGGAGGAATGGAACGGAATTGCCCCGTTAAGCGACGGCGGCTCCGTTCATACTAGCACAAAGAGGCGGAATGGCAAGCTATTTCCGCGCATGCGGGGCATTTTCTGCTCCTCAGATGGGAAAAAGTATTGCAGAACGGGGGGGGCAGTGGTAGAATACGCGCCCCGCCGCTACGGGCGGAAGAAACGACGATGATGCAGGTGCGAGCATTGGCAGCAGCCGTCTCCGGCGCGCTGCTCATGGGCTGCCTGGGGCTGCTGGTTCGGGAATCCGGCTGCAGTGCCCAGGGGTGCGCTTTCGCACGCTTTGCCCTCGGGCTGGTGCTGGTGTCCTTCCTCGCCCTGCGCGGCATTGTGCGGAGGCGGAGTTTCAGCATGCCTGCCGCGCTGTCCGGCGTGGGGATTGCTCTGTGCATCCTCTTCTACTTCATGGCCATCGAGCGCACCTCGCTGGGGGTGGCGGCCCTGCTGCTGCCCACCGGTCCCATCTTCGCCTCCATCGGAGAGGCCGTGGTGCACCGGCGCTGCCCCGGGCTGCGTGCCACGGCCCTGCTGCTCATCGCTGCGTTCGGCATCGTTCTGGTGTCCTGCGGCGGAGGCAGCTTGGCGATGTCGCCGCAGGGGTTGATGCTCGGGCTGCTCTCCGGCGTGTTCTACGGGGCCTACATCCTGCTCAACCGCCTTATTCCGGAGGACATCGATGTACCGGAGCGCACCTTCTGGCAATCCGCGGCGGGTGTCGTGGTGCTGGCCGCCCCCGTGCTGTGCTCGGAAGCACCCTTTGCCGGCCTGCCGGAGGGGCTGCCGTACTTGCTCAGCATAGGCCTGTTGCAGGGCTTCTTGGTGCTCATGCTCGTGGCCTTCGCCATGAAACACCTGCCGGCCATCCAATACGGTGCCCTCTCCTACATCGAGCCCGCCACTGCCGTTGCCCTCGGCTGGGCGGTCTACGGCGAGCAAATGCTCCCCCTGCAATGGGTCGGCGTCTTCCTCGTCCTCGCCTCCTCCCTCGCCCAATCCCTCCTCCCCCGGCGGCAGCCCACCCGCCTCCGCCGCGCCCGCGCGTGAGTTTTTTACTATGGCATCCGTGAGGACTTGTTGTCTGCGCAGGATGTCGGAGAAGAGACGGCAACAGAGCTCTCTGAACGGCAAGGAAAAATCATAGCCATCATTAAATCGTCTCCGACAATCACCGCCAAGAAAATGTCGGAGACTTTGTCGGTGAGTCAACGTACCATAGAGCGCGATATAGCGGAGTTAAAAAAAAGGGATTCTGCAGCGTAGGGGAAATGATCATGATGGTCTGTGGATTATTACAGTTTGACGCATTATAAGCTGTTATGTATGAAGAAATCAGAAAATTACGATGCGTGACTTCGAGAGCCGGGAGGGGCTGCCGTACTTGCTCAGCATAGGCCTGCTGCAGGGTTTCCCGGTGCTCATGCTCGTGGCCTTCGCCATGAAACACCTGTCTGCCATCCAATACGGCGCCCTCTCCTACCTGGATCCCGCCACTGCGGTGACCCTCGGCTGGGCGGTCTACGGCGAGCAAATGCTCCCCCTGCAATGGGTCGGCGTCTTCCTCGTCCTCGCCTCCTCCCTCGCCCAATCCCTCCTCCCCCGGCGGCAGCCCACCCGCCTCCGCCGCGCCCGCGCGTGAGTTTTTTACCATGGCATCCGTGAGGTGACGTTTCAAGCCTCCCCCCAAGTCACACCCCAAGTCGCCGATTCAGTCAGCAGTCGAGAGGTGTCGGAATTGCAGAAATGCCGGGAGTGAAGGATAAGTACATGAAGCACGGGGCACAAAAACACCTCGGTCAGGAACCGGTGTCTACCGACAGGTGAAACGGGCGCCGGCCCCATGCATCGCCGCGTCAGGACACTTCTGCGTCGACTACCCCCTGCTCGCCTTTTCGCCCGGGGAAAAGGAAAAAAGCACCTGCGCAGGGAAACGCAAGTGCTTTATATGGAGCATAGCGGGTTCGAACCGCTGACCTCCTCAATGCCATTGAGGCGCTCTACCAACTGAGCTAATACCCCGAATCGGTGACGGGGGGAGTATAGCGGAAGAGGGCGGGAATGTCAAGGAGAAAGTAAAGAAAAAATGTAGGAAGGCGAAAAAAAAGGGGGAGGAAGGGGGCGGGGCGGAGTTATCACTTGACGAGCGGAGGGGGAGTGTGGTAGACTCGGCTCATGAGTACGAAGTTCAGTTGGGAAGTGCACCCGACGAACGGTAGTGTAGACTTTGGAGAAGAGCTGAACCGGAAGCTGCCGCCGCTGGTCAGGCGGCTTTTGGCACAAAGGGGCATTGCCGGACGAGAAGAAGCACTGAAATTTTTACGGCCCAAGTTGGCGGATTTGGGGGATCCCTTCGCCCTGCGCGAGATGAGCGCGGCGGTGGATCGCATCCTGCGGGCGGCGGATCGGGGGGAGCATGTGTGCATCTTCGGCGATTATGATGTGGACGGCGTAAGCTCCGTGATGCTGCTGCATGCCGTGCTGACAGCGTACAAGATACGTACGGACTACTTCATCCCCGTGCGCACGCGCGAGGGGTACGGCCTGAGCCGGGAGGGCGTGCGCCGCGCCTTTGAGAAATGCGGGGAGAAACCGGCACTGCTGATTGCGGTGGACTGCGGTACCTCGTCGGTGGAGGAAGTCCGCAACCTGCAGAACGACGGAGTGGATGTGGTGATCCTGGACCACCACGAGTCCGGCCCGCTGGGGCGCCCCCCTGCCTATGCGGTGGTGAATGCCAAGCTGGAGGAATCGAGCCGCTACACCTACCTGTGCAGCGCCGGGGTGGTGTTCAAGCTGGCGCATGCCCTGTTGCGGCGGCGGCGCCTGGCGTGGTTCGACCTGAAACGTTATCTGGATGTGGTGGCGATTGCTACGGTGGCAGATATTGTGCCCCTGGTGGACGAGAATCGCCTGCTGACCCGGCACGGCCTGCGCATCATGGGGCTGGGCGGCAACGTGGGGTTGAATGCCCTGAACCGAGTGACCGGCCTGAACCGGGAACCGACCGCCGCCCACGTCTCCTTCCGCCTGGGTCCGCGCCTGAATGCCGCCGGCCGCATGGACAGCCCGCAGGACGCCCTGGAACTCCTGATGACGCAGGACAGTGCGCAAGCGGAGAAACTGGCCGAGCGCCTCGAGGAGCATAACAAAGCCCGCCGCGCCGAGGAGGAAAAGATACGCGAGGAAGCCACGCAGATGCTCGAGACGCAATTTCACCCCGCTACGGACCATGTCATTGTGCTCGGCTCCCGCACCTGGCACCCCGGTGTGGTCGGCATCGTGGCCTCCCTGCTCATGCGCCGTTATCACAAGCCTACGGTGATCATCTCCCTGGATGCGAACGGCCTCGGCAAAGGCTCCGGGCGCTCGATTCCCGCCGTCTCCCTGGTGCAGGCCATCCACCACTGCGCGGATACGCTCGTTTCCGGCGGCGGGCACGACATGGCCGCCGGCCTGGTGGTGCGGGAGGAGATGATCGATGCCTTCCGCCGGCAGTTCGACGACTATGTACGCGATAACACGAATGCCGAGGACCTGAAACCCGTGCTGCACATCGCGGCCGAGGTTCGCCTGTCCGAGCTGAACACGGAATTGTTGGACAGCTATGAGCTGCTGGAACCCTTCGGCAACTCCAACCCGCAGCCGGTCTTCATGAGCCGCGGCGTTACCCTGTCCGACGCCCCGCGCCATCTCTCCGGCAACCACCTGCGCCTCTTCCTGCGCCAGGGCAGCGGCGAGTGCGATGCCATCTACTTCAACGGCGCCCTGCGGAAGCTACCCGAGCCCCCCTGGGATGTAGCCTTCACGATTGACCGCAACGTGTGGCACGGCCGCTCCTCCCTCTCCGTTTCCATCCAGGATATACGCCCGGCAGAAGTATGAGACAGCCCCGCCTCCCCAAGCAAGCCCCCCCGCCGCCGCCCCCGCCCGAGCCCGGGCAGTTGCCGGGGGATTGGCGCACCCCGCCGGAGCGCCCGCCCCTGCAGGTGCAGCCCGAGCCCGATTCCGGCTGGAGGCGGTTTCACATGCATGTCAAGGCACAGGCCCGATTTGCTGCTGACGGTGCGTACTACGAGCCCGAGGTGCCGGAAATCGGGCGCATCAGCGGCTGGCCGCGCCGCCGGCGTTTGTTTGTTGCCTGCGTCTTCCTGCTCCCCCTCTCCGTTATCATGGCATTCGCCCTGCTGTTGCAGATCTACCATGCGGCCCCGACGGCGGAGGATGCCCTGGGATTCTGGACGAGCGAGCCGGTGTGGTTCTCCCTGATGGGTGTGTCCCTGTACCTTTCTCTGCTGCTCTTCCAACCCGCGATGCCGCTGTTAGCCTACGTATACGTGCTCGGGCACGAGATGACGCATGCCCTCGCAGCCCTGTGCTGCTTCGGCCGGATCAGCTCCTTCGAGTTCTCCGAGCAAGGCGGGTATGTAGATACCGATAAAGATAACCTGGTCATCGCCCTGGCCCCCTATTTCGTGCCGCTGTGGATGGTCGTTTGGGGCGGCGGCCTGTGGCTGGCGAACCTGATTTACCCCTTCGAGGTCTACCACCCCTGGTTTTATGCAGGCATCGGCTTCTGGTGGTGTTTTCACATCTACTGGACGATGTGGATCATCCCCCGCGAGCAGCCGGATATGTTGGAGAACGGCATTGCGCTCTCCTTCCTTATCATTCTGTTAATGAACATCGTGGTACTGCTGCTCATCCTGCGCGTCTTCGGGCTGATCACCCTGCACGGGTATTGGGCAGACGTGCAGCGCTGCGCCGCGGCCGTGTATTCCCTGCTGTGCGAGGTGTATACCCTGCTGGTCTCCCTCTTGGCGTAGAGCGCCTACTCGTCCGCATCCTCCTCGGCGGCGCCCAGCACCTCCTCCTCCGTTTCCCCGTAGCCCGAAACCGTCGGCGCGGGCGACTCGCTGCGCCGCGCGGTCTCCGTCAGGCGCATGCAGGCCATGGTCAAGATGCGCGAAGGGCTGACGGCATTGAACGAGGCGATGGTCTCCAGCTCATTCACCAGATCCACCGGAATCCGTAATACAACATTCGGCCAAAGAACTCGACTCGGACCCTCGTATTTCATATTTCGCAATGTGTTATCAAGGTACACAGACGCGCAGACACTGCGGCAGACGCGTGATATGCGCCTGCTCCCCCGGTTGCAGGGTTGCTACATAATCACCATCCAGCTGATAAGGCAGGCACCCGTCGGCCTCGATGATGCCCTCCGACAACTGAAGCACATTTGTCATGAACGAGGTATTGCGGTCCGTCCCCCCGGAGAGAAGCATGCAGCAGAGACTCTCCGCGATGATACCCGGAAGGCACTGGTGGAAGATAGCCGCGTCCAGCAGGCCGTCATCGTAAGCGGCCCCGCGGAAGAGCTTCCCCGGCCCGGCATAGCGCTTTCCGTTGCCGAAGATGACCTGCTTGCCCCGGTAGGTGCGGCCGTCCGGCAGGTGCAGGGTCACGGCGGGCAGGTGCTCCGTCATCACCTTAAGCCCCGTGAGCAGGTGGGCGGCGGCCCCGATGCGCTTCTTCATGCCCGGGGTAATGAGTTGGATGATACGCGCATCCGGCCCGAAGCCTGCCATCTGGAGGAAAGGCTTACCGTTCACCGTAAAGATATCCACCTGCGCCGGACTACCGCTGCGCATGGCGGCGAGCGCGCGGTCGAAGTTGCGGGAGCCTATGCCCAGCTCGCGCGCAAAGACATTCATGGTACCGGAGGGCAGGATGCCCAGCGCGCAGGCCGACCCCATCAGCCCCTGCGCCGCGCACATGAGCGTGCCGTCCCCGCCGGCCGCCGCCACGATGGGCTCCCCCTCCGCCGCCAGCCGGGCCGCCGTCTCGGTGAGGTGCTCGGCACTGCGCGTGGGGATGAGCCGGAACTCCTCCTCGTGGGCCGACAGCCACGCCCGCAGGCCCGAGGTATGCAGACTGCCGGCGGCCGGGTTCAGCAGCAGGGGGATCGTGTTCATCGCGTTATCAGAGAATACCCAACACCGCCACCGCAAAGGAAACCGTGAAGGCCGGGGAGTCGATGAGATCGAAGATGCCGCCGATGCCCGGCAGCAGAGAGCCGCTGTCCTTCACCTCCAGCCCCCGCTTGATGAGCGAGCCCGCCAGGTCCCCCGCCACGGACAGCACGAAAAGCGCCGGCATGAGCACCAGGAAGAACACCGGGGAGGTATACACCGCCAGCCCGCAGAACTCCCCCGGCTGTCCCAGGAAGGCCCGGAAATCCGCCATGCCGCTGATGAGCCACGCCACCAGGGTGGTGATGATCAGCGAGCCGATGATGCCCTCCCAGGTCTTTTTGGGCGAAACCATCGGGCTGAAGCGGCGGGAGATGAAGCGCCCGCCCGTCAGCACCCCGCAGACATAGGCCCAAATATCACTCATCTTGGTAACCAGGATGAGCCAGAGCAGAGAGTAGACGGCATACTCGCTGCCCAGCGCGGCCAAGGCAAAGGCGAAGAGCCACACCGGGTAGACAAAGGCCAGCAGCCCCGTGCCCACGGAAGCCAGCGCCTGCGCCCCCGTGCGGCCCCGGTAGTCCATGCGGATCAGCTCGCAGAAGAAGCAGGCCAAGGCATAGAACACCAGGCAGCCCAGGGCTACCGGCGCAAACTGAAAGAGCCCGTTGAACCACTCATCGTTAAAGAGCACCCCCGCCGCCATGAGCCACGGATAGACAAGCCCCGCTGCCAGGGCAAGCGGTCGGCTCGTCGTCTCTGCGCGGCTGCGCAGCATGTTGTGCCACTCCACGGTGGTGAGGTTGCAGAACAGGCAGATGAGCACGGCATAGCCGGCGGGCTCATTGAAGCCCACGGCAGCACCCAGCAGGGAGAGCAGCACCACGGTGCTGAAAAGGCGCTCGAGGAAGGTCTTGACTTTCGGTGTCATGGTTTTGTTGAGGGGAGAGAGTGCAGAGCCCAGCAGCGGGGGTGGGCCTGCTGCCGGGCGAAGCGGGCATCAGTGCCCGCCGTTGCAAAGGCCGCAGCCCCAGCCGGCGCGGATGTCGGCAAAGAAGTCGTGCCCCTTGTCATCCACCAGGATGTAGGCCGGGAAGTCCTTGACGGTAATCTTCCAGATGGCCTCCATCCCCAGCTCCGGGTACTCCAGGCACTCGATGGAGGTGATGCAGTTCTTCGCCAGGTCGGCCGCCACGCCGCCGATGGAACCCAGGTAGAAGCCGCCGAACTTTTGGCAGGCATCCGTGACGCACTGGGCGCGGTTGCCCTTGGCGATCATGATCATGCTGCCGCCGTGGCTCTGGAAAAGCTCCACATAGGAATCCATACGCCCGGCGGTGGTGGGCCCGAAGGAACCGGAGGCATAGCCCTCCGGGGTCTTGGCGGGGCCGGCGTAGTAGATCGGGTGGTCCTTGATGTACTGCGGCAGGTCCTTGCCCGCATCCAGCAGCTCCTTGAGCTTGGCGTGGGCGATGTCGCGGCCCACGATGATGGTACCCGTGAGGGCCAGGCGGGTCTTGACGGGATACTGCGAGAGGTCGGCCAGCACCTCCTTCATGGGGCGGTCCAGGTTGATGGGCACGCCCGCGCTCTTGGTCTCGCGCAGCTCGGCGGGGATGTACTTGCCGGGGTCGTACTCCAGCTCCTCGATGAAGATACCCTCCGGGGTGATCTTGGCCTTGCAGTTGCGGTCCGCAGAGCAGGAAACACCCAACGCCACCGGGCAGGAAGCACCGTGACGCGGCAGACGCACCACGCGCACATCCAGCGCAAACCACTTGCCGCCGAACTGGGCACCCAGCCCCAGCTTTTCGGCCTCCTTCTTCAGCTCGGCCTCCAACTCCACATCGCGGAAGGCGCGGCCGTGCTCATTGCCGGTGGTGGGCAGGCTGTCGTAGTACTTGGTGGAGGCCAGCTTCACGGTCTTGAGGCAGAGCTCGGCGCTGGTGCCGCCCACCACGAAGGCCACATGATAGGGCGGGCAGGCAGCGGTGCCCAGGGTGCTCATCTTCTGCACCATGAACTGCTTGAGGCTCTTGGGATTCAGCAGGGCCTTGGTCTCCTGGTAGAGGTAGGTCTTGTTAGCGGAGCCGCCGCCCTTGGCAATGAAGAGGAAGGAGTAGTCCATGCCGTGGTCCGTGGCGAACAGGTCGATCTGGGCGGGCAGGTTGGTGCCGGTATTCACCTCGCGGTACATGTCCAGCGCCACGTTTTGGGAGTAGCGCAGGTTGTTCTTGGTGTAGCAATCATAGGCGCCGCGGGAGATGTACTCGGCATCGTTGCAGCCGGTCCACACCTGCTGGCCCTTCTTGCCCACGCAGATGGCCGTGCCGGTGTCCTGGCAGAGCGGCAGCACCCCCAGGGCCGCCACCTCGGCATTCCGCAGCAGGGTCAGGGCCACGCTCTTGTCATTCTCGGAGGCCTCGGGGTCACTCAGGATGCCCTGCACCATCCCGAGGTGCTCCGGGCGCAGATAAAAAGCCACATCGTGCCAAGCGGTCTCGGCCAGCAGGCGCAGGCCCTCCGGCTCAACCTTGAGCATCGGCTTGCCCTCAAACTCTCCCACGCTCACATAATCCTTGGTGAGCAGGCGGTATTTCGTCGTATCTTCCCCCATGGGGAACATTTCCTGGTAAACAAAAGGAGGTGTTGCCATAACGCCCCCAGTATACCACCTTGTGCGCGGCTTGGCGAGCAAAAACACGCGCGAACCGGCCTCCGGAGGCCGAAAAAGGGCGGGCGGCTCAATCCCCGGTGGGGGACTGCCCGGCCGGGAGGGCCCGAGCGAAGGTGTCCGGCAGCCCGGTGCGGCAGATTTTCGCGGCGGCCCGGCGGGTGTCGTAGGGCACGCGGCGCAGGATGAGCTCCTGTGCGCCGGGGGTGTAGAGGGCGTAGGCGGCGCGGGGGTCGCCGTCGCGGGGCTGGCCGACTGAGCCGGGGTTGATGAGGTAGCGGCAGCCGGGGCGCAGGGTCAGGCGGTAGCTGCCCTCTGCCGTGTAGGTGACGGACAGGGCGCGGATGCCCCCCGGGCCGGACTCGAACACGGTGGGGCGGTGGGTGTGGCCGAAGAAGCCCAAGGAGGCGGAGCAGGCGGCGAAGGAGTCCCGCGCGCGTTGCGGGGTGTGCAGCCGCTGCCACGTCTCGGGGGCGGCAAAGGAGGCGTGCACCAGCTCCGCCCCGCCGTAGGTCGCGCGGTGGGGGAGGTCGCGCAGGCTCTGCGTCAGCTCCGGGCCCAGCAGCTCCTCGGTGCGGTCCATCATCCCCGTGTAGAGCGGCGGCCAGCCGGCGGAGTGTCGGTCCTGCAGCACAGCCTCGTGGTTCCCCTGCACGGCCGCAGCAAGCAGGGGCAGCAGGGTGCGCACGCACCAAGCGGGGTCGCCGTTGAAGCCGACGAGGTCGCCGAGGCTCACGAAGCTCTCCGCACCCTGCGCCCGTGCATCCGCCAACACGGCCTCGAGGGCTTCTCGGTTGGCGTGCACATCGCTCAGCACGGCGGTCGTCATCAGCCGCGCAGCAGGTTCATCAGTTGCATCTGGAACTCCTGCATCTCCTCCGGCGTCGGCTTGCCACCGGTGTAGTTGTCCATGGCCAGGCGGCCCATGGTATCCACCAGCCAGGTGGCTTGCTTGCCGCCGGGGAAGCTGACCTTGCCGGAGTAGATGGCGCCGGGGGGCGTGATGTCATCCAGGGTCACGCGCACACCGCCGGGGGCAGGCTTGGCAGGCTCGGGGGCCGGGGTGGGAGCGGGGGCGGCCTTGGCGGGCTCGGGGGCGCTCCGCAGCTCGATGCCGTGGTCCAGCAGCAGGAAGCGCAGGTC
Organism: uncultured bacterium; assembly: GCA_945947905.1. GTDB lineage: Bacteria > Verrucomicrobiota > Verrucomicrobiia > Verrucomicrobiales > Akkermansiaceae > Akkermansia. The sequence goes on from CAMEZO010000040.1 coordinate 12,630, forward strand.
CATGTAGGTCATGTGCACGCCGCATTCCGTGTTCAGCTTCTTCTGAATGCCGTTCAAATCCACGCCCTGTGCGGCCCAGGTGCGCACGCAATCCAGTTGCTCTGCAGTGAGTTCTCCGTTCATGCCCCCCACTATACGCCGCGCCGCCGCCCTTGGCAAGCAAAAAACACGGCAGGGAGCCCCGCGGTGAAGCTCCCTGCCGTTTCAGTACCCCCGCGCGGGCTCGAACCGCGGACAAACTGATTAAGAGTCAGCTGCTCTACCAACTGAGCTACGGAGGCTTTCCTGTTACACACTCGGCAGCATCCGGATGAATACCCCCGCGCGGGCTCGAACCGCGGACAAACTGATTAAGAGTCAGCTGCTCTACCAACTGAGCTACGGAGGCATGTAATCCGGTTGCACCTGCACCACCCCCGTTGCCGGTGGATGGAGAGCCGCTGGTCAGATTTGAACTGACGACCCACGCATTACGAATGCGTTGCTCTACCACTGAGCTACAGCGGCGATGCTGTGTGCGCAGCAAGTTAATCATATTTCGCTCCGCTTTGCAAGCTAAATTTTCAAAAATAGGCAATTTTTTTCATTTTCGGCGCCGAATCGGGCAAAAATCGGCACTCCGTCGGATGGAATGCCCCTCCCCCTCCGCAGGTGCGAGCCCCCGGCTTCCTCTCCTTTCGACCTCCATCCCCACCGCGTCATCACCCACCCCCGCACATGAATCCGGCATCAGCCCGGGTGGGTGTGTCAGAGAAAGGTACACACCTTACCTTGCCGTTTTGAGTGCAGATCTTCATCCGGAGCATGTTGGCTGACGTGACGGGCAACACCGAGGAAAGCTCTGCCGTCGGCCTCTTGCATGCCCACCCTCGCTTATCGTAGGTTCGGCCCGGTCGCCCTCGTCCCTTGCCTCCCCGGTGAGGCGCCTGTAGCATGGGCCTATTTCCGAGCTCGTCCGATATGCCGAAGAAAGGCATACCCTGAAATTGTGTCATAATGTTTTTTTGGCTTGCAAAGTTAAAACACTCTCGTTATCATAAGCGCAACAGATAAAACATCTTGTTCGCACTACTCGGATAAAAACTCAACCATCCCCCCACACATCGTTAAATCACACCAACGTTAAGACAATATGAAAGCAGACAATAATGACGTATCAGAAAGAAGTATCGCAGCAAGCCACAGCAAGCCGTCTTTTACTTCGGTGGCGCCCCGTAGCGTCAACAATGGCTCGATTGCGCTGAATTATTCAAAAGGTATCCCATCCTGTTCATCCGACGTCCATCCGCAGATTTTCCGCCGGTGTTACCATGACGGAAATTCGATAGTAACGGCTTCCGGCACGGTAGATGACAGCGTATCCATAACGGCACCCGGCATCAACTATATCAGTTCCTCCGGAGCTACACATTCGTTCAATGCCACAGGCAGCAGTGTGCCCGCCGGGTACTATCCTGTCTGCGTTACCCACTCCAATATCAATTATCATCCCGCAGGCAACGTCTCCGTATTGACCGGTTCAGTCGGCCCCGTATCGGAAACGACTATCGTCCCGGACAAGAACGAGGAAGTCTTCTGCGATTCCTGTTCCTGTCAGAGCTCCTCCGGCACAGAGGGTGGTACTCCCGTGGCCATATCCCGCGCCGACGGCCAATCGCAGGTGTCCGCGTTTACAAGTTCATCCGGCGGCAGCGGAGTCGTGCGCACGGCCAATTCTCGCCACATGCGCTTTGCTTTCAATTTCGGCTCGTTCCGCGGTATGGGTCATCTTCCTACCGGCAAAATCGAAATTGTAGCATTCGATTACAGTGATTCGCTGCTGACCCCGGCCGCCATCACGTACAAGCACCCGTTGGCCTCTGTTCTCGTACCTCAGGGGAATCAGGTGGCTGCCAACAATATCCTGCGTATTTTTGACGGTGCTTCCTACACAAATTACATGGTAGCGGGCGATGGTTCCCACGCTTTTGCCGTGGGTGCTACCGTCAAGAAGTCGGAGCGGGCGCACTTTGTTTCCTCCGTCAGCAAGGCCGCTTCGGCCATTTGCAACCTGCATGATGAGAATGCTGCTTTCCTGCGTCTCTCTTCTGCGGATGATTCGGCTTTGTTCTTTGACCTCGCCACGAACGAGTTTGCCGCAATGATTACCCCCGACGGGGCCACGATCTCTGCTTGTGATAAACTTGTTATCCTGCGCGATGAGAACGGCGTCATTCGCCAGGTATGGAACTATTGGGATGGATTGGCCGACATTGTTCCGGCGGCGGAGGGCTCCGGCTATACGATTTCGCTCTACCTGCCGAGTCAGGTAAACGCACCGGCGGCAGGGGGCTCTCTCTTCACTGTTACCGGAACGCCTTTCAAGACTTTCACCGTTTCGGGCAATGCGCAGGCCGGGGCAATCACCGTTGCGGAGCGTGATCACAGTCTCCCGGAATCCATGCCGGATTACGTATCAACTTGGTCACATACTGAGGCCGGTTGGAATTTCTCATACGGAGAAGGCGCGGACCTTATCTCCGAGACTCGGGAGCGCTTCACCGATGTGGAATCACCCGCCACTTACCGCATTGTAACCACACTCTCCCGCGGGGGTGTTGTTGCTTCCTGCACCTCAGAGGTCTTCGAGTCCTCCGTCTTGGGCGAGCTCTGCCTTTCCCGCACCGTAGGCTATGGTACGGAGGCTGCGCAGACGACGACCTTTGAGTATGACGAGGCCGGTCGCGAAGTGAAACGTACTCTACCGGACGGCGGTGTCTATGAAACGGTCTATGATCACCATGGGCGTGTGACTGTCGAGACTTCCCCGTGGGCAGGAGGGCAAAAGAAGCTCGTCTCCACCATCTACCGAGATGCCGATTCCGGCTACAACTCCGACCCGTCGAAGGTTGTGGAGAGCGTCGTCGAAACCTCCGGTAACGTCATCGTGACAAGAAGTGATGTATACACTTATACAGAGGAGAATGATGTGAGGCGAGTAGAGATTAACAGCACAGCCGCCGGCTCGTCTGTCACGCAGACCCGAGTGGAGGAAACTTGGCTTTCTACCGCGCCGAACCCCTATGCACGTGCCCGTATCAAGATGACCCAGGGCATCAACGGTGTGCAGACTCACTACGTCTATTCCGCCACTATGCTGCACAACGCACTGTATACTGTCGTGATCGAGACCCGTGTGGCGGGCGCAGCTGTCCCCGGTCAGAGCCGTCGCACGGTGGAATACATCTCTGCGGAGGGTAACACCCTGCGAACGGAGGAGTATATACTGCTGCCGGATGGCGAGACTTGGGAAAAGATCTCCGGAATCTCTAACACCTACGATGCGCAAAATCGCCTCGTAGGTACCACGCGCGACAATGGTCGCACAACATCCCGCACGCTGACTTGCACGGGGGCCGTGCTCTCGGAAACGGATGAGAACGGTGTGACAACCAATTACAGCTATGATACCGCGCGGCAGCTTGTGGAGGTTATTCGCTCCGAGGTACAGGACGGCGAAACGCTTATCACTCCGGAGACGATCACGACCTATACCCGAGATGCCGCCGGGCGTGTGCTGAGCGTGCGAGTTGATACCGGTGCCATGGTCACCGTCAGAACAACGCAGTATGACCTGCTCGGTCGCGTCATCTCGCAGACTGATGAACTCGGGCGCAGCACCACCACGGCCTACAGCGCCGACGGCCTCACCACCACTGTCACCACCCCCGCCGGGGCAACGCTGATCGCAACCCGGCACGCCGATGGCCGCATGCTGAGTCAGAGCGGCACGGGACAGCGGGAACTTCATTACAGCTACGACATCAGTGAGGGGCGCATGCGTCAGACGGTGAAATCGGCGGACAATGCCATTCTCTCACAGACGCTTGACAACGGCTTCGGTGATACTCTCGCGGAGGTGCAAGCCACCACGACGGGCTACCTCTACACCCGCAGTGAATACAACGCCAAAGGCCGGCTCGTGAAACAGTATCAGGACACCGGTAGCAACACCGCCGCCATGGCCGCCACTGTCTACGAATACGACAGCTTGGGAAACCTCAGCAAGGAAACGCTTGTGCTGGATGAAGATGCCCCCGCCGATGCGACCAAAAACCGCATCCGCACCGGTGCGACCACCTGTGAGAAGCAGGAAGACGGCACCGTTTGGCAGGTTGTGACGCAAACGCGCAACAATGCCGAGGGCGAATGGCTTACATCTACACAGAAAACCCTGCTGAGTGAATCCATCACCATCGAGAGTAAGACGGTAACGATTGACGAACGCGGCTTGATCAGCACAGAAACCGTTGCCTATACGAATGACAACAGCATGGCCCGCCTGCATACCGGAACCATCCCCACCTCCGACATCGCGGCTACCGCTCGGGTCGTGGATGGCTTCACCACATCGCAGACCGACCACAGCGGCATCACCGGTTCCTTCACCCGGGCCTACACCTCCACGGGTATTACGCACACGGCCACGGACGGGCGCGGCAACACTACGACCACGCACACTGACCTCGCCGGGCGCACCATCAGCAGCACCGATGCCGCCGACAATACCACTACCACGGTCTACGATGCGGCCTTCGATCTGCCCTCCGTCATCACCAATGCTCAGGGCAAGACTGCCTGCTACAAGTACGACCTGCGAGGTCGCAAGGTCGCCGAATGGGGCACCGCGATCCAGCCGGCCCTCTTCGGCTACGACGACGCCGACAACCTGACCGCGCTCACTACCTTCCGGGCCGACAGCGGCGACATCACCACCGACCCGAGTGGGCGGACGGACGGCGACACCACCACTTGGGCCTACCACCCCACCGCCGGTGTCGAACTCGGCAAGAC
>CAMEZO010000041.1 GCA_945947905.1 uncultured bacterium
TGCTTTGGGTGAGTCGGCCTTTCCATAATGCCCTTGTGGGGGCTGCTTCGAAATGGGCAGCCCGCCCTTCATCCCATGGTAGAGGTCTTTCCATAATGCCCTTGTGGGGGCTGCTTCGAAATCCAGCTCCTCGCGCAAGCGCATCAAGCTCCACTTTCCATAATGCCCTTGCGGGGCTACTTAGAAATCAAGCCACGCTCCCTCACCGATTCCCCTACGGGGTAGCCATTTTCTCCCGCGGGGCGGGAATGGGAAAGACATCCCCGCCCCGGAGCGGCACAGCCAAAGCGGAAGCTGCGCCGCCCTTTCTCAAGTTTCGCATCCTGTCAAGCTACCGAAAAGGTGAAACAGACGAGAGGGGAGCCTCGTCGAGCGACACCACGCAACGTATCATTGCGAGATGCAGTCTAGCACACGGGGAGGCAAATAGCAAGCCAAAAACGCGGAGGGGCGGGTTTTCGGTGTACGGGGTGGGGCAAAAGGGAGGAAAGAAGGCGCAGAAACGGCTTGCAAGCGGGGCCGGGATGGGGTAGAATGGGGTTATGAAAAGCATATGGTATACGGCATTGGCCTTGGTAGCGGCGGGGTGCAGCAGCACGGCGTGGCATGAGATGACGCGTGAGCAGCGAATGACGGACGAGCTGGAGGTATTGCGCGACGAGGAGCCGCGGATGCGGGCATATATTGATGCGCGTTTGAAGAAGGATGCCAAGGCGACGAGGGAGGCGGCGCAGGCTGTCGGCCTGTGGGAGGGGGAGCGTTTGCTGCATTTGGCCGCCATCAGCGGGGATCTGCCGACCGTGCAGCTTCTGCTGAAGCAGCGAGTCAACCCCAATACCAAGGATGCGCAGGGGGAGACGCCCCTGTACCACGCCTGCCAGAATGAGCACGTCGAGGTGGTGCGATGCCTGCTCGACGGCGGGGCCGATCCGAACTCCCGCGACATGGACGGCGAGACATCTTTGTTTGATACCTGCGTACTGGGTAACACACAGATCGCCTCCATGCTTCTCTCCCGCGGAGCCCGTGTAAACGCTACCGATGAGGAAAACGAGACCGCCCTCTTCCCCGCCGTCCAAAGCGGCAACCAAGCCCTCGTGGCCCTCCTCCTCAAACACGGCGCCGACATACGCCCCAACGTCGAGAATCTTACCCCGCTCGACCTCACCGAGGATGCCGCCATCCTCGCCCTCCTCCGCCAAGCCCCGCGCAGCCGCTGAGCCGCCGGCAGGCGCTGTTTTCTGCGGTCGGGAGCCTGCCGAGGCCCCGGCCCTTATGGCTGTTTGCCCCGGTAATCAATACGGACAGGCACCTGCTCCACGCGCAGACCGGCGGAAGTGAGGCAATCGAGCACCTCCACAAAGCGCCCCATAGCGGCGGCCTCGGAGGCAGCAAACTGGACGGAAGCCTCGGGATTGGCCCGTAGGAGGAGGCGGACAGCCTCCGGGAGTTCTGCGGCACCGACGGCCTTTCCGTCGAGCACGATGGAACCATCCGACCTGAGCTCGAGCAGCAGCGCATCCGCCTTATCCTGCTGACCGGCCAGGTGGTATGTGCGCGGCAGCTCCAGATTGATCACATTCACACGGTGTTTAAGCTCCGTGTGAACGATGAAAAAGATGAGCAGGATGGTGAGAATATCGAGCATGGGGACCAGCGGAATCCCCTCCTGCCGATGCTTGCGAGAGTAGATTTTCATGGCTTACAGCCTGTTACGATTGGCGAGAAGATGAGCGAAGAAAGCCTCCACGAGAGCCGCGCGGTGCTCCAGAGCGCGCTCGAAACAAGCGGTAGCGATCACCCCCGGAACCGCGATGGCGAGGCCGAAGATGGTGGTGTACAACGCCTGCGAGATACCCAGCGCAATCCCCTGTTGCGCGACCTCGCTGCCGAAGACCCCGAAAATGGTCACCAGGCCCCGCGCCGTGCCCAGAATACCGAGCATGGGTGCCACATTCGTCATGGTGCTGATGAGCGAAAGCCCCGAGCGCAGGGAATCCATGAACAGACGCAGGTGCGACTCCACCTCCGCCTCCAGCCCCGGCGCATCGCGATGCTCACGAATAAAGACCACCTCCGCCTCCAACGGGCCACCGGAAGGCGAGCAAGCCGAGGCCAAGCCGGAGAGAGGGAGCGCCTGCAAACGCCGCAGGGCGCGCAGGTTGCCCCGGCTCAACAGGTGGTAAAACACCGCCGCCACCATGGTCAGCGAGCACAGCAAAAGCAGGTAACCGAAGGGTTGGCAGACATCCAGGAAGTCAATGATTGATTTTAACATAAGCGAACGATGATTGATTACTGAAAAATAAAGGTAAAGAAAAGCTCCAACAGGTCCCCCACCATCTCCTGCTGCACCTCCTTGGGCATGGGCGGCGGCGACGCCTGACGAATGGCCAGAAGGGTGAAATTCTGCTGCAGGATACCGGCCCCCCTGCGGCGTACGAGGTCCATATTCACGATGCGCCCCCTCCTGTTGATCCGAATGCTGACCGTAATGGACCCCGGGATGATGTCCCCGCGATGCTCATCACACTGGGCATACCAGTTAGCCGCGATGAGCCGGTACAGATGCGCCTGGTAGCTCCCCATCGGCGTACGCGACACATTCAGCGACGCACCGCGCCCCACGACAAAGTTACCCGTGCTGCGCGACCGCCGCTCGTACGTACGGAACCCCGGCTGCGCCTCCGGCGTCAGGCTCGGGTCGTAATACACCTTCCGCGGCGCCGGCGCGAGAACCGGCTCTGCCTCCGCCCCCTTCTTCTCCTGCTCCTCCGCCCCGGAATCCGCGACCTCCTCCGCCTGCCCGTCATGCTCCTTCTCCCGAGGCGCGGCGGGCTGCTGCTCGGCCGGCTTCTCCGGCGCGCCGCTCGGTTCCTCCGGGCTCCCCTTCTCCGCCGCCGCTTCGGACTGCTGCTGCGGCTGCGGAGCCGGCAACGGCGACTCCACCGGCGAGGGCGCGTGCGGCGAGGGAGGAGCGGCAGCGGACTCCGACCCGATGAAGCCATCCTGCCGCTTCTGCTCCACCGTATTCAGCTCCGTCCGATCCGGCTCCCCCTCCATAGCGGGGGCGTGCTCCTCCGACCGATTGGCATAAGCATGCGGGTCACTCGCGGCCCGGGCATCGCGAGCACCGATGAACTCCGGCTTCTCCGGCGCCTCCTGCGGCCGGTCCGGATCCGTCTTGGCAAAGGCGGGCGGCTTCTCCCGCTCGGCAGGCTGCACCTGCAACAAACGCACCTTCGGCACCGCCGCGGCACGCGACACCTCCCCGGGGAGCGACGGCTCGGGCAAGTAATTCTGCAACACCACGACCCCCACAGCCGCACCGCCGTGCACCAGCAGCGAAAGCACCGCGCAGACCAAGGCCAAGCCGGCCCGGCCCCTCCCGTTACTTCTGCTCGCACCGCCATGCACACCCCCATGTTACCCCCGCCGCGCGGCCGGCGCAAGCAGACACTCTGTCAGCATGCCCCGCAGCCCCCGCATCATACGGCTTGCAACGGCTCCCCCCTTGTGGTATACTGGATGCCGATGGCGACAAGCAGCATACAACGGCACCACACGGCTCTGCAGATACCGGAGATCATCTCCGGCATGCTGATCCTGTTTGTCGTGCTCTGGCAGGCCTGTTTCATGAAGGCCGGCGTCTCCGAGGCGCAGCTGCTGAGCATGGAGAAAGCCAGTCTGGTACTGACAGCCGGCTTGGCTTTCTTCAACACCTTCTCCGTGCTCGTGCACCTTGTTGCCACCCTGTTTCAGCGGACCGGCAGGCCGCCCATCCTCTGGATACAGCTTCTGGTCGGCGCCGTGATGACCCCCTGCATGGTGCAGGTGCTGCAAGACGAACGCAACGTGGCCCTGATGGCGACCACCCTGGCCTGCTGCCTCGTCATCGGCGGCCTTGCCGTGCTCAACCTCATCAGCTACATCCAGGCCCGCAAGCATGCCGGCTTCCGCCCCGGGCACAAGAGCTGGTCCCCCGCCGTGGTCTTCTTCACGGGCATGGTCGCCTTCATCCTCATGAGCACCCTGCTGCTCATGACCCCCGGGGCCACCTACCACGGAATCAAGCTCGAGGACGCCTTCTTCATCTGCGCCTCGGCCTCCGCCATTACCGGGCTTACCGGCGTGGACGTGGGCAGCACCTTCACCCCCCTCGGCAAATGCGTGGTGCTGATGGATTTTCAGGTCGGCGCCATCGGGGTGATGACCTTCTCTTTCTTCCTCATCATGCTGCTGGGCAAGCGCTTGGGGATGCAGGACAGGCGGGTGCTCTCCGGCATCCTGGACCAAGAGGGCATGCGCATCATCCCCTCGCTCATCAAATCCGTTATCTGCGTCACCTTCACCGTCGAGGCCCTGGGGACTGCCGCCCTCTATTACACCTGGCTGGGCGTACCCGGGGTACCGCAGGACCACCTGTGGTTCTACGCGCTGTTTCACGCCGTCTCCGCCTTCTGCAACGCCGGCATCTCCCTGTTCCCGAACAGCATGGGCCAGGAGTGCATTCTGTATAACTACACGAGCCAAAGCATCATGATGCTCTGCACCTTTGCGGGCACCCTGGGCTTCGGCGTGTACCTCGAGGCCATGCAACGGCTGCGGCATAACATACTGCGCAAGCCGAACCCCGCCCGCTGGAGCACGCACGCCTGGCTGGTGATGCGCGTGACGCTCATCGTTACGTTTACGGGCACGCTGCTCCTCTTCCTGCTCGGCGCGCTGGAGCCCTCTGACCACGGCGGGGAGACGCACCGCATCTTCTGGGAGTCCCTCTGGATCACCGTGGGGCGCTCAACGGGCTTCACCCTCAGCGACATCAACACCTACGGCCCCGCGCACAAGATGTTCGTCTGCCTCCTGATGTTTGTGGGCGGCAACCCCACCGGCACGGGCGGCGGCATCTACGCGCCCGTCTTTGCCCTCTGCCTGCTGGAGGTGCTGCGCATTCTGCGGGGCGAGCAGGATGTGGTGCTGCACCACTGCCGCATCTCACGCCGCACGGTGGGCCGCGCCATGGCCACCATTGTGCTGGCGGGCAGCTGGATCTGCCTCTGCACCATGGCTCTGCTGATCTTGGAGCCGGAGACGGCCCGATCGGCGGGCGGGCTGCAGGCCCTGTTTTTCGAGGAGGTAAGCGCCTTCACCACCACGGGCTACTCCCTGGGCATCACCGCGCAGCTCTGCACGGCCTCCAAGCTGCTGATTGCCGTCAACATGATCTTCGGGCGCATCGGTATGTTCACCTTCATGATGATCTTCATTCAGCAGAAAGACCCGAAGCCCTTCCAATACCCGGAGGTGCAGTTGCCGCTCACCTGACGCAGCGCCGCCGACATACGGCTTGCCCTGCGGGCGATTCTGTGCTATAATGGCCCGCCGATGAAAACCGGAGGTGCAAGACGACATCACACGACCTTGCAGATACCGGAGATTATCTCCGGCATCCTGATCCTGGTGATCGTGCTGTGGCAGGCCTGTTTCATGAACGCAGGCGTCTCGGAAGCTCAGTTGCTGCACATGGAGAAAACAAGCCTGATCTTTATCGCAGGCCTCGTCTTTTTCAACAGTCTCTCCGTGACGGTGCACTTGATCGCCACCTATATTCAGAAGTACGACCAGCCGCCCATCCTGTGGATTCAACCGGCCGTTGCGGCCGCGGCGGTTCCCTGCACGGTGCAGGTGCTGAAGGGTGTGCGCAACCCGGCGCTGATGGCGGCCACCCTCGTCTGCTGCCTTGCCATCGGTGCCCTCGCCGTGCTCAACCTCATCAGCTACATCCGGGCCAACAGGCGGGCGGACTTTCGCCCCGGGCACAAGAGCTGGTCCCCCGCCATCGTGTTCTTCACGGGCATGGTTGCCTTCAATCTGCTCAGCACCCTGCTGCTCATGACCCCCGGGGCCACCTACCACGGCATAGCCCCGGAGGACGCCTTCTTCATGTGTGTCTCCGCCTCCTCCACCACGGGCCTGGCCTGCGTGGATGTAGCCGGCACCTTCACCCCCTTCGGTAAATGCGTGCTGCTGTTGGATTTTCAGGTAGGCGCTATCGGGGTCATGACCTTCTCCTTCTTCCTCATCATGCTGCTGGGTAAGCGCCTGGGCATACAGAACTGCCGGGTGATCTCCGGTATTCTGGACCAAGAGGGCTTGAGCATCATCCCGTCGCTCATCAGATTCATCATCACGGTTACCTTTGTTGTGGAAGCCCTGGGGGCAGCGGCGCTCTACTATGCCTGGCTGGGGGTGCCGGGTGTACCGCAGGAGCACCTGTGGTTCTACGCGCTGTTCCACTCCGTCTCCGCCTTCGGCAATGCCGGCATCTCGCTCTTCCCCGATAACATGGCGCAGGAGTGCATTCTGTATAACTACTCGAGCCAGAGCATCATCATGCTCACCACCATCGTGGGCACCCTGGGCTTCGGGGTGTATATGGAGGCCGTGCAACGCCTGCGGAACCGCCTCCGGCGCAGGCCGAATCCCGCCCGCTGGAGCACGCACGCCTGGGTGGCGGTGCGTGTTACGCTCGTCGTCACGCTTGCGGGCACGCTGCTGCTCTTCCTGTTCGGCGCGCTGGAGCCCTCCGCGCACGGCGGAAGCACACTCCGAACCCTCTGGGAGTCCCTCTGGATCACCGTGGGTCGCTCGGCCGGTTTTAACATCAGCGACATGAACACCTACGGCCCCGCGCACAAGCTGTTCGTCTGCATCCTGATGTTCATCGGCGGCAACCCGGCCGGCACGGGCGGCGGGGTCTTTGCGCCCGTGTTCATGCTGTGCGTGCTGGAGGTGCTGCGTGTTCTGCGGGGCGAGCAGGATGTGGTGCTGCACAAATGCCGCATTGCGCGCCGCACGGTGGGCCGGGCCATGGCCACGCTGGTGCTGGCGGGCAGTTGGGTGATCTTCTGCACGCTGGCGCTGCTGATGCTGGAGCCGGAGACAGCCGCGGCGGCGGGCGGTACGCAGGCCCTGTTTTTTGAGGAGGTGAGCGCCTTTGCCACCACGGGCTTCTCCCTGGGGGTCACGCCGCACCTGTGCTTGGCCTCCAAGCTGCTGATTACGGTCAACATGCTCTTCGGGCGCATCGGGGTGTTCTCCTTCATGATGGTGTTTATTCAGCCCAAGGAGCAGGAGCCCTTCCGATACCCGGAGGTACAGTTGCCGCTCACTTAGAGGCCGGCGTCGCTCTTCTCCTTAGCGGCTTGGCGCAGGCCCGCCTGCACCAGACGCAGGGCCGTAATCCAGGCAGCCAGTCCCAGCAGGCCGTAGGCGATGATGCCGAAGGCCTGCACCCAATCGCAGTTCCACAGCGTGTGCAGCAGCACGGGCACGGCAAACAAGGCCAGCAGGCGTTTATCGCGCAGGGCTTGCAGGACACTGCCGGGCTTTCCTTCTTCTTTCTGCCGCCCCATCATCAGCCACAGTCCGCCCGCGGTGATGGCCGTCCACACCACATGGCAGAAGGGGGAAAGCACGGCGCGCATCTGCATCAGCGCTCCGGGGTCCACGGGGGCCTCGCCGCCCCGTTTCAGTTCCATGCAGAGGGCGATGATGCTCTCGAAGGTATAGCCCGCGCTCTCGAAGGCGGCAAAGCCGGCGCCCACGGCAGAGCCCAGCAGCAGGCCGGTCAGGGCGCGTCCGTCCATCATGTTGCGGCCGATGAGCATGGCGGCGGCGAGCTTGGCGGGTTCCTCGATGATGCCGGCGAGGGGCGCGGCAGAGAAGCCGGTCTGCCCGAAGAGGAAGAGCGCAATGAAGATCGACAGCAAGCCCCCGAGCATAAAGGCCTTCAGCACCGCATAAAAGGAGACGTGGCGGTACACATTCAGCTCCATGAACAGCACCATGATGCAGAAGGGTATGCCGAAGTTGCCCACAAACATGCACCCGGGTACCAGCTTGAGGTTCCGGAACATGTCCACCCCCCAGTAAAAGCCCACATACAGCACCACCGCCATCAGCATCAGGCGCGTGAAAATCCACGGGGAGGGCCATTCCGTCTGCACCCGGTTGAGCGGAAGTCGGGTGTCCGAGCCGCCCATGCAGAAGAAGTCCGTCACTTCCTCGGAGGTGTGGCGGGCGAAGATGCCGGCAAAGAAGCGGCGGAGGGAGAAGCCCTCCAGGCGATCCAGCCCGGTGATGTCGGCGAAGAACTCCTTACCGCCCGCCGAGGGCGCGGACGGCGGAGGCGGGGGCACGGGGGGCAACTCGCCGAGCACGTCGCGCAGGGGGAGCCACGTCGCCATGCCGCTGCGCCAGGCGAAGACGGCATCCGACAGCTTCCCCGCTCGAATCTGCATCCGCAGGTCCGCCGGGGAGTAGGGCCCGGTGCGTCTTCCGTTGAGGGCCAGGTATACCGTCTTCAAGTCGTCGCTGTTGCTCATGTACGGCCTCCAACATAGCAAACTCTGCGCATTTTGCAAGCCCAAAATGGGCGCCGTTGCCGTACAGGGGGCGGAAAGTGCGTTCTACTCGCGTCATCATCCTTGCCAAGCGGGGCCGGAGCGTGTAGAATACCGGGCGCATGCCACACGACATCCACCAGAGCTCGCCGGCCGGCCGCAGTGTGCCGGGGGAGGGCACACGCTTCCTCGTTGCCGCCGCCGCTGCCGTTGTGCTCATCCTCGGGATTCGAGTGATGGGCCAGGTTGTCTCCATTGTGCTGATGGGTGCCTTCTTGGCCATTATCAGCTACCCCATCACCACAGCGGCGCGCACCCACCTGCGTTTCCCGCATTGGCTGGCCGTTGCCACGACGGTTTTCGTGGATTTGGGGGTCATCTTGGCTATTTATTATCTGCTGAATTTTCTGGCGGCGGATATCGTGACCACGCTGCGGGGGGATGTGGCACAGAGGTTTGTGGAGCGCTTTGAGCAGATGCGGGAGGCCCTGCTGGGGGTCGCCCCGCAGCTGGCGAATTCCCCGCGCCTGCAGGCTCCGTCGGAGTTGCTGGGCACGGAGCAGATGATCGGCTTTGTGCAGGGCCTGTCCGTCAACATGGTGTCCGCGCTCTCGGCCGTTACCTTGGTGCTGGTGCTCATGACTTTCATGCTGGGGGAGGCGCCGCTCTTCTACCGCAACCTGCAACGCCTGCCGAACAGCAGCCGGGGCAAGGAGAACGTCGTGCGCGCGCTGCAGGGCATTCAGCGTTATTTGCTCATCAAATCCATTGCCAGCTTCTTTACGGGCATGCTGGCCTGGGGGCTGTGCTCGGCAGTGGGGGTGCCTTTCGCGTTCCTTTGGGGAGTGGTGGCCTGGGTGCTCAATTATATACCCACCATCGGTTCCATCGTGGCCGCCGTGCCGCCCATTCTGCTGGCTCTGCTCTTCGGCGGCTGGGGAGATGCCGCCGTGGTGGGGCTCGGTTACCTGGGTATCAACATGGCGATCGGTAACGGCATCGAGCCGCTCTTCCTCGGTAAGCAGTTCGGCATCGCTACCACCGTGGTCGTGCTTTCCGTTATCTTCTGGGGCTGGGTGCTCGGGCCCTGCGGTATGTTCCTGGCCGTGCCTATCTCCGTGCTCATCAAGCTCGCGCTCGAGAACTCCCGGGATCTCTCCTGGCTCGCGACCATGCTCGATGACAAAGGGGCGGCGGATAACAAGCCGGCTCCCTCTTCTCACCATTCTTCTTAACTTACACATATGCACTCGTTCTCATACAAAAACGGCTCGCTGCACTGCGAGGAGGTCAATCTGGCGGACATCGCGTCCGCTGTCGGCACCCCGGTTTTCGTTTACAGCAAGAAGACCATTCTCGAGGACTTGGAGGAGTTCCGCCGCGAGCTCGCTCCGCTGAATGCCCACATCGCTTACGCTGTCAAGGCTTGCTCGAACAAGGCCATCCTGCACCTCATGGCGCAGCAGGGGGTCGGCTTCGATATCGTCTCCGGCGGCGAGCTCTGGCGCATCATCAATGCCGGCGGGGATCCCTCTCTCTGCACCTATGCGGGTGTGGGCAAGACGGAGGCGGAGATTCGCTATGCGCTGCAACAGGGTATCTACTGCTTTAACTGCGAGAGCGAGAACGAACTGCGCACCATCGACCGCATCGCGGGCGAGCTCGGTTGCAAGGCTCCCGTGGCCGTCCGCGTCAACCCGAATGTGGACGCCCATACACACAAGTATATTACCACCGGCACCAACGAGAATAAGTTCGGCGTCGACATCTCGCGCATCGAGGCCCTGTATGCTACCATTGCGGCAGAGATGCCCAACCTCTGCATCAAGGGTCTGCAAATGCACATCGGCAGCCAGTTGACGGAGGTGAAGCCCTTTGTGATGGCCATTGAAAAGGTGGCCCCCATCGCTGCTAAGTTCAAGGAGCTCTACGGCATCGAGTTCTGGTCCATCGGCGGCGGCATCGGTATTGTCTACGACGGCTGCCTCGATTCCGGCAAGCCGGAGTGGTGGGCGGCCCACCCGGAGCAAATCACCATCCGCAGCTACGCGCAGGCCATCATCCCGCTCCTCAAGCCGCTCGGACTCCGCATTTTGGTAGAGCCGGGGCGCCGCCTCGTCGGCAATGCCTGCGCCATGCTCACCACCTGCCTGTATGAGAAGAAGGGGGAGGCCAAGACCTTCAAGATGATCGATGCAGGCATGAATGACATCATCCGCCCCGCCCTGTACGAGGGCTACCACGAGATATGGCCCGTCACGGAGCACAGCGGGGATGAGATCACGGCGGACATCGTCGGCCCGATCTGCGAGTCCGGTGACTTCCAGGCGCAGAACCGCCGCATTGCGGACGTGAAACCCGGGGAGGTGCTGGCCGAGCTCAGCGCCGGTGCCTACGGCTTCAGCATGGCCTCCACCTACAACTCCCGCCCCCTCGCGGCCGAGGTGCTCGTGGACGGCGCACAATGGTGTATCATCCGCCGCCGCCAAACCCTCGAGCAGATGGTAGAGGACGAGCTGCTGCCCGGCGAACAGGCCTAAGCCCCTCACCTCACTTTAACTCACACAAGGGGACTCCTCCGGGAGCCCCCTTTTTTCATCCCCGGGAGAAATGAGACTTCCCACCGCCGTGGTCACAGAGAGCGAGAAATTAAGGACCGCGGAATAAAGGGAATTTTCGGAGAGGCAATGTCCTGCTTGGCTCGGTTCAGACTGCATGCCGGAGGGATAGTAGCTCCCTTGATTGTTTGATAAAATTCTGAAGCTACCTACTATGAACATGCTCCAACGTCTTGCCTGAGAGTTGCATGGCTTTCAGTCTCCGAAAATTCCTTTTATTCCGCGGTCATCATCCACTCGGGTTCTTCTACCACGGCGGCATGAAGTCTCATACCCCCTCCGGTTTGTCACTTATCGTCGTCCGTCTTTTCCAGGGAGAAGAGCAGGCCCAGGGCCATGATCACACCCACAAATGACAGCACCACGATGAGGGACAGGGGGTAGACCAGGCAGACCATGCTGTCGCGCACCTCTTCCTTGGCACCGACAGCATCTTCGTCACCGCTGACGGAGCAGTTATTGACGCGTTTGGAGTGGGGCACGGCGAGGGTAATGCCGTAAAGCACCGGGAAAATGAGCACCTCCTCCTCCGGGCAGATCAGCCACAGCCCGGACAGGGACGCAAACGCGACAAGCGAACAGAGGATGCAGAAACGCGCCCCCTCCATCGCATTCGATGTCAGATACCCATAACAGGCGATAAGCGCCCAGGCCACGGCCGCGCCGCCCATCCCCGTCAGCAAATACTCCGCCGTCTCCGCCGGGAGGAGCCCCCCGAGCAGCAGCCCCGTCACCGCCGCCGGCACCGGCAAGGCCGCGCGCAAAGCCCCCGTCGTCAGGCGCTTGCACCCCCACAGGCAAACCACCACACACAGGCCGCCCGCTATATAGAGGAACAGGGAATTCCCCCGCACCCATTCGGCAAGTTCGGGGGCCTGCGCACACCACCCCGTCAGAGCGGCAGCCAAGGCCAACTGCACCGCCGTCCACAGGTGAACCCGGCACAAAAACGCTCGCTTCTGCTCGGCATCATCGGACATGCCTCCATTATATCAAACATCGACCGCCAGTCAATAAAAAACCCCGGTGTGCGCTACACCGGGGCTGAAAAAAGCGGGGTCTTCGCTTACTCGCGGTCGCCGAGGAAGCGAAGGAGGTAGAGGAAGAGGTTGAGGAAGTCCAGGTAGAGGGACAAGGCGCCCAGGATGGCCCCCTTGCGGCGCATCTCCTCATCCGTGCAGAAGCCTTGGTTGAGGAGCATCTGCGTGTCGTAGGCGGTGAAGAGGGAGAAGACCACCACACCGACGGCGCAGCAGATGAGGTCCAACATGCCGTTACCCCAGAAAATGTTGACGATGCCGGCAATGATGAGGCCGAAGAGCATCATCATCAGCGTGCCGCCCATGCCGGAGAGGTCGCGCTTGGTGGTGCGGCCGTAAATGGACATGGCCAGGAACATGCCGCCCGTGCAGGCGAAGGTCGTGGCCAGGGACTGCGTGGTATACAGAGAAAGCACCGGGCCGAGCACGGCGCCCTCCGCAGCGGAGAAGACGAGGAAGAGCACCCCCAAGCCGGACGCGGAAATGCGGTTGCGCCCGAAGGCCATCGCCAGGATGCACACAAAGGTGGCAATGATGGGCAGGAAGGGATGCTCCCAACACCAGATCGTCATCGGCGCGTAGTTAATGGCACCGTAGGCAACACCGGCGGTGACAGCCATGGAAAGCGCCATCCAGTTGTACACCTTGTTCATGTACGAGCGGACCAACTCCGCGGGCACCTCTTGCGGAGTTGCATAGGTTACGTAGGAAGTCTCTGTTGACATGGCCCCATTATAGCAGTCCCCCCGCATGTGTCAATCCGAAAAATGCGGCATGCCCGCTTTTCTCTCTGTCAGCAGCCCGCCCGCATACACACTCCGGCTCTTGCGAAATGCCCCGCGCCGTGCTATAATACCCGCGCCGGCAAGGCAGATGAGATGGGGTCACAGGGAATGGAACAAGGCATGCGGCAGAGCATGGTGGCAACCGCTACCATGCAGCAGTTCATGCGCACTCTGTTGGCCACCAATATGGACCTGCGGCTGATGGCGGATGAGGCGCTGGAGAAAAATCCCGTGCTGGAGGAGTTGCCTCCCCCGCCGCAGGAGGACCCGCAGGACGCAGCGGGCGCGCCGGATTACGAGGCCACCCGCCGGCATGACCTGGTGATGGATAACCTGGTAAGCGAGGAGACCCTGCACGAGCACCTGGATTCCCAGATACGCCGCAGTGCCCTGCCCCCGGATACGGAGGCCGCGGCGCTTTGCCTGCTGGAGCACCTGAATGACCGTGGCTTTTTTGAGGAGCCGCCCGAGCGCATCGCGGCGGAATATGCCCTGCCCGCCCGCGCGTATCGTGCGGCGCTGGCTGCTATCCGGGACCTGGAGCCGGCAGGGGTGGGGGCCGTGAACCTGCAGGACTGCCTGCTGCTGCAGCTCGAGCGCCTGGGGGAGGGCCGGTCCCTGACGGCGGAGCTGGTGCGCCGGCACTGGGACGCCCTGGCGGCGCACCGCTATGCGGAGGCCGCGGCGGAGCTGGGGCGTACGGAGGCGCAGGTGGCGGCGGCGGCGCGGCGGCTCACGCGGTTGACCCCGGACCCGGGGTCGGCGTTCTCTCCGGCGGAGCAGCATGTCATCGAGCCGGATCTCGTCGTGATCCGTGATGGCTCGGAGCTGCGGGTCGAGCTGACGAATGCGGGCATCCCACGCCTGGGTATCGCCGAGCAGTACCGCGATATGCTGGCGGACTATGCGGACAGGCGGGAGGTGCACAGTTACCTGACGCGCTGTATTCGGGAGGGCAAGGAGTTCATCAAGGCTGTCGGAGACCGGCAGCAGACAATCCTGCTGGTGGCGCGGGCCATCGTGGCGCGGCAGCGGCCTTTCTTCCTGCAGGGGCCGCAGGCGCTGCTGCCTTTGCGGATGGAGGATATCGCGGCGGCAACGGGGGTGCATACGTCCACCATCTCGCGGGCGGTGAACGGTAAGTTCCTGCGCTGCGATTTCGGGGTCTTCGAGCTGCGCCGTTTCTTCTCGGCGGCTCTGCCGGCGGCAGCGGGGGGGGATGCCGTTTCCGCGGATTCCGTGCAGGCGGCCATCCGTGCCCTCATCGCGGCGGAGAATCCGGCGAAGCCGCTCTCGGATGCCAAGCTGGAGGCGGCCTTGGCCGAGCAGGGTATCTCCGTCGCGCGGCGTACCATCGCCAAGTATCGCGAGAAGCTCAAGATTCTGCCGGCTTCTCTGCGTAAAAAAATCTAGCCCCTGCCCCGCCGCTGCCGCATTTTGGGCTTTTCATCCCGCCCGCTTTGTGCTACACTTTCCGCGCGACCGCGCGCGGCGCTTCCATTTTCAGATATTATGAGCAATCCCTCCCAATTCCGCAATCTCGCCATCATTGCCCACGTGGACCATGGCAAAACGACCCTCGTTGACCAACTGCTGAAGGCCGGCGGAACCTACCGAGAAAATCAGGAGGTACAGGAGCGCGCGATGGATTCCATGGACCTGGAGCGTGAGAAGGGTATCACCATCAAAGCCAAGAACACGTCCATCCACTGGAACGATTACACCATTAACATTGTGGATACCCCCGGGCACGCAGATTTCGGCGCGGAGGTGGAGCGCGTGATGAAGATGGTGGACGGTGTTATTCTGGTGGTGGATGCCTACGAGGGCCCGCAGGCGCAGACCCGATTCGTGCTGCGCAAGGCGCTGCAGGAGGGTCTGCTGCCCATCGTTGTCATTAACAAAATTGACCGCCCGCATGCCGACCCCCTCAAGGTGCGCGACCAAGTGCTGGAGCTGCTCATGGACCTGGATGCCACGGAGGAGCAGTTCGAGGCGCCTTTCGTGTACGGTTCCGCTCGCGATGGCTATTTTATGGACAGTCCGGAGGGCGAGCCTCCCGTGGATTGCACCCCCCTGCTCCGCCGCATCGTGCAGCACATCCCTGCCCCGCGCGGAGCCGACCCGGAGCAGCCGTTCCGCATGCTGATCTCAAACATCGATTGGGATGACTACGTGGGCCGAGTCGCCGTGGGGCGCATTACAGAGGGGCGCGTGCAGAAGGGGGATACCCTCTACCTGCACCGCGCGGATGGCTCTGTGGTGCCCGGTAAGGTGACCAAGCTGTTCGAGTACAGCGGCTTGCAGAACACCGAGTCCGCCGTCGGGGAGGCCGGTAACATTGTGGGCCTGGCCGGATTCGAGGGCGTTGACATCGGTGAGACCTTCACGGCGGAGGCCGAGGGGGAGCCCCTGCCCTTCGTGGACATCGAGCCACCCACCGTGCAGATGGAGTTCAGTATCAACGACGGGCCTCTCGGCGGGCGGGACGGTAAGAATGTCACCAGCCGTGTGATCCGCGACCGCCTGATGCGCGAGATGCGGACGAATATTTCCATCAAGGTGGAGGACACGGACCTGGCGGGTGTGTTCCGGGTGGCCGCGCGCGGTACCATGCAGATCGCCATTCTCGTGGAGCAGATGCGGCGCGAGAATTATGAGGTGCTGGTCTCCCGACCCAAGGTCATCACGCGCAAGATAGACGGCGTGACCTGCGAGCCCTTCGAGACCGTATACATCGAGGTGCCGGATGACTGCGTGAACGGTACGGTGCGCATCCTGGGCAATCGCCGGGGCCTGCTGGAGAGCATGGACGCGAACGGCAACGGGCGCACCTACATCCAAGCCACCATCCCCACCCGCGGGCTGATCGGCTTCGAGTTCGAGCTGGTGAACCTCACCAGCGGGCACGGTATCTTCTCCCACCTCTTCAAGGAGTACGCGCCCTACGCGGGCGAGATCGTGACGCGCCAGACCAGCACGCTGGTGTCCATGGAAAACGGGGTCGCGAGTCCTTACGCCCTGCAGGCTATGGAGGAGCGCGGGCCGCTCTTCATCTCGCCGGGCGATGAGGTCTATGTCGGCATGATTGTTGGCGAGAACCCCAAGCCCATCGACATCCCGGTCAATCCCACGCGCGAGAAGCATCTCACCAACCACCGTTCGGCGAATAAGAATATCTCCATCGCGCTCACCCCGCCGCGCATTTTCACCCTCGAGCGCGCCATCGAGTACATCGAGGCCGATGAGCTCGTGGAGGCTACCCCCCACTTTATCCGCCTCCGGAAGCGAATTTTGGACGCGACGGAGCGGAAAAGAGCCGGTTATGCCCTCCAAAATGAGAAATAATGCGCCCCAACGTGAGATTTTTCTTGCCTTTTCAAAAAATCAGCGTATAATCTTCGCACCATGACCCGCAAAGGTGGTATCAACAAGACACGTAAGGCCGTGGCCAAGCGTTTCAAGGTGACCGGCTCGGGCAAGGTTCTGCGTCGCAAGCAGGGTAAGCGTCACATTCTCCAGAAGAAGTCCAGCAAGCGCAAGCGTCAGTTGGGCAAACCCGCTCTGGTGGACGCTACCCAGGTTTGGGCCGTCAAGCAGAACATGCCCTTCGCTTAAACCGAGGAACATGGCTACCAGCCAAGCACCCGCCCGCTGACCGGGCGGCCTTCATGCAGCCTTCCATTCTCGCAATGGATCGAACGAACGAGACTGCAAGGAGGTGAGGAAGAACAGTTCGTTCACCCGATTATACAATACATCATTTATGGCACGTGCTACTAATGGGCCGGCTTCCCGCAGCCGCCGCAAGCGCATCCTGCTCCGCGCCAAGGGCTTCCGCGGTTTCCGCAGCAAGCTCTTCCGCTACGCTAAGGATGCCGTCTACAAGGCATGGCAGTATGAGTACCGCGACCGCAAGAGACGGAAGGGCCAGTTCCGCCGCCTCTGGACCGCGCGTATCTCCGCCGCCGTGCGTCCCCTGGGCTTGACCTACTCCCGCTTCATGGAGGGGCTCAAGGCTGCCGGTATCTGCTTGGACCGCAAGTCTCTCTCCGAGCTCGCTATCGCTAACCCGGAGGGCTTCAAGGCTGTCTTCGACCTCGCTAAGAAGGCGATCGACGCTAAGGCGGGCGCCGCTCTCAAGGGCTGACCCACCCCATCATCACATTAACCCTGCGGGCAACTGGTTCCCCACCGGCTGCCCGCTTCTTTCAGACTTCACACCGCCGATTCGGTAGAGGCCGAGAATAAAATGACCGCGGAATAAAGGGAATTTTTGGAGACTGAAAGCCATGCAGCCCTCAGGCAAGACATCGGAGCATGTTCACAGTAGGTAGCTTTAGAATTTTATTATTACTTCGGCAATGAATGATTGTCGTCAGCGGCATACGCCACCTTCGGATG
>CAMEZO010000042.1 GCA_945947905.1 uncultured bacterium
TAGGATAGCAAGAGAAGAACCGGACAATACTATACTTTCTACACATATTTACCAATTAGCGGAAGGTTGTTATCGATTTAAGGTTAATTGGCATGTTGAAAACGGCATATTGAAAGCATCATCACGCTACAGCAAAACGATTTCTCAAATAGATATACTATAATATCCGAAGGCGGGAAGGTTTTCTTGCCGCCTTCGGAATTAAAGTTACCAATTAATTTTCAGACAGTAGTACGACTCTGAAACAATTACCCGAAGCAATCCCCCGGGCGAGTCCTGCCGGAATATTAGGATCGTTGGGCGACGGCGCATCACACCCCCAATACAAATCGATATGGTTACCCTTAATAGCGGAGCCTGTATCACCTGAGACGAAAACGCCTTACTCATTTTCAAAAGACCTCAGCAGCCCGTCACCAAGCAAAATCTGAATACGAGAGCCACTCCTAATAACGCCACCATCTGTAGCGCAAGAAACCTTCGGAACAAGCTCATTGTCAGCGCTGCCCGGGACGTGTTTGTAAACTCGCCGTCTTGAATCAATTTCGGCAAGGTACGGATACGTTGTCCCATTGTAAACAACAGGTGTTGTCAGCAAGCCAAAACCTTCCCTTGCAACCTGATTTTTGAAGTCAGCGTTTACCCCCCGACAGAATAACCGTATTCGTATCGGATTCACTGGTATATCAAACAACCGAGGCAACAAAGGTAGGCAGACACGGGCGACCATCCGAAAAAACGGGTACCCCTCCCACCCCTGTGATATGCCGTCTGTTCCAAGCAGGGCAGGCCGATCAATTTCCGAGCATGCTCTTTCATTCCGCGGGATGACTCCTCGCCATCCATTCGTACGGCAAGGCTGAAATTTCAAAAGCCCCCCTGCGCGGCGGGGCGCAGAGGGGCGGTTCGGGGTTTCCGGGAGGGAGAAGGGGTTAGGCCTGAGCCTCTTCCTTCTTCTCCGGCATCTTACCGGTGGTGAAGTACTTCTCGATTTCCTCCAGGGTACGGCCCTTCGTCTCCGGGAGGAAGAAGGCAGCCGTGATGAAGTAGATGACCGTGCAGCCGGCCAGCGTGAAGAAGACGCTGGAGTAACCGCAGGCACCCACCCAAGGCAGGAACACGCCGGCGATGGTCGTGGACACACCCTGGTTGATGAGCAGGGCAATGGCCATACCGTTGGCGCGGATGCGGTTGGGCATCAGCTCCGAGAGAGCCAGCCAGACGCAGACACCCGGGCCTGCGGCGTAGAAGGCGATGAAGATGATGAAGAACGCCGTCACTAGGCTACCCGTCACCACGTTGGGCTTCATACCCACCTCCGCGCGGGTGATGGAAAGCTCCTGCAGGTCACCCGGCGTGGGCGGGGTGCTCCAGAAGCACAGGGTATCCAAGAAGGTATGATTGGGCGCGAACTCCGGAGCCAGGATGACGCGGTCACCGTTACTCTCCAGCTTCTGCAGCGTGGCGATGAGGGTGTCCTTCTCCTCATCCGTACCGTTGAACTTCAGCTCACCGGCGCGCACCTTATCGGAGAGGTTGGTGATGTCGGCCTTAGCCTTCGAGGAAGCCTGACCGGCAGCGAGCCCCTTCTTGAACTCAGCCTGAGCCGCCGCCACATCAACGGGCGCCATGGCGCTGTCCGTGTAAACCGTATCGGGCTTGTCCGTCTTCTTCAGCAGCTCGTTGGCCTTGGCGCTCTCGGCCTCGCGGTCAAAGAACTCGCCGATCTTCTGGTCCGAGGCATCGCCCTTCTTGTAGGTAACAATCAACTGTACCCCCGGGGCAATGCCACCGTCCTTCAGCAGCTCCGGATGAGCCGCCGCCACCGTCTTGGCGATCTCGCCCACGGAAGCCTTCGCGTAAGCCTTATCCGTCACGAGCGCCTTCACCGCGTCCGTCACGTCAACACGCTTCGTCTCCACGGAAAGGAAGGTACCGCCCACACCGACGAGACCGACGATGATGCCGAGCGTACCCATCTTGAGGAGGAACTTACGGCCCTTCTTATCCACGAGCGACACCGCCACGATGGTCATGAGCATATTGACCACCTTGATGGCGAAGTCCGCCCAGTTAGCCGCCGTATTCTCGAGGCCGGACTGCTGGAAGACCTTGACCGAGTAATTCAGCACGGAGTTAATACCCGTAGCCTGGGTGCAGGCCAGGATCACCACCGCCAGGATGAAGGGGATCACATACTTGCGCTGCATGAGGGAATCGCCCTTGGCAGCCTCCTTCATGGCAGCCTTCTCCTCCGCCGCCTTGGCATCGGCCTCCTTCATCTCCGCCAGGATCTCCCTTGCCGCCTTCTCGCCGTTGTTGGCCGCCAGGGAGAGGAGAGCCTCCTCCTCCCGACCGCGGCGATACAGCCAGCGCGGGGACTCCTTGAGACGGAAGGCACCGAGGAACAGGATGATACCCGGGACAGAGCAGCACCAGAAGATGATCTGCCAGGCAGCCTCCTTGGCGCTGTCGGAAACCGTCACATCCGTAGCGGCGCCCACGCAGTAAGTGGTCACCAGACCGATGAGGGCGGCAAACACCAAGCCGATCGTCAGCAGGAACTGGAACATGCCCGTACCCTTACCGCGCGAGGAGGCATCCAAGCACTCGGCCAGATACATCGGCACCACCACACCGACCAAGCCGGCGGAGGCACCCTGCAGGATACGGCCACCCATCAGCGCGCCGAACTGGTTGTCCGAGAAGCAGATGCAGGGGATGGACAGCGTAAAGAGCAACGCCGCGATGATGATTACTTTCTTGCGCCCCAACCACTCTGCCAGCATGCCGGCGAAGAGCGAGGAGAGCACGGAACCGAACAACACAGCAGCCACCACAACGGAGAGCTGAGACTGCGTGTACGTCGATGTAGCCTCGATGTACGGCAGGGCCGCGGCAATGATGCCAACATCCACGCCGTACAGAAGCCCGCCCAATCCTGCCATAAACATCAGGAAGAGGGCATAGCGCTTCACGTCCGCCGGACGCGAGCAGGTAGTAACGTCTGTACTCATAGCGGGGCTATTATACCATTTTTGACCGCCGGTGCAATAAAAAAAACTGACTTCAGTCCCATCCGCGCGCGGGAAATCGGCGCGGGGCGCGGCAAATACTGTCATGATTCCCTACAGAATGGCTTGACGGCGCGGGGCCTTTATGATAAAGTAACGCCACGGGGAACAGCGCGGGCAAGAGCACGCGGACTCCCCCGCCTCGCAAACGCAAACGAAGACAGATTCTCATGAAGATCAAACACGCTATGATGACCCTGGCCCTCGCGGCCGGCACGGTTCTTGTACCCTCCTGCGCCACGATGGCGAACGTGAACAACGTCTCCCAGCGCCAGGCGAACACGGTGACTGAGGTGGTGCCCGGCACCATCATCAGTGCTACGAACTGCACCATCCGCACCTCCGGCACGGCCACGGGCGTCGGCGCCATCGGCGGTGGCGCGATCGGTGCTGCGCTCGGCAGCCTGATCGGTTCCGGCGGCGGCCAGACCGTTGCCACCGTGGGCTTGGGCTTGGCCGGTGCAGCAGCCGGTGCTGCCCTGACGGACTCCCTGGGCAACACCAAGGGCCAGCGCCTGATCGTGAAGGTGGACGGCAAGAACGGCCGCACCTACGAGGTGACGCAGCCCGTCTACAAGCAGTACGGCCCCCTGTATTCGGGCATGCACGGCATGCTCTCCATCGGCAACCCCTCCACCTTCCGCCCGGACGGCTACTGATGCCCGACCGGGGAATCCCGGTAAGATTCTTCACCCCGTCGGCTGCGGTCGGCGGGGTTTTTCATGTCCGCAAAAAGCCCCCGAGCGCGCATGCACCCGAGGGCCGAAAAGAATGGGCAGCCTGCCCCGCCTCAGCACTGGGCCAAGGCCGTCAGCAGCCTGTTGTGGATACCGCCGAAACCGCCGTTGCTCATCACCAGGAGCACATCCCCCGGGTGCACACGGGTTACCACATAGGTCACGATATCCCCCACATCCTTGCCCACATAGCAGGGCGTACCCAAGCCCTCCACCTCACTGCGCAGCAACTCCTCATCCAGGCGCTCCTCCGGCGCGATGCGCGCGGCCCGCTCGATGGGGGACAGCACCGCCCGGTCCGCCGTCGCGATGGAGGCAGCCAGCTCGTGCTGGAAGAGGCTGCGCGCCGTTGTGTTGCTGCGCGGGTCGAAGATGCACCACAGGCGGCTCTTCGGGAAACGCTGCCGCAGCCCCGCGACCGCCTGTGCAATGGCCGTGGGGTGGTGCGCAAAGTCATCCACCACCGTCACGGAGTTCACGCAACCGCGCACCTCCTGGCGCCGCGCCACGCCCTCGAAGGACTCGAAGGCCCGGCGAATCGTCTCCGGCTCCACCCCGGCGGTACGCGCCGCGCACACGGCCATGGCCGCGTTGCGCACGTTGAACTCCCCGACCATCGGGATGCGGTAGGGCTCGCCGTCCACCGTGAACGAGCTTCCGCTCGGCGCGGTCTCCGTTATCGCGATCCGCACATCGGCGTCCTCGCCCATCCCCACGGTCGTGATGGGCACCATGCGCAGCTCCGCGGCAGCCGCCTCGCGCACGGAGCGGCAGTTCGGGCAGTCCGCATTCATGAACACCCGCCCCGTGGACGGCACACAGCGCAGCAGACGGCGGAAGGAGAGCTTGACGGCCTCCAGGTCCGCATAGATGTCCGCATGATCCATCTCGATGTTATTGATGATGGCCACCTCCGGCAGGTAATGCAGGAACTTACTGCGCTTGTCGAAGAAAGCGGTGTCGTACTCATCCCCCTCCAGCACAAAGTAATCGGAATCGGAGAAATAGCCGCCGCGCTCCAGGTTGCGGGCGATGCCGCCGATCATGAACCCGGGGTTCAGGCCGGCGCATTTCATCACCCAGGTCAGCATCGAGGTGGTGGTGGTCTTACCGTGCGTGCCGGTCACCACGTAGTTGTGCTTACCCCACAGGAAGTGCTCCTTGAGCACCTCCGGCAGGCTCACATAGCGCAGCTTGCGGTTCAGCACCGCCTCCACCTCGGGGTTCCCGCGGCTCATGGCATTACCGATGACGATGACGTCGGCCTCCGCCGGGATATTCTCGGCCTTGTAGCCGGAGAAAACCTGAATTCCCTCCTCTGCCAGGAAGGTCGACATGGGCGGATAAACCCCGGCGTCCGAGCCGGTGACGGTATAGCCCCTGCGGGCCATGGCAGAGGCAACTGCGCCCATGGCCGTGCCGCAAATACCGAGGAAATGAAAGTGCTTCATGCTGCGATGTTGATGATGAACGCCGCCAAGGGTACAGCATACGCGGCACTTTGGCAAGCGTTTTTTTTGCCCACAGTGCATCCGTCACTCCACCGTGCTCTTTCCGGGGATGATGACGCGCATTATACTTGACGCATGCGCGCGTGCGCGTATAATGGGCGGACATATGAGTGAAAACGAAACTCCCCCCGTGCCGGCCGATGCCGTCGACACCGGGGCACAGCAGGAATACGGCGCAGCCCAGATTGACAAGTTGGAGGGCTTGGAAGCCGTGCGCAAACGCCCGGGCATGTATATCGGCGACCCGGATCAGCGCGGTCTCCACCATTGCGTCTTTGAGGTCTTGGACAACTCCATTGACGAGCACTTGGCCGGCTATTGCACGCACATCGAGATTCTCATGCACGTGGACGGCTCCATCTCCGTGGCGGACAACGGGCGCGGCATTCCCGTGGACATTCACCCCAAGTTCGGCATACCGGCGGTGGAGTTGGTGCTCACGAACCTGCACGCCGGCGGTAAGTTCGGCCAGGGTGCCTACAAGTACTCCGGCGGTCTGCACGGCGTGGGTGCCAAGTGCGTGAACGCGCTCTCCGATTGGTTCAAGGCCGAGGTGCGGCGCGACGGCAAGCGGCACGTCATCACCTTCGAGCGCGGCAAGACCAAGGACAAGCTGCACGTGGTGGGCACCTGCCCGCAGAACCAGACCGGCACTACCATCACCTTCCTGCCGGACCCGACCATCTTCACGGACACGACGGAGTTCGTCTTTGATATGCTGGGCCGCCGCCTGCGCGAGCTCGCCTTCCTCAACCCCGGGCTGGTCATCACCCTGGTGGATGAGCGCACCACCCCGGAGCGCCGGGAGACCTTCTTCTACAAGGACGGCATCCGCGAGTTCGTCCACCAGCTCAACGAGAACAAGACCCTCATCACCCCGGAGCCCATCGTCATGAACGGCGTGCGCCACATCGAGGTCGACTACGACGGCAAGACGATGCAGGATGATGTGATCGTGGACGTGGTGATGCAGTACAACGACAGCGACAAGTACAACATTCTCTGCTACGCCAACAGCATCTACAACGGCGACGGCGGTACTCACCTCTCCGGCTTCCGCAGTGCACTCACCCGCGCGGTGAATGCCTACGCCAAGTCCAACAACCTGCTGAAGGACAAGGACCCGAGCCTGACCGGCGATGACGTGCGGGAGGGTCTGGTGGCCGTCATCAGCATCAAGATGCCCAACCCGCGCTTCTCCAGCCAGACCAAGGACAAGCTGGTGAACACGGAGATCGAGGGCGTGGTGAGCAGTGTGGTGTACGAGGAGCTGCGCGACTACTTTGAGGAGAACCCGCAGCAGGCCCGCCAGATCATCGACCGCTGCCTCATCGCCAGCCGCGCCCGCGAGGCGGCCCGCAAGGCCCGCGAGAGTGTGCGCAAGAGTGCCATGACCGTCGGCGGCGGCCTGCCCGGTAAGCTGGCCGACTGCTCCAACCGCGACCCCGAGCAGAGTGAGCTCTTCATCGTGGAGGGTGACTCCGCAGGCGGCTCCGCCAAGATGGGCCGCGACCGCCGCACCCAGGCCATCCTGCCCCTGCGCGGTAAGATTCTCAACGTGGAGAAAGCCCGCCTGGACAAGGCGCTGGGCAGCGAGACCATTCAGAACATCATCACCGCCATCGGCGCCGGCATCGGCGACGGGGAGGGCGAGGGTTCCTTTGACCTGAGCAAGGCCCGCTACCACAAGATCATCCTGATGGCGGATGCCGATGTGGACGGCGCGCACATCTGCACCCTGCTGCTCACCCTCTTCTGCCGCCACATGCCGCAGTTGGTCCGCGCGGGCTATGTCTACATCGCCCAGCCGCCGCTCTACCGCGTCAAATACCGCAAGGAGGAGCAGTACATTCAGGATGAGGTGTCGCTGAACCGCAAGCTCATCTCCCTCGGCTCCGGGGACATCACCCTGCGCACGGCAGACAAGTCCCGGGAGTACGATGCGGACACCCTCATGGGCATTCTCGAGACGCTCATCAACCTGCAGAAGTTCGAGGGCGCTGTCGCCGGTCACGGCGGCAATCTCAAGGACCTGCTGCGCCACCGCGCCGCTACGGGGGCTTTCCCGGAGTATCTGGTGAAGGTGCGCTGCGGCAATGATGAAGAGGTCGTCTACTTCGACACGATGGAAAGCCTCTCCGCCTACAGCGATGAGAACCCGGACCTCTTCCTCTTCGGCGAGCCCACGGAGGAAGAGCTGGCCGCCAACCCGCTGCCCGTGCGCGAGGGCCCGAGCCGCCGCGCGCTGCTGCACGAGCTGCACGAGGCCAAGGCTATCTCCCGCATCATGGCCCGCCTGGAGGAGCTGGGCATCCCCGCCGACCGCCTGCTGAACGATGACGCGCCCGTCTTCGAGATCGAGGAGGGCAGCAAGGGCAGCGTGACCCCCATCTTCTATGTGGGCGACATCCTGGAGCGGGTGCTCGACATCGGCCGCCGAAACGTCAGCATCACCCGATTCAAAGGTCTGGGTGAAATGAACCCGGAGGACTTGTACGCCACCACCATGGACCCCGAGAAGCGCGAGCTGCTGCGGGTGCGCCTGGACGATGATAACATGGCCTCCGCCGACAAGATGTTCACCATCCTGATGGGCGATTTGGTGGAGCCCCGCCGCCGCTTCATCGAGGACAACGCGCTCAATGTGCGCAACCTGGATGTGTAACCCCTCCCGTAACCTTTTACCAATTCCATAAGCAATGAATGAAACGCGAATCCGCCCGGTAGACGTGGCGGAAGAAATGGCCAAGAGCTTCCTGGACTACTCCATGTCCGTCATCATCTCCCGCGCGCTGCCGGATGCGCGGGACGGCCTGAAGCCCTCCCAGCGCCGTGTACTCTACGCCATGCACGAGCTGGGTCTGGTGCCCACCAAGGGCACGCTCAAGTGCGCCCGTATCGTCGGTGATACCATCGGTAAGTATCACCCGCACGGCGACTCCTCCGCCTACGGGGCCTTGGTGAACATGGCCCAGCCCTGGTACATGCGCGATGTGCTCGTGAGCGGCCAGGGTAACTTCGGTACGCCGGAGGGTGACCCGCCCGCTGCCTACCGATACACGGAGGCCAAGCTCTCCCACATGGGTATGGCCCTGATGGATGACCTGGACAAGGACACGGTGGACTTTCAGCCGAACTACGACGGCAACTTCACGGAGCCGGTCGTCTTCCCCAGTGCCTTCCCGAACCTGCTGGTGAACGGCGGCACGGGTATCGCCGTGGGTATGGCCACCAACATGGCCCCGCATAACCTCGGCGAGGTCGTGGACGGCATCTGCGCCTTCATCGACAACCCGCACATCACCGCCGAGCAGCTCCGCGCCTACATCAAGGGGCCGGACTTCCCCACGGGGGGCTACATCCTCGGCACCAAGGGTATCGACAAGTACTTCCGCACGGGGCGCGGCAGCGTGCTCATGCGTGGTAAGATGGAGGTGGTCACCAATGATAACGGGCGAGAGTTCATCCACATCTCGGATGTTCCCTACGGCGTCAACCGCGCCGTGGTTCAGGAGCGCATCGCGGAGCTGGTGCGGGATAAGATTATCACGGACATCGCCGGCATGCGCGACCTGACGGATTATGTGGAGATTGAGCTGAAGCGCGATGCCCGCCCGCAGGTGGTCATCAACCAGCTCTACAAGCTCACCAGTCTGGAGACCGGTTTCTCGATCAACATGCTGGCCATTCATGAGAACCGTCCCAAGGTGCTCACCATGCGGGATGCCATCAACTTCTACGTGGAGCACCGCCGCGAGGTGGTGGTGCGCCGCACGCGTTTCCTGCTCAAGAAGGCGGAGGATCGCGCGGAGATTTTAGAGGCTTACCTGATCGCCCTGGCCAACCTCGATGAGTTCATCCGCATCATCCGCGACTCCAAGAACCGCGACGAGGCGCGCCAACGTCTCATGGCGTTCCGCTTCCCGACGGAGCTCGCGAAGGGGCTCGGTATCCTCATCCGCAGCCAGCCTTCCGTGCAGGGGGATTCCTACATCTTCACGGAGCGGCAGGTGAACGCCATCCTGGATCTGCGTCTCTACCAGCTCACCGCGCTGGAGAGTGACAAGATCTCCGATGAGTACAAGGCTCTGCTGGAGCAGATCGAGGACTACCTGGACATCCTGGCCAACGAGGCCCGCGTGCTCGGCATCGTGAAGGACGAGCTGCGCGCTATCAAGGCCAAGCATGCCACCCCGCGCCTCACCAAGATCATCCCCTACGAGGGGGACATGGCCATCGAGGACCTCATCCCGAATGACAGCATGGTGGTGACCATCTCGCACAACGGCTACATCAAGCGCACCAACGCGGACGAATACCGCCTGCAGGGGCGCGGCGGCAAGGGGGTGAAGGTGGCTTCCACCAAGAGCAAGAAGGACCGCGAGGATTTCGTGGAGCATCTCTTCGCCGCGCAGAATCACGACTATATCATGTTCTTCACCAACACGGGCCGCGTGTACGTGGAGCGCGTGTACGAGATCGATGAGGCCGCGCGCAGTGCCCAGGGGCGTTCCATCAAGAACCTGCTCAACCTGCAGGCGGAGGAGAAGATCGCGGCCATCCTGCGCCTGGAGCGGCGTGTGGATGAGGCGGGTAAGGATGTGACCTTCGCCGAGGATTCCGGCAACGTGGTCTTCGCTACCCGCAACGGTACGGTGAAGAAGACGGCGCTGAATGACTTCGTCAATTACCGCAAGGCCGGTATCATCGCCATCAATCTGGAGGAGGATAACTCGCTTGTCAACGTGGAGCTCACCGACGGCTCGCAGGACATCATCCTGGTCACGCATGACGGCATGAGCATCCGCTTCAATGAGTCGGAGATGCGCAACCAGGGCCGTGGCACCATCGGCGTGCGCGGTATCAAGCTGCGCGAGGGGGACTATGTGGTGGCGCTGGCGGTGGTGCACGATGACGCGGCGCACCTGCTCGTGGTGTCGGAGAACGGGCTCGGCAAGCGCACGGCCTTCTCCGAGTACCGCGCCCAGAGCCGCGCGGGTATCGGTATCAAGACCATCAACTGCACGGAGAAGACCGGTAAGGTGGTCTCCGCCACCACGGTCACCGATGCGGATGAGCTGATGATCATGACCACGGGCGGCCAATCCGTCCGCATCAAGGTGGCCGATGTCCGGGAGACGGGGCGCGCTACCCAGGGTGTGAAGCTCATCACACTGGATACCAATGACCTGATTCAGGACATCTCACTCATCATCCCGGATGACGAGGAGAGCAGCGACGACGCTTCCGAGCAGGAGGGTGAGACCTCCCCGCAGGAGGCGCCGGAGGAGGCGGGGGAATAAACCCGCGTCCGGACGATACAGCGGGCACCGTTCTCCCGATTCGGGGGGGCGGTGCCCGTTCCTTTGCAGGGAAAAGGGCGGGCATGGTGGATTTGATGCTTGCCAAACAGAGGCCGGGCATGCTATACTGGTGCGCGAGGGTAGACGCCCGAGGACATGATGATCACGGCACCGATTGTAGAAGTAGACAAACTGAAGATGTATTTCCCCGTGCGGCGGGGGGTGCTGGGCCGCGTCACGGGCACGCTGAAGGCGGTGGATGAGGTGAGTTTCTCTATTGCCCAAGGGGAGACCCTGGGGCTGGTGGGGGAGAGCGGCTGCGGTAAGAGCACCATCGGGCGCTGCCTCGTGCGTTTGTTGGAGCCCACGGGGGGACACATTCGCTTGGCGGGCAAGGACATCACCCACCGCTCGCAGTGGCGTCTGCGCCGCATGCGCAGTATGGTGCAGATGGTTTTTCAGGACCCCTCCGCCTCGCTGGATCCGCGGATGGATGTGCGCCACCTGATCACGGAGCCGATGGTCATTGCGGAGCGCGGTTCGCGCCGCAGTCGCACCAAGCGGGTGGATTGGCTCATGGACATCGTGGGGCTGCCGCAGTCGAGTGCCGCCAAGTTCCCGCACGAGTTCTCCGGCGGGCAGAAGCAGCGCATTGCCATCGCGCGGGCCTTGGCGCTGGATCCCAAGCTCATCATTCTGGATGAACCCGTCAGCGCCTTGGATGTCTCCGTGCAGTCTCAGGTGCTCAATCTGTTGCTGGATTTGCAGAATGAGCTGAAGCTCTCTTACCTCTTCATTTCGCACGATCTGTCGGTTGTCAAGCACATTTCGGATCGCGTCGCGGTGATGTACCTGGGCAAAATCGTGGAGATGGGTGCGGCCGATACCATCTATAAGAACCCGCGGCATGCCTACACCAAGGCTCTTATCTCGGCCATTCCGCCTCCGGATCCCACCGTTACCCCGGCGCCCATCGTGATGACGGGGGATGTTCCCTCCCCCATCGACCCGCCGCCGGGCAGCGCGTTCGGGCGCCGTGTGAACCACCCGCGGGTGGATATGACGGCGGGCTTGGATCTGTCGCCCGTGCTCATCGCCCCCGGGCATTGGGTGGCGCCGGATCCCTGCGCGCTGAGTGATGAAGATCTCAAGAAGCTGGGCATCGATGTCCTGAATTGAGATGCTGATGCTGCGTCCCCTGTTCCGCCTGCGAGACAGCCTGCAACGCGCGGGTGAGGATGAGGCGCGTCCCCTGACGGAGCACTTGGAGGCTCTGCGGCTCACCCTGCTGCGAATGGGGGCGGTGCTGCTGCTGGGTATGGTGCTGTGCTTTGCCCTTACCCCGCAGGTGCTCGATTTCCTGCGCCGGCCGGTGGAGCGGGCCTTGGTGCAGCGCACGCAGGAGAGCCTGCCTGCCGGCCTGTCCGCTGCGGAGTGGGAGCAGGCGCGGACCCTGGCCGAGCAACAGGGGCGGCTTCCGCAGGGGGCTTATGCGGATTTGCTGGCGAAGCACAGCGCGCCCGTGCGGCGGGCGGCGGAGGCGTTGCCCTTTCTGCGGGCCGCGGCTCTGCTGCCGCCGGGGGAGCAGGTGGTCTGGCTGCGGCATCACTGCCCGGCGGAGCAGCGGCCCCTCGCGCTGGAGCTGCACCGCAGCGGGGCGGATCTGCGGCCCCCGCCGGCTCAGCGCGGCATGCAGTTGATGGGGGCTTTCCACCCCGGGGAGGCTTTCATGCTCTCGCTCAGTCTCGCTTTCTACGGCGGGCTGGTGCTGTCTTTCCCCCTGTTGCTGCTGCTCGCGCTGCATTTTCTGCTGCCGGGCCTGCGGGGTAGTGAGCGGCGGCCGGTGTGCCGCTGTGTATGGGCATCCTTGGGGCTGTTCGCAGCGGGCGGGGCGTTCGGTTATGCGGTCGTGCTGCCGCGCATCCTCTGCTTCTTTGCGGGCTATGCGGAGGGGCTGGGTATCGCGAACGACTGGCGCATCGGCTACTACCTCACCTTTGCGGCCAAGCTCATCTTCCTCTTCGGGGCGGCCTTTCAGCTACCGGTCATCGTGCTGCCGCTCATCCGCCTGGGTCTGCTGCCGCACGAGCGCATCCGCAGGCTGCGGGCGCATGCTTTCATCGGCTGCCTGGCTGCCGCTCTGGTCCTGGCGCCCGCGCCGGATCCCGCTACCATGCTGCTCATGGCGCTGCCGATGTACCTGCTCTTCGAGCTCTGCATCCTCTACGCCCGGCTCACCCGCCGGCACAGGGAGTAACCCCGCCGCCATGGCTTTACGCCGCCGGCTCCTCGTCACCATCTTCCTCTGCCTCGCCCGCCGCACGCTGCGCCTCGCGCACCGCCCGGGCCTCCGCACGCCGCTGCCGAGCCCGCACCCGCGCCAATTCCTTGGCATGCTTCCGCCGACGCTCCCGCGCCGCCTCCAGCGCGCGCTTATACTTTCGCTTATATTCCCGTAACACCCGGTCCGCCGGTTCCTCCGCTATCCGGGCAAAAATCTCATCCCGCAGGGCTGCCGCCGCCGCACGGCTCTCCTCCGCCCCGCCGTAGACACTATCCGCAAAATATACTGTTAGGGTTATTCCCTTTCGGCAAATAGATACACGCCACCCGGAAAAGGTCGTAGTCTCCGTTGTGTACCGTGTCAGGTTTCTGTTGTCTTCATTCATGGCTCCGCCGGAAAATATACTATACATTCCCCGTGCACGCAAGCCAAATATCACCTACCCCTCCCCCGCGTAACGTATTATAACGGAATTTTCACCCTGTAAGTTATTCTCTCTCAACGCCTCCCGCTTCCTTTCATGTTTTTTTGTCATCCCCTCCCCGCCCGCTCTCCTGAATAATCAAGAAATCCAAACAACATCCCGAATCCGGTCCGCACGCACCGGCACCGAGAAACTTCCCACCACCGAGACACAGTCGAACCCGAGAAGAAAAGGACCGCGGAATAAAGGGAATTTTCGGAAACTGCTTGCTCTTCGGAACTTCGGCAAGACTCCCGAGCATATCCGTAGTAGGTCGGCCTTAGAATTTTATCAAAAAACACCAAGGAGCCTACTACCTCGGCGGCATGTAATCTGAATCGAGCTAAGTATGCCGATCAGTTTCCGCAACCTTCCTGAAATTCTGCGTTCTGAAAACTTCAGTTACCTACTACCCCGGTGGCATGAAGTCTCACACTCCTGCCGCCCGGCTCTGCTTCCGTGGTCATCCGTGGTATCCGTGGACGTCTTGGCCCCGCGGTGCGGGCGGCGGCGGGTGAAAAAGGCAGGCGAGCCGGGTGGCTGCCTGCCTGTGAGGTGTTGTGCCGCGCGGGCTTAGAAGGTGTAGCCTACGCCGATGCGCACGCCGTGGTAGTTCTGAGCCTTGGACTTGACACTATGCTCAAAGGTGTTGCCATCGGTCCAAGTGTACTTCGGGGAGGCGGTGCTGCCGCTGAACTGGTAAGCCGCGAAGACATCCCAGTTGGTGTTGATGGCGTAGCGCACGCCGAGCTCGGCGGAGTAGCCGAAGCCCCAGCCGGACTTGTCGGTGGCTTCTCCCTCACCGGTGACGCGCCACTTCATGTTCGTGACGCCCACGTTGACGCCGGCGAAGAGGGACCACTGGTCATCCAGAGCGTAGGTGTAGCGGTAGCCGGGCATCAGGCTCCAGTTGTTGACCTTGAAGCGGTAGTCATCGTCCTGCTTGCGGCTGCCGTAGGCATAGCCGAGGCGCAGGGTGAGGGCGTTGTTCTCGTCCAGTTTGTAGACACCGGTAAGGTCCCAGCCCCAGGTGTTCACCTTCTTCTGGTCCTCGTCGCCCTTGAACAGGTCCTTGGAGGCGAAGTTGTAACCGGTACCGACCTCAACGGCCCAGGGGCTCACGATGGGGGCGGGGGCGGGTGCCGGGGCGGGCACCGTCGCCACGACGGTCTTGGTGCCGGCCAGAGCGGGGGCAGCCAAGGCGATGAGTGCGAGTGTTTTCTTCATAACTTGTCTTGAATTCGGGTTATTTGCAGAACCGGACCTCCCGGCTCCGTCTCGCCTATTATAGCGTGTTATGCGCTTCCGTCAAGCCAATTTTCTAAAAAAAAGGCAGATGCTCATCGGGGAGCACCTGCCGAAAATCAGGGAAAACGCCCGGGGTCAGAACTTGCAACCCACGCCGATGCGCACGCCGTGGAAGTTCTGCTTCTTGGGGCGGATGGAGTTGGACTGGCCGCCGCGAGTCACGATGTGCCTGGGGGATGCCGTATCGCCGCTGAAGTGATAAGCCACGAAAGCATCCCAGTTGCCGCAGACGGCATAGCGCACACCCAGCTCCGCGGAGTAGCCGAAGCCCCAGCCGGACTTGTGATTGTTGCCGAGGTCCTCCTTCTCCTTGTCAAGCCAAGCAAAACTGACGAGGCCGACATTGGCACCGGCAAAGGCGGACCACTTGTCGCTCAGGGCGTAGGTGTAGCGGTAGCCGGGCATCAGGCTCCAGGTGTTGGTGATGAGGCGTACACCCTCCTCCTGCTGACGGTTGCCGTAGGCATAGCCGAGGCGGAGGGTCAGGGCGTTATTCTCGTCGAGATGGTAGACGCCGGTGAGGTCCCAGCTCCAGGTGTTCACCTTCTTCTGGGGGCCGAACCAGTCTTTGCCGCTGTGGAAGGGGCTCTTGGCGGCCTTGTTGTAGCCGGCACCGAGCTCAACAGCCCAGGGGCTGACAACGGGAGCGGGCGACGGGGTGGGCGCGGGCGCGGCGGCGGGCTTGGTGCCTGCGAGGGCCGGGGCGGCCAGTGCGATGATGGCGAGGGTTTTCTTCATGATGCGCTGATGTGAACGGGGTTAAGTCCGGGGCCGGAGAATGCGACCCCACGAGGTCAGTATAGCACGCCCGGGGCAGATGTCAAGCCTCCGAGGGGCGATTTCACTATCAAAAAAGCAGGCAACCCACCGGGGATTGCCTGCCTGAAAAGAAGTTATGCGTTCGGCTCAGAACGTGTAGCCCACGCCGATGCGCACGCCGTGGAAGTTCTGCCGCTTGGAGCGCAGGCTGAAGGTGCCGCCCGGACCGCTGATCTTGTACTTCGGGGCAGCGGTGTTGCCGCTGAACTGATAAGCCGCAAAGACATTCCAGTTCGT
The DNA here is from genome assembly GCA_945947905.1 of uncultured bacterium. Lineage (GTDB taxonomy): Bacteria > Verrucomicrobiota > Verrucomicrobiia > Verrucomicrobiales > Akkermansiaceae > Akkermansia. The sequence goes on from CAMEZO010000042.1 coordinate 15,737, forward strand.
GCTGATGGCATAGCGCACACCCAGCTCGGCGGAGTAAGCAAAGCCCCAGCCGGACTTGTGGATAGAACGCGGGACATCAACGTCATCTCCCGCATCCTCATCGTCACCGTCATTAGCAGCAAAGGCCACGGGATCATCATCGTCATCTGCACCCATCTTGATGCGCCAAGCGTGGCTGGCAATACCGGCGTTGACACCAGCGAACACGGACCACTGGTCATCCAGAGCGTAGGTGTAACGATAGCCGGGCATCAGGCACCAGGTGTTGGTGATAATGCGGTCGGCCTCATCCTGCTGGCGGTTGCCGTAGGCATAGCCGAGGCGGAGGGTCAGGGCGTTGTTCGCATCCAGATTGTAAACGCCGGTGATATCCCAGCTCCAAGTGTTGACCTTCTTCTGGTCTTGACCGAATTCCTCGTCCGTGGGGAAGGTAACTTTAGCGGCCTTGTTGAAGCCGGCGCCGAGCTCAACAGCCCAGGGGCTGACGACGGGCGCGGGGGTGGGGACAGGGGCCGGAGCGGGGGCCACAGTGGGCTTGGTGCCTGCGAGGGCCGGAGCGGCCAAAGCGATGATGGCGAGTGTCTTCTTCATAATGTGTTATGAGAATGGGTTTATGTTGATGAGACCGGACCGTCCGGCCTCCGCGTGGGGTAAGTGTAGCACACGGAGCTCGAATGTCAAGTCTGAAAGTTAAAAAAAGCAGGCAACCCGCGGGGGATTGCCTGCCTGAAAATGCTATCAGCAGTTCGGATCAGAACGTGTAGCCGACGCCGAGACGGACGCCGTGGAAGTTCTGCTCCTTGGAGCGCTGACGCCAGCCGTCCTCATGAACAGCGGTGTGGTTGGCGGTGTTGCCGCTGAACTGGTAGGCAGCAAAGACGTTCCACTTCGGGCAGATGGCGTAGCTCACACCCACCTCAGCGGAGTAGCCCCAGCCCCAGCCGGACTTGTGGCAGCAGCCCTTGCCCTTCCAGGACCAGTTGGCGATGCCCACGTTGGCACCGGCGAAGAGGGACCACTGATCGTTCAGGGCGTAGGTGTAGCGGTAACCGGGCATCAGGCTCCAGGTGTGGGTGATGATGCGGCTGTCCTCATCCTGCTGGCGGTTGCCGTAGGCATAGCCGAGGCGGAGGGTCAGGGCGTTGCTGTCGTCCAGGTTGTAGACGCCGGTAACGTCCCAGCTCCAAGTGTGGACGCGCTTCTGATCCTCAACGTCCTTGAGGACGTTGCGAGCGGCACGGTTGCAGCCGACGCCGAGCTCAACAGCCCAGGGGCTGACGACGGGGGCGGGTGCGGGGGCCGGAGCCGGGGCGGGAGCCACGGTGGGTTTCGTGCCGGCGAGGGCCGGAGCGGCCAAAGCAATGATTGCGAGTGTCTTCTTCTTAATGTTGTATGAGAATTCGGGTTAAGTTTC
>CAMEZO010000043.1 GCA_945947905.1 uncultured bacterium
TGCCTGCTAGTCATAGAAGAGCACGGCGGCTTGGAGGATTTCGCGGACGATGGTGGGGATGTCGGTGTCGGTGGTGTTGAGGCGCATGTGAGCGGTGGCCTCGTAGAGGGGGCGGCGGCGGAGAAGAAGGGAGGAGAGGGTAGCGGCGCGGTCGGCGTTTTGGAGGAGGGGGCGGTTGTTGGCGCGAGCCGTGCGGGCAAGGAGGGCGGGGACATCGACATTCAGCCAGACCACGAAGCCGAGGGAGCGGAGGATGGCGCGATTCTCCGGTTTCAGGACAATGCCGCCGCCGGTGGAGATAATGCAGTTACGATGCTCCGGGGAAGCATGGCGGTCCGCAAGATAACGGAGGAGAGCAGTCTCCAGAGCGCGGAAGCGAGCCTCGCCGAATTCGGCGAATATATCCGGGATAGACTTACCGATTTGCTCCTCGATAACAAGGTCCGTATCCAACAACGGCATCCCCGTTTGCTTACTGAGCTCGCGGCCGATGGTAGACTTACCGCACCCCATCAACCCGATGAGGATGATGGGGTGCTTGATTCGGGATACGGGAGAGAAAGCAGCCATGGGCTCAGGCTTCCTCCTCGTCGTCACCGAAGGGAATGCAGCCGTAGAAGACAACCGCAGCCGGCCCGGTGAGGGTCACATCGGTAAAACCACCGTCCGGCGTGCGCGTGAACGCAACGGACAGCGTATCGCCGCCCGCCACATCGAGGCTGATGGGCGAAGACGCCCCGGTGAGGGCAGCGTGCAGCAGAGCCGTAGCCGTCATCCCCGTACCGCAGGCCAGCGTCTCATCCTCCACCCCGCGCTCGTAGGTACGCAGCTGCAGGTGCTGCGGGGAGAGCACGGTCGCGAAGTTAGCATTGGTACCGGCGGGAGCGAAAGCCTCGTGGTAGCGCAGGAAAGCACCGCAGCGGCGGATGTCGATATCCTTCACCGAGGGAAGGAAAGCCACGGCATGCGGCACGCCGGTGTTGATGAAGTGCACGGGAGCGGGAACCGTCTCGGAAGCAGCCAAAGCGTTGAGCTTCATATCCTTGGGAGCGGTGAGCTGAATGGTAACCGAACTGTCATCATTGATGACACCCTTCACCAACCCGGCCATCGTCTCGAAGGTCACCTCCGACACCTCCCCCTCCGACAGCAGGCTGACGAACGCCGTAAAACAGCGGGCACCGTTACCGCACATCTCGGCCTCCCCGCCATCGGAGTTATAGTAGCGCATACGCACATCCCCGCCCGCCTGAGCGGGTTCTGCGGCAATCAAGCCATCGGCACCGATACCGAAGCGGCGGTCACAAAAGGCAGCGATCATCTCGCGAGTCAAGAGCTCGCTGAGAGACAAATCCCGGTTGTCGACCATCACGAAGTCGTTGCCGGCACCGGTCATCTTAATGAAATTCAGTTCCATAACAGGGCGCATTATAACAGAGGAGAAAGCGATATGCAAGCACCGACTCAATTCTTTTTGGCATAGCGGAGGAAGATCCACCCCTTCTCCTGAAGGAGCTGATCGTACCACTGCTGAGAAATAGGCAGAGCCTCGACCGCCATCTTGAGATACGCCTCCGCACGGCTCGGATCCGGCGGAGTCCCCTCGCAGCCCAAAGCCGCCAGAGCCGCGATGAGCGCATCCGCCTGCACATAGCCCAGGGAGCGAGCCTCCCCCAGGTAATACACCGCGCGGCGCATATCCGGCGCCACCCCGGGAGCCCCGTTGAACCGGAGCGACGCCAAGGCCTTGTAAGCCGAAACCGACATCGAATCCGCCGATTGCTCCAGCAAGGCCAGCCACTTGGCCGCCTCCTCCGGGGACTCCGAGGAAAGCACCCGGCAATAAGCGTAGCCCGCGGTACCGTTCAGGTCCCCCAGCTCAAACGAGCGCTGCATCAGCCCCGTAATCAGCTCCGGCGTAATCCCCGTACCACCGCTCTCGCCGCAGATCTCCGCCAACACACGGCATGCATCCCCGGAGCCCAACTGCGCCGCGGCAGACAACAAATCCACGGTGCGTACGGCATCCCCCTGCCCTGCGGCCACCTTGCCGGACATGCAGAGAGCCTCCGGCCAGTGGCGCTCCGTTGCCAGCTTCAGATAGGGCGCAGGGTCCTCCGAGAGGTCCCCGCTCTCCTCCGCAGAATAGAGGACCGCCAAGCGGAAAGCCGCCGAAGCACTACCGTTGCGAGAGGCCCGCTTCAGCCATTCCACGCATTTCTCCCTGTCCTGCTGCGCGGCATAGTAATCTGCCACCAGCTCCTCCAGGTAAAAGTTGCCGCGATCCAGCTCATACTTCATCTCCGGCGTATCGAATTTCCCCGCCTCGATGCGACCGCTGACCATCATGTAAACGGCGCGAGCGCGAGCGCTGCCCTTCTTGCAGGCCTCCTGCAGAAAGCGGAGCGCCTCCTCACGGTTTGCCTCGCAGCCGATTCCGGAGCCGATGAGATTCGCGCAGGCCACGCAGGCAGGCAAATAGCCGCGGGAGGCCGACGCCCGAAGCAGCTTGAGCGCCTTGGCAAAATCCGGCCCGGGGAGGGATATATCCCCCTTCAGCTCCCGCTTATCGAGCTCACGCTTAGCCGTCCAGTACTGCGAGACGGGCTCCCCCTTCTCCGCAGCCGCAGCAAGTACACCGTCCATGCTGATCCAGTTACCCGTACTCTTGGTCAACAGAACGGCCACGTTGTAAAAGTCCTCATCATTCTCCCGCAGCATGCGCTCCAACTCCGCGGACAAAGCAGCCGTCAGGTCGGCGGATGTCGGCGCGGGAGCCGGGGCAGACTCCTCGGCAGGCAAAGGCTCCGCAGCGGGCGCAGGCGCGGCCGGCAGCGGGGTCTCCAAGTCCGGCACCGCCGCCGTGCAGATGGCCGATTCCGCCGGGGCCTCCGACGGCGCAGCAGGCTCTGCAGGTGTTTCCGCTGTACCCGACGCCTCGGGAGCAGGCTTGGCAGGAGCCTCCGGCGCGGGAGCGGGCTCTGCGGCAGGCTCGGCGGCTTGTGTTACCGGCGCGGCCGGAGCCGCCGGCTCCTCGGCTGGAGCGGGAGCAGCCGGGGCCGGTTTCTCATCCTTGCAGGAAGAGAGCACCAAGGCACCGGCCAACAAAAGAGGGATCTCGAACTTCATGGCAGGCATTGTAACGAAAGAACGGCACGAATGCAAGCGCTTTTCACGGCTGTATGGCAGCCTCCGCCGCCTTACCGGCCCATTGCAGGCACTTCTGCGGCGTTTCACCCGCCTTCGGCTCTACCAACGCAGGGAAGGAAACCGACCTGCCGCCCCAGTGGCGATCGGGATCCGTCGTGGGGCAGTTATACTCGGCATACACCTCGTAAGGCGCATACAGCGGCAGCGCTCGCGGCCAAATCCAGTTACCATCCGCCAGGTTCACCTCGCAGGATACCGACTTCCCCGGGGCCAGGATGCGCGGCTCGGCAGCGGAGTCGCCGGACGCAGGGCCGTTGTACACAAAGCGCAACTCCGCCCCCGAGGGGTCCAGCACATAAAAAGAGAGCGCCCCGCACCCCGCCCCCGGCTGCATGGGCGGCGCCAGGCGCAGAGGCTGCTCGGTTTTATTCGTAAAACTCACACGGAACTGCCATCCCTTGCGGTGGCGCAGCTCCGTTTGCAGGGCATCGGTGCAAACGGCCTCCGTATCCGCCTCCGCGCTGTACCACTCCGGGTAATGCTCCCCCACATATTCCACACCCGTGCGCAGCGAGGCACCCCCGAACACGCGCCACACCGCCAGGTAATCCTCCGGCTCGTCCTTGAAGAAACCGAGGCTCAGCTCATAGCTGCGGGTGCCGTCCTCCGAGTCCGACTCCTGAAGGCGGCAGGCGCGCTCGGTCATCTCCTCCGGATCATTCCAGGGGTTAGCCAGCCCGGTCACATCCAGGGGAATACTCACGCCGTCCACCTCCAGAGTTGCGCGGGTGAGCACGCGCGCCGGCGGGCAGGTACGCGTACCGAACCACAGCTTCCCGCGGTAAGCACACAGCCCCCCCGCGGGGGCGGGTTCATCCTCGGCCTCGCAGGTCTCCGCCACCAGCGTCAGGCGCACGCCCTCACGCGGCTGAAGCTGCACCCGCTCCTCCGCCCCCGCAGCCACCGCTGCCGACAGCAAGCAGAAGCACATCCATGCCGTTTTCATGACCTTTTATCTGTAAGAGTCGCGGTAAATCTGCACGCAATCCTCCAAGCTGAGGGGCGCGGGATCATTGACGAAGAGGAAGCCCATGGCATCCATGGCATTCTGCGCCATGGCGGGGAATTCATCGGGAGTGATGCCGTAATCGCTCATGCGCAGGTCCGCCACACCGCAAGCCTGTTGCAGGTCGTGCAGAGCCGTGATGAAGTCCATGGGCTGCGAGGCATCCTGCTTACCGAGAGCCTGCGCCATGCGCACGAAACGCTCCGGGCAGCAACCGCGGCGGATGAAATGCGTGTAATAAGCCAAGCTGATCATGATGAGTCCCGCCCCGTGCGGCAGCTCCTGGTGGTAGGCAGAGAGCGCATGCTCCAGGGAGTGCTCGCTCGTGCAGCACCCCACCACCATCTGCACCCCGGAGAGCCAGTTAGCGAAAGCCATACGCTCGCGGTTCGGCAGGTCGGCACCGTCCTGCACCGTAGCGGCCAGGCTGCGGCCCACGTTCTCGATAGCAGTGATGCTGAACATCTCGCTCACCAAATTACGCGTCGAGGCAATGTAGCCCTCCGTGCTGTGGAAGAGGGCATCGAAACCCTGGAAAGCCGTGAACTTCGGCGGCACGGAGCACATCAACTCCGGGTCAACAATGGCCAGCTTGGGGAAGAGACCGTAGCCGAACACGGCGGTCTTCTCCTTGGTCTCGGGGTTGGTGATCACGCCGCCGGCGTCCGTCTCGGAACCCGTACCGGCCGTGGTGGTGATGGCTACCAGAGGCAGCGGGGCATGCGCGGGTTCCCTGCGCTTGCCGGTGCCGAAGAGCACATAGTCCCACAGGTCGCCGTCGTTGGTGGCCACCAGCGCAATGGCCTTGGCGGCATCCATGCAGCTACCGCCGCCCAGGGCTACGATGAAGTCGCAACCGTGCTCACGGGCAACCGCGCCGCCGGCCATCACCGTGTCTTTCAACGGGTTGGGCTCCACGCGGTCAAAGACCACAGCCTCCACCCCCGCCTTGCCCAGCTCCGCGAGAGTCCGGTCCAGGTAGCCGTATTTGCGGGTAGAGGTGCCGTTGGAGATGACAACCAGGGCCTTGCGGCCGGGCAGGTTTTCCTTGTGCAGCGAGTTGAGGCTGCCGCTGCCGAAAAGGGTGCGGGTAGGTACATCAAAGGTAAAGGAAGTCTGATCCATAGCCCGCATTGTACGCTCCCTTCCCCCGGCTTGGCAAGGCTAATTTGCGTCTGTTCCCGCACCGGCGCAAGTTTTGTGCACTTTGCAGATTGACAGCCGGCGACAAATCCTGTATAGTGGACGGGAGACAATGGCACCGTCATTCACCATCATCTGCCGCCTGCTGCCGATCATCGGCCTTGCCCCCCTCCTCCGGGCGGAAGGGGAGCCGGAGGCGTTGCCGGCAGAGAGTGCCGAGGCCGCCGCGCTTATTTCGGAGGAACCCGCAAACCCCGCCGACACGGCTCTGCTGAAGCTCTGCGGGCAGGAAATACGGGAAGGCGCTGCGATTCCCGCCGAGGAAGTGGAACGGCTGCTGAAGGAAGGCGCCGAACCCGACTGCCGGGATGCGGAGGGCAACACGCCCCTGCTGCTGCTCTGCCGTCAGGCGGCTCTTTCCCCGACCCCGACGGCCGCCGCCCGCGCCATCACCCCCGCCGCTGCCCTGCTGCTGGAGAAGGGCGCCGATGCCTACAACAAGAACGACCGCGGCTGCGATGCCATGATGTACCTGCAATCCCTGCCGGAGTCGGTCGACACCCTCACCCGCCGCAACCTGCTGCACGGGGAGGGGCTCGCCGTGCGCATCCCCCCGTCCTCCAAGGCCTTCTTTGACTACATGACCCGCTACTGCGGGGTTGCCAACGAGCGCGGGGTCTCCCTGCCCTACCTCAACAAGCTCTACCTGGCCCCCGCCTACGAGCGGGCCGAGGAGCTGCTCTCCCGCCTGATGGAGGACGACAACCGCGAAACGGTTCGCCTGCTGGGCCTCAGCTCCGCCGCCGGAAATGCCGCGGAGTGGGCCATGTTCACCACGCTGGACTTCATGCGCAAGGCCAATGCCCGCAAGGCAGAGGCCTATGTGGACAAACTGCCCCTCTGGAAGAACAGTGAGCACTTTTTGGAGGAAACGCCCCTGCTCTTCCTGCACTGCCTGCACGGGCTGCACTGGCAGATTGCCCCCGCCAACCTCTCCGCTGCGCTCAACAAGCTGGAGAAAATGCTACCGGAGAATGAGCTGGACATGATCGACTGCACCGCCGGCAGCATCATGGCCCTGCTACTGGACCTGGAGTTCTGCAACTCTGCCGTCTCCCGCAGCAAGGCGCTGCAACGCGCTGCCCGCTATGCCAAGGCCTACGACCCCGCCCTGGCGGCTTCCGCGCTCGCCAAACAGCTAGAAGACAAAAAACTACCCACGCCGCAGCAGTTGGCAGACCTGACCCCCGAGCCGACGGGCCTGCCGGGTGACTTTGCCAACCTCTTCCGGGTAGATGCCTACCTGAGCACGCGGGAAGGAACGACGCCCCCCGGTCCGGAGCCAACGACGGAGCAACTGCGCCGCGCGGCGGAGACCCTGCGTCTCCTCAAGCTCCCCCGACATGCCCGCGCCGTGGGGCAACAGCTCAACCCCGAAGAGACAGAGAGTGACCCGACGCTGCACCCCGCGGCCTTCACCACCTACCCGGAGCTGCCCGGCACCTCGCCCCTCGTGGCTATGTGTCGCTACATCCTCCGGCACCCCGAGACCTTCCGCCGGCCATGAGCATGTATGATGACAGATACCGGCGAACGGAGGATGATGAACGGCGAAACAAGGTTCCCGGCTCGCGTCGGGAGCGCGTGCTCGCCTACGGCACGCCGGGGCATGCGGTCTGCATCACGGTGGCGGTCATGTGCACCATCCCCATTCTGTGGCAGGATTACCTGAACGAGGACTGGCGGGACGCGCCGGTGCAGATAGCGGGGCAGATTCTGATGGGGGCCTTCTACCTCTCCTGCGCGCTGGTGGCGGCGGAGTTCTTCATCCTGCTGACCCGCCTGTGCAACCTGCGCGCCCTGTGGCGCGTGCTGCGCTGGGGCGTGCTCTGGGGCATCGGCTTCGGGGTGTTCAGCCTGCTCTGCATCATGGCCGATGTGCAGCCGGAGCCCCCGGCGACGACGGACAGCCCCATTCAGGCGGACGACACCATCCATCCCCCCACAGATAAATTGCACGGCCCCGGGGCCATGGTCATTGAGATTCAACCGTCCGACTTCTCGGGGGAGCGGGTGCAGGACATCCCGAACATCCGCAGTCTGCTGAACAACTCGCCGGGCACGTTGGCGCGCGTCATCGAGACCGCCCCACGCCTGGTCATGACCCATGATAACGCCTTTTACTCCAAGCCCGGGCACCTCGTGCTCGTGGCACCCAAAGGCAACGCCGAGCGGGCGGATTTGGTGCATGCGGCGTTCTGCCGACTGACTCCCGGCCAGCACCTGCCCAAGGGCTTCCACAGCCTCAAACCCGGGGAGCGTTTCAGCAAGGTTGAGGACGAGAAGCAGGTGAGCACCGACATTGCGTTGGAGCTGGGGGAGAACTTCTACCTCCTGCTGGCCTGGCGCGGCGAGGATGCCAAAAAAAATGCCGCCAGATGCCTGAACGCCTCCATCGCGGCTTTCGACCAACGCCTGCGCGAGGTGGCGGCTAACCCCGGCAAGGAGTCCCTGCGCCGCTTGGTGGAGGGCAAACGCAACATCGTCGGCAGTACTCCCGGGTTCGCTCTCTGTGAGCCGCCGGGGCAATTCGGCGCGTACCAGGCGGAGATTTATGTGAACCCCGGGGAGCCGGGCAACCTGCACATGCGCATCTACTCGCGGGATAAAAAACTCGGCATTAACCGACACCTCACCCTGCGTGCCCGCTATTCGGAGAACCGTGAGGAGCTTTTCCGCCACGATGTACCGGGGGATGCACCGCCGACCCCGGGGCTGGGCGAGTGGTCCCTCAACCGCCTGCCGTCGGATTTCCCCAAGGGAGCGCCCATGTTTGTGATCGCGGAAGGCGACTCGACCAAGAGCTTCGGGGTGGTGACGGAGGTGTGGTTTGTGCCGCGTGACCGCCCTCAGAACAGGCGTTTGCTCCTGCGCCGCTGCTATAAGGTGCGCGCCTACCAGCGGGTGGAGGTCGAGCCGGAACAAAAAGCGGCGACGCCGGTGGTGTTTTCTCTGCAGGGGCCTTACCTGATGCGCCTGGTGCAACAGCATCTGCAGCGCGACATGCAGTCTCCGGCCCAAGCGGCGCAGGATGTCAAGCACTCGGGCGTCGCGGGTCCCGGTTTGCAGATACCGGCAACGGGCGCGGCAGCCATCTCGCAAGAGGAGGCGCGCAAGGTTGTCGATGCCTTCGAGAGTAAGAAGCCCCTGCCCCGCGGGCTGCGGAAGGCGATCTATTTACCCGCCGGCAGCCGCCTGCTGCGGCAGGAGCAGCGCCGCGTGCTCGAGCAGCGACGCAAGAAGAGCACGCCTCCGCCGGCCGACGATTCGCAGCTTCCGCCCTGGGAACAACTTCGAAAAAAACTTCGTACGATCAAGAACTCCATTAACTCGCTCATTCCATGAATAACAGAATCATTCAACTCATCGTTTGGCTGCTCTTTGCGCTGCTCGTCATTGTGGGTACCGCCCTGGTACAGCACCGCTTCTGCTGCGAGCCTCAGGCCCTGCTCCCCTACGCGGAGGACCCCGTGCGCCTGCTGCACCTGCTCAACGGCAATCCCTGGGCCTGGGTGCTCATCGGCATCGGTCTCATTCTGGCAGCCGATCGCCTGGTGCATGCGGCGTGGAACTTTGTGCTGCCGGTGCTGTTGGTAGCGGCGGTGGCAGAGGGCGCGGCCTTCCTGCCATCTCTCCCGGAGTACCTCCCCGCCTCCGCCGAGGCCGCGGCGAAGTACCTTCCCACTACCGTGCGGGGGTGGAGCATCCTCGGGCTGTGTTACGTCCCGGTGTTTGCATTGATAGCCTACCTTTTCGCGCGACGGGGCACGCGCCTGCTCATCTGCACCTTCATCGCGACGGCCCTGTGGATTCCGGCGGTGTGGGGCTGCGAGTGGCTTGCAGCGCAGTGGGCTGCCATGCCGGAACCCTTCCTGCCCGGGGCACTGCACACCGTGCAGGCTTGCCCCTGGCTCTGCGCCCTGCTGCCGGGCTGCACGTTGCTGCTGTTCTGTGAGCTGATGTCCTTCTACGAGGCAGCCCTGCCGGCCGCTCCGCGTAAGGTCGCGCAGGCCGAGCAGGGGGCCGAGTCCACGCAGCCCGCGACGGCTCCGGCCACACCGGCAGCCACGCCGGCGGCCAAACCCGTGTCCACCCCCGCTGCCGCCAAGCCGGCAGGCCTCAAACCCACGCTCGCTCCGGCGCGTAAGCTGAAGCTCAAGCCCACCGTTTCAGCAGCCGTTCCGGCAGCCACCCCCGCCACCGCAGAAGCAGCGGCCCCGGTGGCAGAACCGGCCGAGGCTCCGGCGGCGGAAGCAACCGAGGTCCCCGCTCCTGCTGAAACCCCGGCGGAGGAGGCCCCTTCGGCGGAGCCGGAAGTGCCGGCGGAAGCTCCGACAGAGGCCCCGGCCGAGCCCGATAAGAAAGACGAACCGCCCACCCTCTGATGCTTAGGCTTCTCGCCGCTCTCCTTCTCTCCCTCCTCATGACCGGTGAACCCACCTGCGTCGGCGGGGTCCCGCCCACCCCGGCACAAAAACAACAGGGAGCCCGCCGAGCCGCGCTCGACACCTTCGGCGAATACTGCGGCCTGCCCGTCTTTCTGCGCGTCATCAAGGAGGACGAGGTGATGGAGCTGTGGGGGCAGAAGGAGGGCACTTGGCGCATCCTCAAGGAATACCCCATCGCGGCCATGAGCGGCACCCTCGGTCCCAAAACACGGGAGGGGGACTGCCAAGCCCCGGAGGGTTTCTACGCCGTCCGTCTGAAGGGACTGAACCCCAACAGCAATTACTACCTTTCCTTCAACATCGGCTACCCGAATGCTTACGACCGCAAACTGGGTCGCACGGGCAGCTATATCATGGTGCACGGCAGCGATGTCTCCATCGGCTGTTTTGCCATGACGGACGAGGGCATCGCGGAAATCTACGGCATGGTCGAGGCCGCTCTGAAAGCCGGGCAGCCTGCCGTCCCCGTGCAGGTCTACCCTTTCCGCATGACACCTGCGCGCATGAAGGCCGAATCCAAGAGTCCCCACGCCGAACACTGGAAGCACTTGTTCCCCGGTTGGCAGTACACTCAGCTGAATGATGCCCCCTACCCCAACCGGGATGCGGATCAGTAGCTTGACACAGCCACCGCGCTGTGCTAAACTGGGGGAGCGAGCACCATGATTGAAGATCTTACCGTCACACACACCATTACGAGCTACGAATGCGGGGCGAACTCCCTGATGAAGCCGGAGACCCTGCCCCTGCTCTGCCAGGAAATTGCGGAGCAGCATGCTTCTCAACACAATTTCGGCTACGAGTGGGCCATGGAGAACCATGTCTTTTGGGCGGAGACCCGCGCCGAGCTGGAGTTCATCCGCCTGCCGAAGTGGAAGGAGGTCGTGACGCTGCGCACCAACACCGGCATGTCCGGCTCGGTGGCAGCACGGCGTTTCGTGGAGATGACGAATGCGCAGGGAGAAGTGCTGGCCAAGGCCGACCTGCAGTGGGTGCTGGCAGACCTCGAAACGAGGCGATTGGTGCCGCCCCGTCGCCTGATCGCGTCCATTGCCGAAATGCGTACCCCCTACGTGGCCCCGGCGGAGTTGCCGGAGTTCCCGAGCGCGCCGGCGGCGACCGCTTCGTTGTCCGTAACGCAGCGAGAAATCGACTTCAACGGGCACGTCAACAACGCCTCGTATCTCATCTGGGCCCTGGACACCCTGCCGGAGTCCCTGCGGCCGAGCGGCATCCCGCGGCGGGTTTCCCTGCGCTTCCGCAAGGAGACGCTGCTCGGGGAGCAGGTCAGCCTCGCGCACCATGTCTCGGGGCCGGCCACAAGCCACGTTATTTCCTCCGGCGGCGTCACTCGGGCCGAGGTGACGGTGCTGTGGGCATAATGTCACGCTTTTGGATTGCATTCCTGCGGCGCAGGTGCTAAAGTGCGGGGCATGAAGCATTTTACAGCATACTCCGTCCCGGTACTGGCCCTCGGCATGTCCCTCAGCGCCGCAGAGCCGGCCCCTGTCGCGGCTCCCACGCCCGCCCAAGAACAGGCCGAACAGGCCCCGGCAGCAACGACGCCGGAGCAAAAGGCCTTGGAGGCTCTTAATGAGGGAAACGTTGATGCACTGCGCAAGCTCCTGGATGACGGGTTGGATGTGAACACCGTGCTCGGCGATGGTATTCGCCTGATTCAGGCAGCCTTCTTTACGGCCAACGTGGAGGCGGCGAATCTGCTCATTGAACGCAATGTGGATCTGACCTGTGTGATGCCTAACGGGCAGTCCTTGGCCGGATTGGCCGCAGCAGCCAATCAGCCGGATCTCCTGATGCTGCTGCAGGAGCAGGGGGTCAACCTGAATGCACAGGACAAGCTGGGGTATCCCCCGCTGATGGTGGCAACCGTGCGCGGCAACCTGGACGCCATGCAGATGCTGCTGGCCATGAAGGCAGACCCCAATGCGGAGGATAAGAACGGCATGCGCCCCATCATGGTTACCCTTTCCCTGCCGGACCGCAATGCGGCCAACGCCGCTATGCAGATGCTCTTGGAGCACAAGGCGGATCCCAACTCTTCCGCTAAGAATGGGCCTTTCCTCGTCACGCCCCTCTTGGTTGCCATTTCCAAGAATAATGCGGAGGCCGTGGACATGCTTTTGGCCAATGGGGCAAACCCGGACTTGGGGGATCCCATCTCCCCCCTCATGCGTGCTGCCCAAGTGCGGGATGCCGCCACGGTGGAGAAACTCATCAAAGCGGGGGCAGATGTGAACAAGAAGCAGCTCTACGGCGGCACACCGCTGCAGGGTGCGGCCAGTGTGGCCTGCCCGGCGGTCATCGACCTGCTCCTCAAGGCGGGTGCGGATGCCAATGCCACGGATGACGGCGGGGATACACCGCTCACCAACGCAGCCGTGGGTACCAATATCACGACCGACCTGGACGATGCCATGGCTTCCCGCTCGGCGAACGGTCGCACGCCCTCCCTCATCAATGCCGAGGAGGCCGTTTCCCTGCTGGTCAAGGCCGGCGCCGATGTGAACCGCGCCAATGCCAAGGGGCGCACTCCCCTGATGATTGCCGCCCTGGCCGGGGACCCCGGGATGTGCCGCCTGCTCCTTTCGCTGGGGGCGGATAAGTCGGCTAAGGATGCCACCGGTCGCACGGCTGCGGACTATGCCGCCCTGCCGGAGGAGGAGCGCTTGGCGGAGATGTACCCCCTCTTCCCGGGGGCGGAGCAGAACGAGAAGCTCCGCAAAATCATCACCACCGCCGTACAGGATAACGCCCGCGGTGATGAGTGTTCTGCCGTTCTCAACGCCGATTGAACCCATGCAACGCTCATTCGATGAGGCTGTCGAGGAGCTCTGCAATCGCTCCGACCGCTACAAGCAGGAGGCCTATGTCCTCCTGCGCGATTCCTTCGATGCCACGGTGAAGCAAACGGAGAAGTCCAACACCGAGGGCAACCTGTCCGCCGCAGAGCTCTACCACGGCTTCTGCGCCTACGCCGTCGCGCAGTTCGGTCCCCTCGCGGAGGACGCGCTGTACGCTTGGGGCGTCGAGTCACCCAAGGATGTGGGCGAGCTCGTCTACAATCTCATCGAGATGGGTATTTTCGGCAGCCGCAAGGAGGACTCCAAGGTCGATTTCGCGGAGCTTCCCCCCATGGCTGATATTCTGGAGGGGCTTTTCCTGGAACAGGCTAACAAGCTGTCTGTCATATGATACCGAACCCCCTCACCGGCGAGGCCCTGCGCTGGCCCGCAGAATGGGAGCCGCAGGAGGCCGTCTGGATCTCTTGGCCGCATCGCGAGGACCTCTGGCAGGGAGGGCTCGCCGAGCTCACGGAGCGCTACGGTGCCCTTTGCGCGGCCATTGCGGAGCAGGCGGAGGTGCGTATCAACGCCGCGGCTTCTCTCCACCCGGGTATCGAGGCCGTGCTGCGCCGCAGCGGGGTGCAGCGTTTCCGTCTCTTCGACCACGAGACGAATGACGTGTGGTGCCGGGACCACGGGCCCATCTTCGTGCAACGCCGCGGGGGCGGGATACAGGTGGCGGACTGGGCTTTCAATGCCTGGGGCGGTAAGTTCTCCCCGTGGGACAAGGATAACGCCGTGCCGGAGCGCATCGCGGATTCCCTGTCCCTGCCGCGCCTCAGCAGCGCCTTTTTTCTGGAGGGCGGCGCCATCGAGGGCAACGGCGAGGGCCTCCTCCTTACCACGGAGGCGGTGCTGCTGAATCCCAACCGCAACCCCGGGGCAAGCAAGCAGGACTTGGAGGCAGAGCTGCACCGCATGCTCGGTGTCACCTCCGTTTTCTGGCTCGGCAAGGGCATCGAGGGCGATGACACGGACGGGCACATCGACGATATGGTGCGCTTCACGGCGCCGGATGCCGTCCTTTCCATCACCGAGCCGAACCCGCACTCGCCGCATTACCGCAACCTGGCGGAGAACAATGAACGCTTGCAGGATCTGCGCACCGCAGACGGGCACCGGGTCGAGGTCATTCCCCTGCACATGCCGCAACCGCTCGTGGCAGAGGACTGGCGCCTGGAGCAGTTGCCGGCCAGCTACGCGAACTTCCTCATCTGCAACGGGGCCGTCATCGTCCCGATCTTCATGCAGCCCCGCGAGGATGACCGCGCGCTCGGTATTATCCGGGAGTGCTTCCCCGGTAAGAAGGTCATCGGGCTGGATGCCCGTCGCCTGGTGCTGGAGGGCGGTGCCATCCACTGCATCACGCAGCAGCAGCCCTGCCCCCGTCCCTGAAGCCGCCGCGCGTCATTCCTCGGGCGGCAGCAGAAAGGCCAGCCGCTCCACCCCGCGCTTGCTCACCTCGTTCCACAGCGCGGTCTCCAGCGTGGAGGTGCGGCGCTCCCGCTCCTCCGGACTCATCTCGTTCAGGCCTTCCTCGCCCACGTGCTCGCGCAGGCTCTGCTCGGCCATGCGCGTCACCAGCTCTTCCCAGAAGGAGTGATCGCTCAACTCATCCAGCAGCTCCGCGCAGAAAGAATCCTCCAAATACGCGCGCTTGAAGAACCAATGCCCGCAGTCCGGGTTCATCTCCATGTGGCGTTGCAGGGTGGGCACACTGCGGGCCTTCTCCATCAGGCGCACACAGAGCTGCTGCCAAGCCAGCGCCCGCGGATTCCGCAGGTCCGGCATGGCCCGTCCCAGCGCAGAGAGCACCATCGCGCCCATCTCCGCCAGGTCGCGCATCTCTTCCTCGTTCAGCGAAAAGGTGTACCTGCTCATCTCAAATCAGCCCCAGTTGCATGCGCGCTTCCTCGGTCATCATCTCCTGACGCCACGGCGGATCCCACACAAACTCGACATTCACCTCCTGTACCCCCGGCAGCGCTGCTATGTTCGCCTCGGCTTCCGCCATCAGGTGCGGGCCCATGCCGCAGCCCGGCGCCGTCAGCGTCATTTGTACGTTCACCACGCTGTCGCCGCTCGCCTGCGGCACCACCTCGACGCTGTAGATGAGGCCCAGGTTCACGATGTCTACCGGTATCTCGGGGTCGTAAATGCCGCCCAATACCTTCCACACGCGTTCCTCCAAGCTCAGATTCTCGTCGCTTTCCTCGCGGGCTTCTTCCTCGGGCACGATGCCGGCGCGGGCCGCTTCTTCGCGCGAGATGCGCACCAAACCCAGATCCGACGCCGCCGTTATCGAGTTGCCCAGCTTCTGCGTCACATACACTCGCGAGCCGGCAGGCAGTATTACCGCGTTCCCGGCGGGTATCTGTATCGCCGCTGCCTCCGCCGTCGTTATTACCTCTTGGTTCAGCATAATCTCTCTGTTCTGCACGGCCATTGTAGCGCATGCCCCCGCCCCTTGGCAAGCCTAATCTCGCCCGTTGACGCATATGCGACCCTGCCCGATTGCAAAAAAATGCACCCAAATGCCATTTTTCAATTGACACGGGCGGGCTGCTCGCGCTAAAATAAGCACAGTGAAGCACGGCGGCGTTCCACACTGCCGCGGCACCCATAAGCACTAGACGACCATGTACCAGATCAGCTCTTTGACGAAAGCATGCCTTTGCCTGGCCCCCGTGATGGGGATGTTCTGCCAGGCAGAAATGACGGTTGCGGGTAAGACCCTCTGCAACGGTGACTTCAACTTTGCCATTCAGGCCGCCGCCATCCGTATGGAGCAAGCCTCCGATGCTCTCAAGAATCACCACTCCTACACCGTGGAGCAGATGATGACCACCTACTCCAAGGCCCTCAAGTCCATCCCCTTGGACGGTACCTCCGACGCGCTGAAGCAGGCCCGCCAGGAGATGCTCGCGTTCCTGGAGTCCAATGAGGCTAAGCTCAAGGAGGATGTCGAGCTCTGGAACCGCGGCCTTTCCGACCTCAAGGAGGAGGAGCTCCCCAAGTATCAGCAAGCTATCAGCGATGAGGAGGCCTTCTTTGCCTCCGCCGCGGCCAAGTGCCCCGCCATGGGCTTCTGCTCCCGCGCCGGTGCCCGCGCCATGGTCGCTTCTTTCAACAAGACGAGCTTTGATTCCTACTACAAGCAGCTCGAAAAGAAGCAAATGGCGGCCAACTCCTACCTCATCGAGTTCGCCGAGAAGAAGGATACCCACTCCATCGAGCTGGCTCGTACCGTCATCAGCGCCAACTGCTACGACCTCATCGCCCAGCAGCTCCGCGCTAAGCGCGTCCCCCTCAATAAGAAGAAGTAAGCACCTCTCACCTACTCTTTTCCCCCGCGGCGGCATCCCCATGCCGCCGCTTTTCTTGCCCCGCGCGAAGCCTCGGGAGCAATACAGAACACACCCCTCGAAAGGGATACTCCCGACCTACAGAATATCCCCCAACGGCACCTGCCCACCGCAAGGCGAGCATACTGCATTCCTAATGCTGCGTCAAGCATAAAAGTTGGAAAATCCGCCGTTTCTCGCCGAATTTCTGCATTTTTGGCACTCCGTCAGTTTTTATGACCACCCCACGGGAGCCAGTGCTTCCTGAAAGCT
>CAMEZO010000044.1 GCA_945947905.1 uncultured bacterium
TATTTTGAAATATCTGCGTTTTATTCGTGATTTACAAAGAGATGCCGGTCATCCAATTGTATTGATAGTAGATAACTTGCGTATTCATCATGCAAGAATAGTCAAAGCCTGGCTCAGAAAACGCCGTAATTTGATTCGAGTATTTTATTTGCCCGCATATTCTCCGGAACTAAATCCTGATGAATTGGTGAATTCTGACCTTAAAATCGCCATAGGTCAACGAGAGCCAGCTCAGGATAGAGACGAATTACAAGCCCAAATGCAGGAACATATGGCTGCTAATCAGCGTAATCCAGAAAAGATGCAACGACTCTTCCATAAGGAGTCTGTCAAATACGCCTCACACATGGAGAATTAACTGCCGCATCAATAAAATAACCAAGGAGCCTACTATCCCGGCGGCATGCAGTCTGAACCGAGCTAGGTACGACGATCAGTTTCCGACTCCTTCCGAAAATTCTGCGTTCTGAAAACTTCAGTCACCTACCACCCCGGCGGTAAGAAGTCTCCGACATTGTCTCCGCATAAAACTTCCTTTTCCATAGCAGCCTCTCATTCCGCGGTCAGCAGCTCGCTCTCTGTTATCTCGGCGGGGGGAAGTCTGTATCTTCTCTGCCGAAGCCTCGGCGGGCGAAGAGGTCGAGGGAGCGGTCGCGGGTGGGGGCGGAGAGGGGTGCGACGGGTGGGATGGGGGCGGCGGTGCCGGCCTCCAGGGCCTCGGAGTTCCAGGTACTGGTGCCGTCGGCGCACTCGATGCCGAGGCGCAGGAAGGTGAGGAAGCGGGCCTCGTAGTCGTCATCGCCGCCCTCGAGGAGGGCGAGCTGCTCGAGCAGGGAAGCCATCCCTCTCGGCGCGAGCTTGGGGTTCCCCGGCACGGTACCGGTCTCCGACACCATCGCAGCCGAGCACCAGAACGCCAGGTAAGCCAGCAGCCCCTCCGGCTCCTTACCGACGAGAGCCGCCGCCTCGGAAGCCAGGCGCCCGTTGTCATCCGTGGGCATCACCAACCAACGGCGAGCAGCCTGCAACGCGGCATCCGTCTTCTCCTTGGACGGGGGCTTGGGCAAGCCCTGCAACTTCAGCGGAAAATACTTCCCCATCTCCTTCTGCACCATAGGCCCGATGGCCGACGTCTTCTTCTGCATCTCCGCGAAAATCGCATCACCGCTCACCGCCTGCGCCTCCGGCGGCACAGGCACCTCCTTGCGCGGCACCAACGGCTCGATAGCCTTCCCGAAGTTCTTGTGCACGGCATCCCAGAACGACGTTGCCTTCCGGTGCTGCTCCGGGGTAGGCACCGCCTGCCGCTCCTCCGGCGTGAGCATATCCCACGCCGCCTTCATCACCTCCCTGAGCACCAGATCCATGCACTTCGCCGGATTCATCCCATCCGGAGCCGCCAGCGCCTTCTCGGCCTCCGCCGCCTGCTTTTCCAGCAACTGCTTATTCGCCTGAATCATCTGCTCTATGGCCGAGGTATCGGAAAGCTCCGCCACCTTCGCCTGCAAATCCGCCTTGCGCTTCTCCTCGGGGGACATCCCATCGCGCTTCTGCGCCAGCCGGCACTCCTCCTGCACCCCGTCGTAGCAACGCAGTGCCCACCAGACCAGCACCCGAGGATTCATGAGATAGCAGAGCAGCTCCACGGCATCATGCGTACAACCGTGCTGGCAGAGAATATTCATGAATAACTGCCCGCTGATACGCCCGTGCGGCAGCAGATACCGAACGGCCTCCGGGACCGCGTAACCTCTCCTGCTCCCCAGCTCCTTCACACTGTCCTTGGTGGTGAAGATAAGCGGCCTGTGCATTTGTTCTCCTTGCCAACTCATGATGCGATTAGGTGTGATTTTCGATGCCTGCCACGGAAACGTTTTGCAGATTGGACGACGATGTATTGACGCTGGCCGACGACGAAGCGACCATGGATTGCTCATTGTTCAGCTGCGAACTCGAGTTACGGCTTACGGCATTGTTATTATCCACCACCCTGTCCGACTGATTCTGCACCACTTGCTCGCGCTCACTAACCCGCTGCGAGGAATCGGCCACCGCCTCCTCCCTGTTATTGACAACCGCCTCATGCTCGCTGAGCGCGTGATTCTCCTCCTGCGCCGCGACCTCATTGTGCCGTATCGTCTCAACACTGAGCTGCAAATTATCGAAACGCATGCCGCAGCGAGTGGTAGAAAGCAACCTGGCCACCTTGGGCGTAAAGATTTGAAGCGCCAGCTTACCGAAAGCACCGCTGTTCTCCAGCGCGGCCCGATAGCCGGAAATGGGTGAGGTGTAGGTGTACTGCTCCCTCCCCTCCCTGTTAATGACATCCGAATAGAGGTCCATACTGTCCGGGCAACAGACCAACATACTGCCGCTCACCCGGAACGGCGCGGCAAAGGCCCCGAGCAGGGTACGCCGCCCGTAGAGGCACTGGGTGCACACATCCGACGTCACCCCGAGCCCAACGTCCCACAGGTCGCTCACCCAATCAGCGGCATCGGAGTTGATCGCGCGGGCGGCCTCCGTCGTCAGCAGCCGGGCCGTGCACTCCGCAAACTTGGGGAGGTGACCGCCGCCGATAAGCGTGAGGTAGGGCGAATTCAACGTGGCAGAGAAATTATTGAGACTGAGCCCCGTCCCGAAGACGGTCGAGAGGTCGGCCCCCGCGAGCGCATCCGCCGCGAACGAGACACCGGAGACACTCACCCCCGACTGCTCCAGGGTGATATTGTTGTGCGCCTTGGCAACGAAAGGTGTCTCTGAGCAGACAACATTCTCCTGCGACGACTCCGGGTGGTACTCCTCCGAAGCCCCCGGGTTGTGAACGCTGCTGAACTGATTATCCAGCGAGATACCCGCCTCCGAAATGGTGATGGAATTGCGCCCCACACGCAGCGTGATGCTCTCCGCCGCCGTGATATGGATAGCACCGCCCGCATTGACGAACTGCGAGCCGGCGGACTGCTGCAGGAGATCCTTCTCCGAATAGATGTTGACCCCCTGAAAAGCCGAGTGCCCCCGAGTGAAATCGCCCATGAATTTACTCGTATAGCGCGAGGTGATGGAATGCGCCGCCCCCAAGGCCGACGTGAGCCCACCGCTCGCGGACGTAATGGCCTGCGCGACCGACATGAGACCGCACAGGCTGGCAAGCCTCGAAAAATCTGCCAGCTTCTCCGTGTGTTTGTCCCGGTCCACCCCGTTCTCCCTGCCGATGAGCTGGATTTGGCTGCAATTGGGAGCGTTCTTGTGCTCACGGAGGTCATAGACCGAGCAAGGCCGGGAGTACTCCGTCGCATCGCCCACGGCGGCGTCCTTACCCTCACCGATATACGAACGGTTACGGATGGTGACGGCGGCGGCATCATTGACAACCGAATCATCATTTCCCTTGAGAGGAGCCGTAGGCATCGTGTTGGCCCCTCGGTAGAGCGACGTGAGCACGACGGGCATGCTCAGATCCCCGCGGTCCAGGCAGAGCAGCACATTACCCTTACGCGGGCGGGCGAGAATACCGCTGCCCGCATCCGCGAAGGGCGAGCCGAGCTCCACCCACATCTCATTCGGGTATTCGGTATTATTAACGGAAACAGGCCCTATCTCCCGTACCTTGCAGAGATTGCGGGCGGAATCGTGGTAATTCCCCGGCCCCGTCACCTCCGCGATGAAGGTGCGCGGCGTCGGAGGAGCGGGAGAGAGCTCGCGCAGGAGCTCCGCCTCCGGGTCGGACGCGAGCACCCGGGAATCGGCGACCTCCAGCGGCACGGGAAGCATACCGAAAGCCCCGCAGCAGCTCCCCGTCACCTCGGCCCGCAGTTCCCGGCGATTGATGTCAACCCAGCGCACGGCGACGGCCCGGTAGCTGCGGGAATCACCGCACCCCCGCCCGGCAGCCCACTGCAGGAGGCTACCCGGGAAACACGGCGCATTCGACACCTCCCCGCGGCAGCCGACCGACGGCGCATAGGCCGAACAGAAAGGCTCCGGCGGGCACTCAGCGGAGGCCTTTTCCGCCAGGTTCTCCACCAAACTCTCCCCATACGCCGAGATCAGGTTCACATCCCGCCCCTGCGCCGCCCCGGGGGACTGCCCGTAGCGCAGGGTTGCGACCGCGCCGGACGTTGACGCCGACGGCATGCCGAGGGTACGGACGCGCAGAGGAACGTGCCTGTTGGGGTGCCGAAGCGGCAGAGCCTCCCCGGGCAGAGACGGCGGCAGGTCCGCGCCCTCCGTCATGTCCAGGATCTGCATCACGCTGTGGTAGTGCTTATTTTCCTGATTTTGGGTAGGTTTCTCCTCCGTGGTGAAGGTGAAGCCCAGCCCCCAGGTCCGCAGCACACGCACCAGGAAATTGTAGTCACTCTCATCCTGCTGGCAGAGCTGGAGCACGCGCGGCATGCGCTTCTGCGCCGCGCTGCTCACCGTAAAAGCCTGCCCCCACTTATCCTGCAACACCTGCAACAACTGTTGTGCCGCCGTCTTGGCCGGCGTATCGACAAGGCACATGCGGTTGCGGCTGAAACAGGCGCGCACGATGGGCGGCTGAATGCGCAGCGAGTACCAGTACAGCGCGGGGGCCGTTTTGCAGAGCGGGTACTGCGTCGTGCAGGCCACCATGGTTATCACACCGCAGATGTGGGTGAGCTGCTGCCCGTTCAGCGTGATAAGCAGCTCCGCCTCCCCGCCGAGGGAGTTCTCCACCGCCTGTGTCTCCGTGCCCTCCACCCCCAGCAGCAGGTCGTAACGGAAGAGCGAGGAGAAGGCCTCCCGCCCCTCCAGCAGGATGATGCGCTGCGCATTGGCGGCGGAGGGAAACTGCGCGCCCCCCAGATTGAGCGTGTAAACTGTGTTGTTGATCGGCTCCATGGCGTACTGTGCTTTCTGCGTGTGACACCGAACTGTGCCCCCGCGTTCAAACGTCCCCTCCACGCTAGCACGCCGCCCGCCGATTGTCAAGCCGTAATCACCGACACCCGCCGTCAGGGTGCTTTTTGAAGGCAGCACCGAATGCCATATGACACACTTCCTGCTTGTCTCAAAGTCGGAGCCGTGTAAACTCCGACTATAATCCATCGTCACAAACACCGCATCACCTCAGCGATGCAAACGAGTTTCCGCTTCTCACGGCGGAGCTTTCATAGGTGCAGAATACGCATGTAAGGAAAGGCGGAAAACATATTAAATAATATCATCACATGATCAATGCTCTGATTGCATCCTTTATTGTATTCCCCTTATTGTCCTGTATATTGGAAGGAAATATATCCATATCGCAGATGCCGGGGGATTGCATTTTCTTCGGTGTCCTGATATTTCCCGGCTTTGCACTGATGCGGGTGTTATCGCGCCTGTTTCGGGCTTCGGAATGTTTTTTCTGCTGGATACCGTTCCTCATTTGGCACATTGAGATGGGGCTGCTGGGGATATTCGTGTCAGGAAAATTTGAGTTCAGAATCTTGGAACACCTCCCCATAGACATAGCCCTGTTATGCGCAGTCACTTTTTATCTGCTCTGCCATTCAAACACCGAGATAAGCAAGACATAGTGTATTCATTTTCCGGGGTAAAGGATAGGCGCCCCGCACGAGCGTGAGCGCCGAGGAGGCTCTCCCGGCGGCTTGAACCCTACACCCCTGCAAGGATCACGGGAAGCCCACACCCCCGAGGGGGTGGTCACCGGATCTGCCGGAGCGCCGATTTTTGTGTTTTTTTCGTCATTTTCGGAACACCCAGCTTGACAGTGGGCTTAAAATCAGGTATTCTTAGGCAACGACAAGGCGCGGGACTGCGCCCGTGTTTAACAGCACCAACCAGAAACAGGCTTATGGCCGGCAACAGTCAGAAATTTATTTCAAGAAATCGGGCTCCCCGCGTGCAGATTGAGTACGATGTGGAGCTGTACGGAGCAGAAAAGAAGGTTGACCTTCCTTTCGTGATGGGCGTCATGTCCGACCTCTCGGGCAAGTCGAACGCGGAACTTCCGCCGGTGGCGCAGCGCGGCTATGCCGAAATCGACGCCGACAACTTCAACGACCGCATGAAGAGCATGAAGCCGCGCGTGGCCTACAGCGTGCCGAACGTGCTGACGGGCGAGGGTAATATCGGCGTGGACGTGACCTTCAACTCCATGGAGGACTTCAACCCGGATGCCGTAGCCGCCAAGATTCCCGGTGTAGCCGAGCTGCTGGAGGCCCGCAAGCAACTGGCCACCCTGGTGTCCTACATGGACGGCAAGGCCGGTGCGGAAGAGCTTATCGGCAAGGTACTCAAGGACCCGACCCTCCTCAAGACCCTCTCTGCCCAGGCGGAGAAGGACGCTGCCAATCAACCCCAACAGGAAAAGTAAGCCATGCCCGAGCAACAAACCTCCGCAGCCGCCCAAGCGACCGAGACCATCGAGCTGAGCGACTTTGACGCCCTGCTCAACAAAGAATTCCGCCCCAAGACCGAGGAAGCCAAGACGGCGGTTCAGCAGGCCGTGGGCACCCTGGCCCAGCAGGCCCTCGGCAAGGCCAACCTCATCTCGGATGACGTCATCTCCTCCGTGCAGGCCATGATCGCCGAGCTGGACAAGAAGCTGAGCCAGCAGATGAACCTCGTGCTGCACCACCAGGACTTCCAGAAGCTGGAGAGCGCCTGGCGCGGGCTGGATTATCTGGTGCGCAACACGGAGACGGACAGCCACCTCAAGATCCGCGTGATGAACATCAGCAAGGATGAGCTCGCCAAGACCCTCAAGAAGTTCAAGGGAGCAGCTTGGGACCAGAGCCCCATCTTCAAGAAGATGTACGAGGACGAGTTCGGCTCCCCCGGCGGCGAGCCCTTCGGTGCCCTGGTAGCGGACTACTACTTCAGCCACCTGCCCAAGGACGTGGAAATCCTCAAGGGCATGGCTCAGATCTGCGCGGCCGCCCACTGCCCGATGATCTCCGCTGCCGACCCGGCGGTAATGAACATGGACAGCTGGCAGGAGCTCTCCAACCCGCGCGACATCACCAAGATTTTCCAGAGTCCGGAGTATGCCGCCTGGAAGAGCTTCCGCCAGTCCGACGACAGCCGCTATGTGGCCCTCACCATGCCGCGCGTGCTCAGTCGCCTGCCCTACGGTGCCAAGACCACCCCGGTGGAGGGCTTCGCCTTTGAGGAAGACACGGGCGCGGGCGACAACAGCGCCTACAACTGGATGAACGCCGCCTACGCCATGGGCGCCAACATCAACCGCGCGTTCAAGACCTACGGCTGGTGCGCCTGCATCCGCGGCGTGGAGTCCGGCGGCGTGGTGGAGTCCCTGCCCTGCCACACCTTCCCCTCCGACGACGGCGGCGTGGCCATGAAGTGCCCCACGGAAATCGCCATCACGGACCGCCGCGAGGCCGAGCTTTCCCAAAACGGCTTCCTGCCCCTCTGCTACTGGAAGAATACGGACTATGCCGTCTTCCTGGGCGGGCAGACCCTCAACGAGCCAACGGTGTATGATGACCCGGATGCCACGGCCAATGCGCGCCTCTCCGCCCGCCTGCCGTACATCTTCGCCACGAGCCGCTTCTCGCACTACCTCAAGAGCATCGTGCGCGACAAGGTGGGTTCCTTCAAGAGCCGGGACGACATGCAGAAGTGGCTCTCCAACTGGATTGCCAAGTACGTCTCCGCCGACCCGAATGCCTCCGAGGAAGTAAAGGCGCGCTACCCGCTGGCCGCCGCCGACGTGGTGGTGGAGGACGTGGCTGGCAACCCCGGTTACTACTCTGCGAAGTTCTACCTGCGCCCGCATTACCAGCTGGAGGGCCTCACCGCTTCCATGCGTTTGGTCACCAAACTCCCGAGCGAGAAGAAGTAAAAAATTGCAGAAAAAATGAACGAAGTTCCTGAAAGTCGTGTCCTACCCATTAGAAGCGAGTGACACCGAACAAGTAGGGAACTTCACCGCTTGCAAGATTAACCATTCATCATATAACATCGTTATGGCATTCAACACATTCATCAAGATCGACGGCATCGAGGGACAGTCCACGGACGTGGCACACGCCAACTGGATTGACGTGGTGGCCTTCAGCCACGGCGCCTCCCAAGAGACCCAGTATGCCAACCAGACGAACGCTGCCGGCCGCGGCGTTCTGGAGCCGCTCACCTTCGTCCACCTGCTGGACAAGGCGACCCCGAACCTGCAGAAGGCCTGCCTGAGCGGCCAGAACATCGCCACCATCAACGTGGAGGTCTGCGCCCAGATCGGCGGTGCCAAGCAGAAGCTCTACGAGGTGGAGCTGACCAACTGCCGCATCACGGAGGCCAAGGTGATGACCGTGGACGGCCCGACCTGCAAGGACTCGCTGCTCTGCGGCGTGGGCCGCGACGCGAACAGCCTGCGCCTGGTGGAGCAGGTGGGCATCGTGGCCGAGCAGGTGAAGTGGACCACCCACACCTTCAAGACCACCGGTGAGCTGGGCGGCGACGTGCAGGCCGGCTGGAACGTGGCGACCGACGCTGCCATCTGAGCATCCGAATAAACTTCCCGGTTGCCGCTCCCACCCGCGGGGCGTGCAACCGGTTTTTGATGTATGGCTACAATGGATAACGCGCAGTCCCTGTTCCGCGACGGCAAGTTGGAGGAGCTGCACCGCGCCGTGGCGGCCGATGTGCGGAAGAACCCGCAGGATGCCTCCGCCCGCGCGCTGATGGTGCAGGTGCTCTGCTGCGAGGGCGCTTGGGAGCGAGCCGCCACGCAGGCCGCAGCCCTCATGAAGCTGGACCCCGGCAGCGCGTTGTTCTGCACCTCCGTGCAGGATGCCGCAGCCGCCGAGCAGGAGCGCGAGCGCGTGCTGAGCGGTCGCACGGCCCCCTGCTGGTTGGGCGAGGCCCCCGCCTACGCCGATGCCTGGCGCCGGGCCGCCGCCCACTACGCCGCCGGGCGCTTTGCCGAGGCCGCCGCCGAGACGGAGGCCGTGTTGGATGCCCTGCCCTGCATCCCCGTGGCCCTGTCCGGTGGGGTGCACGCCCCTTGGCTGCTGGACGGCGATGCCCGCTTTGCGGGGGTGCTGGAGTGGATGCGCGGTGGCCGCTACCACCTCGTGTCCCTGCCGCAGGTAGCCTCGGTCGAACTGCCCGCCCCGCGTCTGCCCGTGGAAGCCGTGTGGGTGCACGCCCGCATCACCCTGCGCGACGGCAGCTCACACATCGGCCGCATGCCCGCCCGCTACCCCTTCACCCCGGGGCAGGAAAGCCCGGAGAACCTGCTGGCCCGCAGCACGGAGTGGCAGGAGGTCACCCCCGGCTTCTGCCTGGGCCGAGGTCTGCGCGGCTGGGATACCCCGGAGGGCATCATCCCCCTCTTCAGCGAGCACATGCTGCGCTTCGGTACGCCGACAGAGTAACCCGCCATGCCCACGGATTCCCGCATCAGGTCCAACCGCTATCTGCCCTGCCTGCTCACTCGGCTGACGGATGAGCACCCCTTTTCCGCAGCAGATACGGACTACACGGAGAACTTTTCCCTCGAGCGCCTGAAGCGGGACATCCTGCAAAACCTTGCCATGCTGCTGAATGCGCACGTTGCCCCGACCGCGGCCGAGCGCATTCGCCGACTCTTCCCGGAGGTGGGGGCCTCCGGTTACCTTTTCGGGGTGGATTCCTTCGTGGGCCGCCACAACCTCACCACGCATGTGGACAGCATCCTGCGGCATGTGCGCGAGGCCATCGTGCGCTTCGAACCCCGCGTGGTGCCGGAGAGCGTGCATGTGACCCTGCAGGAGAAGCAGAGCGCGGGCCGCACGGGGCTGGACCTGTGCATCAGCTGCCGCCTGGCCGTCAAGCCCCTGACGGATGATATGCTCATGCGCCTGCAACTGGACCTGGAGACAGGGGAAGCCACTTTTACCCGCTGACGCGACACCATGGACGAATCCTTCCTGAGCTACTACGAAAGCGAGCTGAGCCACCTGCGCAACGCCGGCAAGCGCTTTGCCGCAGAATACCCCAAGGTGGCCTCCCGCCTACAACTGGGCGAGGATGAATGCGCGGACCCCTTCGTGGAGCGCCTGCTGGAGGGTGTGGCCTTCCTGACGGCCAGAATCTCCCGCAGGATGGATGACGGCTTGGCGGATTTCAGCGAGCAGTTGTTGCAGCAGATGGCCCCCGCGATGGTGGCGCCCTTGGTTTCCCGCACCGTGCTGCAAATCACCCGCGCGGAGGCCCCGCAGGACTTGCTGCCCGCCGGTACGGATTTTCGCGTGCCGACCACCCTGCCCGGTAACCCGGATTGCCGTTTCAACACGCGCGAGGACCTCGTGCTTTCTCACCTCACCGCGCAGGA
This sequence comes from uncultured bacterium, assembly GCA_945947905.1. Taxonomy (GTDB): domain Bacteria; phylum Verrucomicrobiota; class Verrucomicrobiia; order Verrucomicrobiales; family Akkermansiaceae; genus Akkermansia. The sequence continues at coordinate 10,307 of CAMEZO010000044.1, forward strand.
TGCCTCTTACCTGGAGAACAGCGTGCCCGCCCTGGCGGCGGAGCTGGGCTGCGATGCCCTCTGCGCGCTGCGGACGGACTACACCGCCGGCGCGTACTTCCCCGGCGGCCCCCTGCGTCTGTTCGTCTCGGCACCGGATTCCGCCGCCTGCGAGCTGATGGAGCTGCTGTGCTGCCGGTGCAGCGGCGTGGTGGCGGAGGTATCGGGGCGCCGCACGCTGTTGCCGCCCCCGCAGGAGGACGTAGCCGTGCCGGAGGAAGGAGGCGGGCTGCCCTTGCCGGCGGAGTACTTCGCGCAGCAGGCCCAGCTCACCTTCCTGCGTGTGGCGGATCTGCCCGCCCTGCGGGAGGGGGAGGTGCTTTCGCTCACCTTCCTGCTGCGGCAGCACCCCGGGCACCGTCTGCAACTGGCCTTGGGCCGTCCCTGCCTGCTGCCGGACTGCGTGCGCGCCATCAATGCCTTCCCGCAGCGTCTGGCGCGCTTCACTCCCTCCGGTCGCGGGGTGGATCTGCTGGTACCGGAGGCCCCCCTGCGCGACCGCTACGAGGTGCTTTGGCCCACGGAGGGTGCCGCCTACTCCGAGCAGAATGAGCGACTTTTCGAGATTTTCCCCTTCTACACGGCCCTGCACCGCGCCATGCCGGAGGGCGGTCTGCGGCTGAACTACATCGCCACCCACCGCGAGAAGCCCGTGGCGCGGCCCACCGGTCGCGTGAGTTCCTACCCGGGGGATGAGGTATTCGCGCGTTTCTCCGGCCCGCTCTTCAGCAGCATGCGGACGCAGATTGCCGCCGTGGCCCTGCGTGCGGTCTGCTCCAACCGGGATCTGCCCCTCTTCGTGCGCCGGGACAGCCCGCTGACCACCCCGCCCGCCGAGCTGCCGGCCTCGGCGCGTTTCGCGGCCTCCCCCACGCCGCCGCAGCCGCCGCTGATGCGGGACTCGACCCTGTGGCTCGGGCTGGCCCTGCTGCGTCTCACCCCCGGGGCCTTGGCTTCGTACGGCGACGAGGTGCTGCCGGGCTTGCTCCGCAAGCTGCTGCACACCCTGCATGCGCCGGACAACGCGGCCGCGGCAGTGCAGCTCAAGGCCCTCCGCGCCGTGCACGTCGGGGTGTGCACCCACACCATCCCCGTGCAGGGGGATCTCTGCACCCTGCGCGGCAGGCGTTTCATCATCACCCTCAACGAGGACGCCGCCGGCTGCTCCGCCCTCTTCCTCTTCGCCCGCTCCCTGGCTGCCTACCTCTTCAGCCTGCGGGAGATTAACACCACCATGGAGGTCTCCTTCCGCACGGCCTCCCGAGAGCTCTGGACATGGCAACAGCGACCAACAGACCCGTGAGGAACGAGGTGGAGCGAGGCCTGACCCGGCGGCCCGGGCAGTACTCTTTCTTCCATGCGGTGCGGCAGTTGGAGCTGCTGAACCCCGAGGGACCGCGCGTGGGCGAGTTGAGCAACGGCACGGCCCCGCCCATCCTGCGCTTTGCCCAGGTGCCGCACCTGTATTCCCCGCCTTCGGAGATCTTCGACTACAGCACGGGGCCGATCGGCGGCAGCCCCACCATGCAGGTCTTTTTCTTCGGGCTGTTCGGGCCGGGCGGGGCGCTGCCGCTTTCGTTCACCGAGTATGTGCATACGCGGGGGCGGCAGTTCTATGACCTGACGATGCAGCGCTTTGCGGACATCTTTCACGACCGTCTGCTGGGTCTGTATTACCGCGCCGGTACGCGGGCGCAGCAGGTCGTGAGCTATGACCGCCGGCAGGATGCGCTCGGGGAGCACTTGGCCGACCTGGCCGGGCTGCCCGCTGCCGGTCAGGATGCTCCCCTGCCGCCGCAGCTTCCCGCTGCTTTCTTTCAGGAGCTGCTCACGCCGCACCACCCGGACTCCATCCGCCGCGTGCTGGGCCGTTTCTTCGGCTTCCCCGTGCGCCTGCAACAGGCCGTGCCCTGCCGCCTGACCACGGAACCCGCTGCGCACTGTCTGCTGGGCAGGAGCGGGCCCGGTACTCTGGGGCAGGATGTTCTGCTGGGGGAGTCCTGCCGCTCGCTTTCCGAGAAGGTGATCATCCACGTCGGGCCCATCCCCTATGCCACGCTGGAGGATTTTCTGCCCGGCGGCTGCGGTGAGCGGCGTTTGCGCGCCCTGCTGGCGGCGATGGAGCCTCACCCTCTCATCTGGGAGCTGCGCTTCCGCGTGATCACCGAAACCATCCCGCCCCGTCGGCTGAACGGCACCCTGGCCCTGGGCCACAATGCCTGCCTGCCGAACAGCGATTCTTACACCGTCTTTTCCTTCCTCATTCACACCTAACCCCCCTCATTTATGGCAGAGTTCAAACGTTCCGACTTATTCGGTAAGCTCAACGGCGTGGCCTACAAGGCCCTGGAAAGCGCCACCGTGTTCTGCAAGATGCGCACCAATCCCTATGTGGAGCTTGCGCACTGGATCAACCAAATCAACAGCACCGGGGATACGGATCTGCACCTCATCTGCAAGCATTTCGAGGTGGATGCTTCCCGCCTGTCCGGCGACTTGGTCAACGCGTTGGATGCGCTCCCCCGCGGGGCGTCGACCCTGCGCGATTTCTCCCCGCAGTTGGAGCTGGCCATTAAGGAGGCCTGGCTGCTGGCGTCCATCATGTTCAAGCGCAGCTCCATCCGCACGGGGGACCTGCTGCTGGCCTGCCTGCGGACGCGGGAGCTCGCGCACTGCCTCTCGGATATTTCCCCGCAGTTCTCCAAGCTGAAGGCGGAGGAGCTGGCGGATCGTTTCTACACCATTACCAACGGCAGCCGCGAGGAGGCGGAGAACGCGGCGGACGGCTCCGGCTTGGCAACGGCCGATCCCGGTACCGAGAACGGGGCCATGGCTCCCGCTGCCATGGGTAAGCAACAGGCGCTGAAGCAGTATTGCACGGATCTGACCGCCGAGGCGGAGGCCGGGCGGCTGGATCCCGTGGTGGGTCGCGATGCGGAGGTGCGCAAGATGATCGACATTCTGCTGCGCCGCCGCCAGAATAACCCCATCCTGACCGGTGAGGCGGGCGTGGGCAAGACCGCCGTGGTGGAGGGCTTCGCTGCCCGCATTGCGCGCGGGGATGTGCCGGATGCCCTCAAGGGGGTGCGGCTGCTGGCGCTGGATCTGCAGGGTCTGCAGGCGGGGGCTTCCATGAAGGGTGAGTTCGAGAATCGTCTCAAGCAGGTGATCGATGAGGTGCGGGCGTCGGATAAGCCCATCATCATGTTCATCGACGAGGCGCACAATCTCATCGGTGCCGGCGGCAGTGCCGGCCAGGGGGATGCCGCCAACCTGCTCAAGCCTGCGCTGGCCCGCGGTTCGTTTCGCTGCATTGCCGCGACCACTTGGAGCGAGTACAAGAAGTATTTTGAGAAGGACCCCGCCCTCACCCGCCGTTTCCAGAACATCCTCATCGAGGAGCCGGATGACGATAAGGCACACCGCATGATGGTGGCCGTGGGGCGGGTGATGGCCAAGCATCACAAGGTGCTCATTCTGGACGAGGCTCTGCGCGCGTCCGTCACGCTCTCCCGGCGCTACCTGCCCACCCGTCAACTGCCGGATAAGGCGGTCAGCCTGTTGGATACGGCGGCCTCGCGCGTTGCGTTCTCCCAGAGCAGCGAGCCGGCCGAGGTGGAGGACCTGCGCCGCTGCATGGAGAGTCTGAACGCGGACATCGAGATGCTGGAGAAGGAGTCTAAGGCGGGGCTGGAGCGCACGGATGCCCTCGCGGAGCTGCGCGCTCGCTTGGCGGAGACCGAGAAGAAGCATGCCGACCGCTTGGCGGATTGGGATAAGGAGAAGGCACTCGTGGAGTCCGTGGTGACGCTGCGCAATGAGCTGCAGGGGGAGGAGCTGACCGAGGAGTCCCGCGCTGCGAAGCTGGCCGAGCTGCAGGAGAAGGAGGCCGCGCTCGCTGCCTTGCAGGGGGAGTCGCCGCTCGTGCTGCCGCAGGTGGATGCGCAGGCGGTCGCGGCGATCATCAGTGAGTGGACCGGCATTCCCACGGGGCGCATGGTCAGCAATGAGCTCTCTAACATCCTGCACTTGGCGGATACCCTGGCGGAGCGTGTAGTGGGACAGGATCACGGGCTCAAGCTCATCGCGGATCGAATTCTCAGCTCGCGCGCATCGCTGGCGGATCCAGAGAAGCCCATCGCGGTGCTGATGCTCGCCGGGCCCAGCGGTGTCGGTAAGACGGAGACGGCGATCTCGCTGGCGGAGTGTCTGTACGGCGGGGAGCAGAATCTGATCACTATTAACATGAGTGAGTTCCAGGAGGCGCACACGGTGTCGACCCTCAAGGGAGCGCCTCCCGGATACGTCGGTTACGGGGAGGGCGGCGTGCTGACCGAGGCCGTCCGCCGCAAGCCTTATTCGGTGGTGCTGCTGGATGAGGTGGAGAAGGCGCACAAGGATGTGCACGAGATCTTCTTCCAGGTGTTTGATAAAGGGCGCATGGAGGACGGCGAGGGCCGCTTGATTGACTTCCGCAATACGGTCATTCTGCTGACCACGAATGTGGGCACGGATGAGATGATGGCGCTCTGCGCGGATCCCGAGCTCATGCCCTCGCAGGAGCAGGTGGCGGAGGCCATGCACGGTGCCCTGCTCAAGGTTTTCCCGCCCGCGCTGCTGGGCCGTATTACCGTGATCCCCTACTTCCCGCTCAGTCGCGAGGTGATGGACAAGATCACCGGGCTCAAGCTCGGCAAGGTCGCCAAGCGTCTCGCCGCCGGCTACGGGGCCAAGCTCACCTGGGGCGAGGAGCTCAATGCTTTCATCATGGCCCGCGCCAAACGCGCCGATGCCGGTGCGCGCATCATCGATAACATCATCACGCAGAACATCCTCCCCCGCCTCAGCGCACTCATGCTCCAATCCGTTCTCGAGAAACGGCAGGTCGCTTCTGTCGCCCTCGGCGTGCAGGACGACGACGTGAGCATCTCCCTGCAATCATGAGACGTTTGCTCACATTGGCAACGCTCTTCGCCTCCCTGCTGCCCCTCTCCTCGGCAGCAGTGGAGGTGAGTACGCAGGGTGAGCTGAAGACGGCGTGGGAAGATACGTCAGCTTCTACGATAACGATAGCTTCTCCCATCGAAATCAAGGGTTGCGGTGAAGCATGGAGCGCAGGTGCGTCGTCGATTACACTGACCGGTAAAACAGGCACCGAACAGTTGCATCTGTCGAGCTCTGACATGGGACAACTAGCCTACGCCCAAATGCTTGCCTCAGATGTCACAATCGAGAAACTTTCTCTCAAAAATGACGATGCAGTCTATCTTCTGCAAGCCACATCCGTGACTCTGAACAATGTTACCATTGCCGCATCTTCAGCACAATCTGCCGTTGCTGCGGTTGATGTAACATTAAACCTCAACCTCAGCGGCACGCTGACGCTGGATTTGAACTCCCCGTGCTATAAGCTGCTTTCCCGTAGTGATTCGCTCACATGCAACACTGATTTCTCCGGCATCATCATCAACATCGGCAACGGCTTCAGGCTCGGCGATAACGGAGTCACCTACCTCATGGAATTCAGGGGCACAGCCCCCACATTAGATCAACTCAAATGCACTGTAAGCGGAGGATCGGGACAACGGGTTACAATACGCACTGAACAAGGCTCAGCCTACCTCTGTCTTGAAGTTCCGGAGCCGGGGAGTGCCACACTCACCCTCATCGGCTTGATTGCCCTCCTTCATCGCCGCCGCCGCCGCCCCTGCGGCAGGGGAATTCACGGCGGAGCATATGTTCGAGGTTAAAGAGGGAGTCCTTACCTGTTGGCGGAATTAATTTAGTGCATACTTAATTCTGCCAATGGGCTTGTC
>CAMEZO010000045.1 GCA_945947905.1 uncultured bacterium
GGGCATTGAGCGCGCCGCAGGGGAGAGTATCGGCTGTTACCCGGCTGCACACCGTCGGATCGAATAACAGGAGAGGCACCCCGCGGGAGATGTCCTCCTCATCGTCCTCCATGGACTCCGGGGCAAGCAGCCGCAGCGGGTTCACACAACAGGCACGCACCACGTCCTCCCAGCTCAGCAGCCCGGGTTTCACCAGGTGCGTGTAGATGGCCGGCAGCATGGTATCCAGCATCACCATGCCCTGCGGCGCGGTGATGAAGTCCTGCTTCTTGGCGAAGGGAATGCAGGGGGTGTGGTCGCTCACGATGCAGTCAATCGTGCCATCCTTCACGCCCTCGATCAGGGCCTCGCAGTCTGAGCGGTCACGCAGCGGGGGCAGGGTTTTGAAGGTGGTGTCGTAGTCGCCCACGGACTCGTGCGTGAAGAGCAGGTGGTGCAGGGCTACCTCGGCCGTTACGCTGCAACCGGCGGCCTTGGCACGGCGGATAATGTCAACCCCGCCGGCGGTGCTGACGGTTTGCACATGCAGCTTGGCGCCGGCATCCTTCGCCAGACGGATGATGGTCTCCAGTCCGATTTCCTCCGCGCAGGCGGGGGTGCCGTGCAGGCCGAGTCGGTAGGAAGTCGTGCCGGGGTGCAGGTAGGTGTTGCGGGTAAGCTCCGGCACATCACCGGCCAGGGCGAAGGTATAACCGGTAGAGGCGGCATACTTCATGGCCCGGTGCAACATCAGCAGGCTGTGCGGCATGCGGCCCGCATCGCTCAGAATGCTGACGCCGCGCGCCATGAGCGTATTATACGGCGCCTGCTGCTCCCCCTGCATACCGACGGAAATGCAGCCGGCGGGCAACATCTCCGCCGCCGAGCGGTGCAGCACCATGTCCCGGAAGCTGTCCAGCTTATCTGAGTTATCAAAACAAAAGCCGGGGGTGGGCATCACCAGCATACCCCACACACCTCCTTGCTGGGCGGCTTGCCCCGTGCGCATCACGGACTCCCGCTTGCTGCACCCCGCAATCTCGACCTTGGCATGCAGGTCGAACAGGGCCGGCATCAGTAGCTTACCCGCGGCATCAATGCGCCGTGCGCCGTCCGGTATGCTCATTTCCCCCGCAGGCGTGCAGCGAATGGGCTCCCGCAGCTTGATCCCCGGCCACGGCGAGTCCCCGCTCCCGCAGACGCCGCCGCCCAGGCAGACATCCCGACGGCTGCCATCCGTCAATGTTACATCGGTAAGGTAAGTCTTATTCATGATTTTGCGTTTGGGGGGTAAGATGATACAAGATACTCATGCGAGCGGCGATGCCGTTCTCCACCTGGTTGCACACCAAGCAGTTACGGTAGTCCATGGCCGCATCGCAGATCTCCACGCCCCGGTTCACGGGGCCGGGGTGCATGATGGCGGCATCGCAGTCATCGATGACTTTCAAGCGCTCCTCGGTCACGCCGAAAGCCCGGTGGTAATCCGCCGTGGGGAAGAAGGGGGTATCGATGCGTTCATTCTGCACGCGCAGCAGATAAATAACGTGCGGCTTCCAGCTGAATACCTCGTCCCAATCGCGGAAAACGGGCACCCCGCAGTGCTCGCGGGCGGGCACCAGCGAGCCGGGGCCCATGTAGGCCACCTCCGCCCCCAAGCGTTGCAGAATACAACAGGTGGAGCGCGCCACGCGGCTGTGCAGAATATCACCGATAATCACCACACGATGCCCGGCTACCGTGCCGAATTTCTCGCGGATGGTGAAGGCATCCAGAAAAGCTTGGCTGGGGTGGGCATGCGCACCGTCGCCGGCGTTGATCACCGCCGCCTTGCAATGCCTCGCAATCACCGCCGGAATGCCGCTGTTTTTGTGACGCACGATGATGTAGTCCATCTTCATGCTCATCAGCGTATCAATCGTGTCGTGAACACTCTCGCCCTTCACCACGGAGGAGGTGCCGACGGTGAATGTGGTCACATCTGCAGAAAGCCGGTGGGCGGCTACCTCGAACGAAGAGCGCGTGCGCGTGCTCGGTTCATAAAAAAGCGTCAACACGGACTTGCCCTTCAGCGCGGGAACCTTCTTCACACTCTTGGTGAAGATGTCCTTCATCGCCTTCGCGCTGTCCAGGATGGTGTGGATGTCCTCGTCGCTCAGCGAGCCGATGGTCAGTAAATCTTTTCTCGGTTTCATGGAAAAAAGGGAAGGGGGTTAGTATTCTATATCATCATATCCGTCAATCTCCTGCAGGTGCACGGATACCTCGCGCTCCATGGGGGTCGGGTAGACCGTGTAGTCCGGTTGAATCGGCAACTGGCGACCGCAGCGGTCTACCAGGCAATGCAGCTCCACGGCTGCGGGGCGCCCGTATTCGAAGAGTGCGTTGAGCGCCGCCCGCACCGTGCGCCCCGTGTGGATGACGTCATCGATCAGGATCACCTTCAGCCCATCCGTAGAGAAGGGCAGGTAGGAGGAGTGCAGGGGCATCTTGTTCGCCTGCAGGTCCCAGTCATCCCGGTACAGCGAGATGTCCAGCGCACCGCAGTGCACGCTGATGCCGGCCCGCTGCAGTTTCTCCGCCAAGCGCCGTGCCAGCACATCCCCGTGGCGGATAAGCCCGACGAGGGCCAAACTCTCCCCCGGGAGCACACCGGCGCGGATGTGCTCCGCCCAGGCGTTCAGCTTGTTGTTCAGGTCTTCGCTGCCGATGTTGCTCATGGTCGGGGTGCGCGGTGATGGGTGAAAAGTCTACTCGGCCAAGCGAAGGATGCGGTGGGCGGCCATGGCGGCATTCAGCGGGGTCTTCTTGTGCAGACCCACCGTGGTGGCAGGCACACCGCCCGGTAGCTGACTGATGGCCAGCAGGGCATCCACGCCGTTCAGCGGCCCGCAGGGAACCGGCACGCCGATGACCGGCAGCTCCGTGTTCATGACCACCACCCCGGGCAGTGCCGCAGAGAGCCCCGCCACGCACAGCAGCACAGCCTTCGTGCCGCTCGCCTCCAGCCCCTTGAGGTACTCCAACAGGGCGGGTAAATCCCGGTGCGCGGAATACACCACCTCCTCGTGCTCCACGCCTTGCTCTGCAAAGTAGGCCCGCGCCGGCTCCATGAAGGGCAGGTCGCTCTTGCTCCCGTAAATCGTGATAACTTTCATGCCGCTCGGCATTATACCACCTCGCCCCCGCCTTTGGCAAGCCCAAACCACACCCCGTATGCAAGTTTTCCCTCTAAGCCGTGTCGAAAAGCCTTGCAGCATTCATTCGAGGAGAATCGTGACATGCCTTGCTCAGGCTAACATCGATGAGGCGGTTTTGCAGGTTTTTTCTGATAAAAACGGAGATAAGTATTGACTTCCGGGAATCGGGTATTATAATGGTCTTTACAAGTAGGAAGGATGATCGTACTGCCGAAAAACAACAGAATGATGAAGCTACTCACTAAAAGAGCGTCTATCATTGAAAACTTCGGAGCTGATTCGGCGAAGAAGATCATGCAGCGTATAAGCGAAATGAAGCAGTCAGAGAACTTATATGTACTCTCCATCCTTCCGGGTACAGGCTTTCATCTTCTCCATGGCGACAGAAGAGGACAATGGGCCTTAAAAATTAACGCCAACAGGCGAATGATTATCATCAGTACCGATCATCATCCCACGGAAAATTACGGAAGTGTTGAACACTTGAAAACGATTACGTCGGTAACTATAGAGGAACTTTGTATTGACTACCACTGAACATTATGAATAACGACATCATACCGCTCAATGACTTGGAGCTTGACTATTGCACTCCGCCCGGTGCCACGATCGAGGAGGCAATGGAGACACTGTGCATGAGCAAGGAGTCTCTGGCTGCCCTCTCCGGAATTGAGGTGGGTCAGATCACCCGCATTCTCAAGGGAAGCTGCCCTATCTCCCGAGATATGGCATGCGGGCTCGAACGTGCTACGGGCATTCCGAGTACCTTTTTGCTCCGAATGGAGGAGGAATACCGCAATTTCCTGAAGAAACAGAGGCCTCGCAAAAGAGAAAAGGCGGGCGCTGTGCTTCAGGGAAAGTAATCTCCTGTCGAGTTACCCTCTCCGGTTTTACCTAAGGTAGCAGGCGTGTACGCTGTTTGCTACTTCGCCCCGGCGCGGCGGAGCAGACGGGTCACGTTTTTGCTGAAGGCTGCGCGTGCTATCTGCAGGGCGGTCTCGCCGTTTTCGTCGCGGAGGGTGATGTCGGCTCCCGCTGTCAGAAGCTCCTTCGCCGTTTCATGACTATCTTCCGCGGCGGCTACCATCAACGCGGTCGTTCCTTCGTCGTCCTGTGCGTTGACATCGGCTCCGGCTGCAAGAAGGGCACGCACTGTCTCAATGTAATCCTCCGCAGCGGCCGCCATCAGTGCTGTCGTTCCCTCGCTGTCTCGTGCATTGATATCGGCCCCGGCGCGGTGGAGAAGTTTCACAATCGAGCAGTCATCGTCGTCGGACGACGAGTATGTTTCATGCTGTCCGGCGATGACTATGGCGGGAGTTCCCTTCTTATCCCGAGTGTTCGGATCGGACCCGGCCTCCAACAGGACCTTGACGGAATTTGACGCCGACTGCTCCACCGCCATGAAAAGCGCGGTTCTGCCCCGCCGATCCCGCACCTCTGTGTCCGCCCCGGCTTTAACCAAGGCCTCGATCACGAGAGCATTCGAATTCTCTGCGGCGAGGAGCAGCGGGGTTCGGCCTTTCCTGTCCTTTTCGGTGGGACTTGCGCCGGCAGCCAACAGCATGCGGGCAATCTCTCCGTCTCCGAATTCGGCAGAGGCACACCACATCAGGGCATCCCGATGATTCTTGTCCCGCAGCAGGACATCGGCCCCGGCATCTAACAACATGTGCACGAGCTTGTCCCTTCCCGTTGCAGCCGCCGTCATCAAGGCACTTACACCCTCCGAGTTCGTGATGTTGGGATCCGCGCCGGCCTCCAGCATCTGCGGCAGGAGGGCGAAGAATTCCCCGGAGATGGCCAACATCAGGGCGGAGTTCCCCTCTCGGTCGGTGTGATTCGGATTCGCCCCGGCACGCAACAGCATCTGAATGATGATGCGGTCTTGAACGCTGATAGACCGCAGCAGGGGACTATCCCCTTCCTTGTTCACTGCATTCGGATTCGCCCCGGCTTTCAGCAGCGCGGCAACCGTGTCCCCATAACCGTATTTGACGGCCAACATGAGAGGGGTAGACTCGTTAATTGTTAAGGTATCGATGTCGGTTCCGGCCGCCGAGAGAAGCTCGATCGCGTCCACCCGCCCGCAGTGGGCAGCGGTTAATAAGGCGCATTCCTGCTCCACCGGACTCTTCATCCGCTTCATCAGGAAGTCAATCGCTTCCACGGAGGCGCCGTGTCTGACAGCGGTCGTCAATGCGGTATCTCTGTTATAATCCTCGGCCATCATGTCGGCCCCCGCCTCCAGAAGCAGCTGCATCGTCTCGATATACCCGCCGGCGGCAGCCATGTGCAAAGCGGTATAACCGGTTCTCGAATGGCACGGCTCCGCCCTTGCCCCGGCCTCCAGCAGCATCTTCACTACCTCCGTACGTCCGGAAGCCGCTGCGCGCATCAGGGGAGTACTCCCCTCGGGCTCAACGGGGCGGACAATGTTCACCCCCCTATCCAACAGGTGCCGCAGTTGCTCCGCAAAGCCGCCCGCAGCATAGGCGGCAAACAGCTTTTTTTCTTCCTCCGGCGTTCGTGCTTCCTCCTGCAGCATAGCGACAATATCCTGATAACCTTTTTCTGCTGCGATGAGTAACGGAGTCGGTTCACCGGTGGTGTTTACGCCGCGGCGGGCAGCGCCGCGATCCAGCAGGCGCCGCACAATTGCCGTGCGCCCGAGTTTGGCTGCGGAATAGAGAGGAAAATCACAATCCCCCTCCCTGTCGACGTCCATTCCGGAGTCCAGCAGCAACATCACCATTTCCTGTGAATTGTGCTCGACGGCCCAACTCAGGGCCTCGATTCCGTACGCGTTTTTCGGTTGGGTATAATCTCCCCGCTCCAGCAGCAGGCGCGCGACCTCTCTGTGTTCGTGCTCAACGGCAACGAGCAGATAGGAGCGCTGAAGTATTCCGTATGCCTGTTTATCGTCCAACTTTGCTCCGGCATCCAGGAGCAACCGTACCACATCCGCATGACCCTCCTCCACGGCACGTAAAAGGGCAGGTCTCCTGTGAAAGTCCACAGACTCCACATCCGCGCCATGGCTCAGCAGCAGGCGCACAATCTCTGTTTCCCCGCGCTCACAGGCATAGATGAAGGCGTCCCCCTGATTGACATCTATCCCGGCTGCAAGCAAGAGTTGAACCGACTCGAAGTCACTGTTCGATACGGCACATCCCAGAGCCAGCGTGCCCTGTTCCCCGCTCGCATCCGCCCCGGATTCCAGCAGGTATTTGACCATCTCCGGGTGCTTATTCGCAGCCGCCTTGAGAAGGGCGGAGTCTTTCTCGTCATCAATGATATGGAGATTTGCCCCGGCACTCAACAGCAAAGAGGCCACCTCAATCGACCCCTTACCGGCAGCAGCGATCAGTGCCGTCTCCGGCTGCTCGGATTCGTCGTCATCCGTAAGTTTAGTCGAGTCCGCTTCCACCCCCTCATTCAGCAGACGACGAACCTCCGCGGCGTTACCGCCTGAGGCGTAGGCGTGCAGCAAGGCTCCCCTGTAGTCCGCTTCCGGATTCGCCTCCGATAACATGCGAACGATGTCGTCATGTCCCTCCCTTGCCGCCAGGGTCAGCGGAATCCATCCCGAGCGAGAGGGTTCCGTCGTATCCGCCCCGGCTTCCAACAGGCGGCGCACGATATGGGTGTGTCCATTCTCGGCGGCCTGCATCAGGGCGGTGCCCAATTCGTAGGTTTCTTCCCAATCAATATCCGCCCCGGCATCCAAGAGAATATTGACAATCTCACCGTGACCATGACGTGCGGCGCTGATCAACGGGGTACTGCAACCATAGCCACGGGCGTCGACGTAAATCCCCTCTGCCAGAAGTCGACGCACTTCCTCTGCGTGTCCGCCGGCAGCATAGGCTACCAACATCTCTCCCTTGTCCTCGTCCTCTAACTCAGTCAGAACAAACAGGTCGACGAGGTCCCCGGCCCCCAACTCAGCAGCCTTCAACAAACAACTCGGTCTATCCGAGAAACGATAAAAAGGGTTCGCACCCTCTTTCAGCAGTTTCTTCGCACGCTCCGTATCACGCGCCTCAACCGCTGCAAATAATTCTCTGTTAATATCCCTGAGTATCACGGGGTGATTGTATCAATCAATCTTCGCAGCGTCAAGCGAAAAAGTCCGGCCGCTCACACCTGCAAGAGGGCGCGGGCGTGGGCGGCGGCAGCGGGGCCGGAGGTACCGAGCATGCGCATCAGCTCGGCGATGCGGTCATCATCGCGCACCTCGCGGAGGCGGGAGACGGTGCGGCCGTGCTCGGTGTGCTTGGCGATGAGGTAGTGGTGATCCGCCAGGGCAGCCACCTGGGGGAAGTGAGTGATGGCGATGACCTGGTGGTCGCGGCCCAGCTCGCGCATTTTCATGCCGACGGCGCGGGCGATTTCGCCGCCCACATTAGCATCTATCTCATCAAAGACGAGCAGGGGGGTATCATCCTGTTTGGCCAGGGCGCTCTTGAGGGCCAGCATGACGCGCGCCAGCTCGCCGGAGGAAGCGATGAGACGCAGGGGCTTGAGCGGCTCGCCGGGGTTCGGGCCGAAGAGAAAATCGACGCCTTCGGCACCGTGCGGGCCGGGGGACTCCGCCGCCTGCAGGTTCACAGAGAAGAGGGACTGGCGGAACCCGAGTTGTGCCGCGTGCTCCAGGAAGGCCCGCTCCAAGCGCGGGGCGGCCTTCTTTCGGGCGGCGGAGAGCACCGCAGCCGAGCGGAGCAGGGCGGCACGGCAGCGTTCCTCTTCCTCGGCCAGGGCGGCCAGGCGGTCCTCCCGGTTATCCACCTCCGCGAGCTTCTCCCGACAGGCCTCGAGATGCGCCGAAACGGCCTCCCAATCCGCGCCGTACTTGCGCTTGATCGTATCCAACAAAGCGATGCGCTCCTCCAGCGCGGCCAAGGCAGCGGGATCCGCGCACAGATTATCCAGATAATCGCACAGTTTGTCGTCCAAATCCTCCAGCTCCTCCACCATGGACTCGATAGGCGTTATCCAAGCCGCAGCCGAGGCATCCAGCCGCTCCAGATCCCGCCCGTGGCGCACCAAGCGCCGCAGTTGAGCGAGCAGGCCCTCTTCATCCCCTTCCACCAGCTGCAACATGGGCAGAGCCGTATCCCGCAGGCGCGAGGAGTTCCGCGCGCGCTGCCAACGCTCCTCCAATCCCGCGATTTCTTCCTGCGTGAAGCCGGCGCTCTCGATTTCCTCCACCTGGTGGCGCAGGAAATCCAACTCGCGCTCCGTCGCCATCTCGCTCTCCAGCAGCTCGCGGTGCGCACGGCGGGCCTCGGTCCAGGCCTGATAGGCCTCCGCATAGTCGCGGAGCAGGGGGGCATCCTCCGCATAAGCGTCCAACAAATCGAGCTGGCGCTCCGGTGCGGTCAGGGAGCGGTGAGCCTCCGGGTGGTGCATATCCACCAAACCGGAGCCGACGCGGCGCAGCAGGTTGAGGGTAACAGGGGTACTGTTGATGAATTGCCTGTTACCCGTAGCGGTGATCACACGGCGGATGATGAGCGTCCCCTCCTCGCAGGGAGGCACCCCGGCCTCCTCCAGGCAGGCGTTGACGACCCCGGGATGAGGCAGGTGAAACATGGCCGACACGCAGCACTGCGACTCCCCACTGCGGATGAGCCCCTTATCCGCGCGCTCGCCGAGCACCAGGGCAATGCCGCCCATGATAACCGACTTACCCGCACCTGTCTCGCCGGTGATGCCCAGAAAACCCGCGCAGGGCTCCCACACCAGTTCATCCACCAACGCCAGGTTTTGAATTTTGAGAAGTGCCAGCATATCTTTAGCCTTGCTTTGTGCCGCTATTATGGCATAATATCCGCCGGATTGGAAACCAAAATTCAGGCATGGAGATAATTTTCTTGGGATGCGGCACCTCCGTCGGGGTGCCGATGATAGGCTGCGACTGCCCCGTTTGCACCTCACTCAACCCGAAAAATCGGCGCACGAGAGCCTCCGTGCTGGTGCGCAGCGGCGAGACGGCCCTGTTGGTGGACAGCGGGCCGGATCTGCACTGGCAGGCTCTGCGCGAGAACCTGCGGAGGCTGGATGCCGTGCTCTACACGCACGAGCATTTGGACCATGTGGCGGGCTTCGATGAACTGCGCGCTTTTTGTTGGAGACGTGAGGACCCGCTGCCCTTGTATGCGGGGGCCGGCTGCCTGCACCAACTGCGCACCATGTACGCCTGGGCTTTCAGCAATCAATACCACGGTTATGTGCGCCCCGAGCCGCATGAACACGGCAACAAGCCCTTCCGTGTGGGCGATATCGAGGTGACACCGGTGCCTGTCTTGCACGGCACGGTAGAGACCTGCGGCTATGTATTCCGAAGCGGCGGGGCGTCCTTCGGCTATGTGCCGGATGTCAAGGAAATTCCCGAGACCTCCCGTCCCCTGTTGCAGGGCTTGACGGCCCTGGCCATGGATGGCCTGAATTTCGACAAGGCGCATCGCTCACATATGAGCGTGCAGCAGAGCGCCGAAGAGATGCAAGCCCTGGAGGCCGAGCTGGGGGTGGTGACGCACACCAGCCACAGCGTGGAGTACGAAGATGTCAGCCGCAACCTGCCGAAGGGTGTTATTCTTGCGTACGACGGCTTGCGGCTCGAGCTGTAATCAGCGTCCCCGCACAATCTGCCGCAAGCGCCACGCCGAGACGAGCACGGGGAACAGGCCCATGATCAGCAGGTAAATGGCATCCCGCCAAACGGTCGACACAGAACCCTCATCCGTCTCTTGGTTAATACTGCCGAAAAGCGGGGCCTGACGCGGTGAAAGGAAGAACCCCCGGTGCTCCGTCAGGCGCGCATCTTTACGGGCCGTCTTGACACCTTCCTGCATGGTTACCAAATCTTTATTGGAGAAGAAGAACTCCAGTGGCTGCGCATTCGGATCGTCTTCCCGCTCCTCCAGCTCACGCGTCAGATCCTCCACCATCTTGGAATCCTCCGTCAGCACCGCCTTCCGGATGCGGCGCAGCAGCGAACGAGCCTCATCCGCGTGCGTAGCCGAGCCGTTGAGGAGCAGGGCCGTGCGCTGAATGAAGCGGATGCGTTCCCCGTCTGCGGAATCTTTCAATTCATCGCGTCGGTCGTTGATACGCGTATTCTCCAAATCCCAGCGATTCTCGGTCGTTTGCACCACGAAAAGCATCTCGAAAGCATAGCGCAGGGGGCAGAACTCCGCAATGAGGGGCACGGCCTTTGTTTTGATATCGTGCGTTGTTTCGTCCTGGTAAGCCACACGGTGGCGCAGGTTGGTGAAGGCGTGACCGATGAACCCCGGCACCAGTTCCTCCGGAACCTTGGGGCTGAACTCGTTCATCTCGTGGAATTGTACCAGCGCACCCGCCAGCAGGATCTGCGGCACCAGCAGCAGGGGAACGATGTTCATGGCCGTGCGCGCCGATGTCACCAGCGCCGACACCATCAGGGAGAGCGAGATGCCGATAAAAGCCGTCAGGGTCATCACCAGCATATGCGGCCAGAACATATACTCGAGCTCCAGGATGCGGTGCCCCACGAGCAGATAGAGTCCGCACTGCACCGCCGCAATCAGGGTGAGCACCAGCACTTTGGCAAGCAGATAACCGGAAATGAAGAGCTTGTAGTTACTCTCGCGCCGCAGCAGCGGCCGATCCCGCAGAATCTCGCAGGCGGCATCCGTCAACCCGAAGAACATGGCCAGCACCAGGGAGAGGAAGAGGAACTCGGTAATATGCAGAGATTTATAGAACGTGTAGGGGGTATCCGAGGCTGCACGCAGGGTGCCGGCTATCAGAATCGCCAGCACCGGCCCCTCCAGCAACATCGCGTACAGACCCAAGCGGCCGCGCACGCGCGAAAGGAAGGTGCGGCTGACCCACAGGCGGAAGAGACGCCAGAGTTCGGCGGGGGTGCGGCGCGGCAGGCGCGGAATCTCCTTGTCCCGCAACTCCTCCGGCAGCGTAGGCGGCACGCTCCCCCCGCTGCCGAAAGCATAGCGCTCGAAGCGGGTCTGCCACAGCGAGGGATCGCCGGGTCGGGAGACCTTGCGGAAAGGGGCCTCAAGCACCTCGAACACATAATCGGCCCCGCCGGCGGTCTCGATGGAGGGCGGTATGTTCAGATTCATCTCCCGAGCGGCCTCGCGGAAGTAGGCCAGCAGCTCCTCCGGCGTGCCCCAAAAGGCCATCTTGCCGTGCCGATCCAGCAGCATCACCTTCTTGAAGCGAGCCAGGATGGAGGCTGCGGGGCGGTGCAGGGTGCAGATGAGGATGCGCCCGTTCGCCATATCACTGAGCGTGTCAATCACCCGTTCCGCATCGCCGGAGGCCAGTCCGCTGATGGGTTCATCTATCAGGAACACCTCCGCCGTGCCCGTCAGATCCAACCCCAGGTTCAGGCGCGTGCGCTCGCCGTCCGAGATAGTGCGCTCCCCGCGGCGGCCGACACTGCGGCCTGCTAATTGAGAAATGCCGACATAATTGAGCACTGCCAGCACGCGCCGCATGCGATCCGTATGGCCCAGGAAGGGGCGCCGCGCCACGGATGCCTGGTACACGTGCTCGCCGACCGTCATGGCCTCGTCCAAAATATCCTCGCGGGGGATAAAGGCGATGTGGCGGCGCAGGTTTTCATTGTTCGGCGTGAGACGTTCACTGTTATAGAAAACGGAGCCGAAGGAGGGCGAAAGATGACCGGCCAGAATATTCAACAGCGTGCTCTTACCGGATCCGCTGGGGCCGAGTATACACGCCATCTCGCCGCGGCAGAGTTCGAAGTCGATGTTATCCACCACTCGGCCCGCGCGCACGAAGTCGCGGGTGAGACCGCGAACCCGCAGGGTGTCAATGGCGCCGGACTCCTCATCCAGCACGCCGGCGGAGAAGCGGCAGCGCAGGTGCTGCACGGCGCTCAGGGAGATGAGATTACCGTCCTTCAGCGGGGTATCGCCGCGAACCGGCACACCTTCCACCGCCAGGGAGCTGCTGTCTCCCTCCACCAAGCGAAGGGTTCCGGTGTTAGAGTCTCGGCTGAAGCTCACCTCAAACACCACGCCGGGAGCAAGCCCCGGTGCGAGCATAAGTGTGCCGGCTTGGTTGACGGACGGGAGGTTGGTAACGGTGATTTTCCGCACCTTCGGATCCAACTGGAAGGACTTCTCACGCTCCGAGCCGACATACAGGTCCGCAATCTCATACGGCCCCTCGCCGTGCACGGTGAAGGGGGTGTAATAGGAGAGAGTGCAGACCTGACCGGGGAGCAGCAGGGTTCCCTCCACACGCAGGTTCGTCTCACGGCGCAGCAGCTCCATCTGCACATCCAGCCCGCGCCGCACGCGGGCAATGCTGTTGCGGGTGCGCCGCGCCGTTACATACAGTCCGTCCCGCCCCTCGTTCAGGTAGTTCAGTACGCGCAGCCCGGTAGAGCGTGACTGCAACAGGAAACAAATACTCTCGTAGCTGAGCAAACCGCTTTTAAGCTCAATACCCTGCGCCGGAGCCAGGGGAATCAGGTCTCCCTGCAACAGACGAACCCCGCGCGCCGTGAGCGGATACCTGGAATCGTTGACCACGATCACGAAGTTCACGCAGCGCAGCACGCGGAAGTTGAAATCCGCATCCACGGGTGACAGGGAGACACAGAACTCCTTCTTGCCACCGTTAAATGCTACACACTCAATGGGGCGCAACGCATCCTTGCCCGGCGTGTTAATCAGAGAAGTGATGATACCCGCCGTTCCGGGCAGACTCAGGCCATAGCACACCTCCTCGAACAGCTCCGGGGTGGAAAGACGCCCGCCCACGCGGCTCAGCAGGGCGAAAATCTCCAGCGCCAGGGAGATGCGCTCCGGCTCCGTGCGGCGAATGGCGGCCAGCAGCAGCTTGATGTTAGCCGTAGCGGGGGAATCCAGCGCCCGCTGGAAGTGCTCACGCAGCCACACATGCTCCACGTTCGGGAAATCCGAACGCAGGATATCCATGGCCGCCTCCTTCACGTCATCCGTGCTTTCCCCGGAGCGTCGGATGACAGCCGCGAACAAATTGATGATCACATCCGCATGGCTGCGGCGGGTCTCGGGGCGTGGGGTCAGGCGCTTGGGTGCCTTGGCAAAGAGCTCGGCAAGCGTCAGGCGCCATCGCAGGATGCGGTGCTGGACGGCGCGGAATCGCGTGCGGAAAAAAGCGGTGAGTCTGCGGAGCATGGTAGATCAGGTAGCAGATTTTCCGGCGCCGGGGCAGCGCTGCTCCCAGCCGGGGAAGTTCCATTTGAGCGGGAAATCCCGGCACTGTCGGGGCTTGACGGGTTGAATGAAGCAGCCGTCCGGGCGCAGCATGATGCAGGCCCCGTCCGGGGCGTCGATCAGCGAGAGGCCCCGGCGGTTGCGCTGCAGGCGGCAGTAGCGCTCGATGAAGTCCGGCTCGGTCAACCCGAGGTAGGAGGCTATAGCGGTTATATCCTCATCCGTCAGGCACACATCGCCCTCCCAGCGGCAGCAGGCACCGCAGCGTCGGCAGCTGTGCACGATCTCAGCCATGGCGGATCTCCCAGGGTTTGCGCTTGGCTGGCACAATGTGCGGCGGGCGCACGTAGATCGGCTCCGCGGGCTTGGCCGCCAGGGCTTCGCGTTGCTCGGCGGGCAGGGCCAGCCAGGCGCGCACCAAGGCTTCCGCCGTGGGGATAAGTCCCGCCTGCTGCACGGTAATACCGGCGGCGGCCAGGGTTTCCGCCCGCTCGACGGAGGCCACGGGGGCCGGCAGCGCGCGTGCCTCCTCCGCGCTGAGCACCTCGATGCTCCCGTCCGGGCGGCGCACGGTCCAGCCGTTGCGTCGGGCATCGGAGATGATGCTCAGCCCGGGAGCGGCAAAGGGCTCCCAGGAACCGAAAGCCACCACCCGCCCGCCGCGCACGGTCGCCACACCCACCGCCGCCGCCAGCGCTACGCGCACCCCGCCGTAACTGCCGGGGCCGGAGCCTACCAAAACGGTGTGCAGCTCCGCCGCCTCCGGGTAGGCCAGGGCTTTCTGCAGCGCCGGGAAAAGGTAGGCGTCGTGATTACGCTCCGCCTCCCAAGACGCGGTAAAAAGAGTCTCGCCGTCCCGGGAAAGGCAGAGAGAAGCGCGCGGTTGTGATGTTTCCAGTGCCAGGATATTCATAATAAAATGAGGAGGGCCGTCGTCCATTTTCCGCGCTTCCGAACCTGCATACAGCGCAGCCCCGCCTGCTCCGCGGCCTCCAGCGTTTCCGCTGCCTGCGTGTTCAGAATGCCGGATATAATCAGGACGCCGTCCGGTTTCATGGCGGCCTTGAGCTTGGGGAAGGCGCGCTGCAACACGGTGGAGAACAGGTTGGCCACCACCAGGTCTGCCGCGTCCTCCGGGGCCGGGTTCCATTCAAAGACATCCGCGCGGAAAAGGGTGAGACCCGCGGCGCCGCCGTTGCGCTCCACGTTGCGTTGCGCAATCTCCACCGCCGTGGGGTCGAAGTCGAAAGCCAGCGCCCGCTGTGCGCCCAGACGCATACCGGCCAGGGCCAGCACACCCGTTCCGCAACCAATATCCGCGAGCGTCCAAGGCTCGCGGCGGTGCTTCACCCAGTCGCACATCATCCGCAGGCAGGTGGCCGTGGTGGCGTGGTTACCCGTGCCGAATGCCATCTCAGCGGGGAAGCTGAGCACCTCCCGCCCGGGGTAGGCAGCGCGCAGGGCTGCCAAGGTTTCCGGGTCGTCACCGGTGGACAGAATCAGGCGGTCGCGGATATGCAGCGGCGGCGTGTTGGCCGGGGCCGTTGCCGCTACCCAATCCTTCTCCTCCATGGACTCCGTGCGCCCGCCGTAGCAGGCCTTCAGCAACAGGGCCTCTTGCTCGGTTTCCGTGTAGACCTGCAGGCAGATTCTGTCTGCCCGGGCGCCGCCGGCCTCCGAAACGAAGCCGGGCAGGGGGGAGAGGCGTTCCTGCCACTCCCCCTCGCTTTCTGCGGGCACGTGTTTAGACCAAAGCCACATCGTGCGTCAACCGGTTATTTCCTACCGCGTTTGCCGCGGCTCTTCTTCCCGCCCTTGGCAGCGGGCTTGGCAGGCGCAGCCGTCTCGGCGGGGAAGAGGTTGATTTCCGCCGCGCTCTGACCGTTGCCCTCCAGCGCACGGGTGCCGGTGAAGCGTACGTAGCGGGCTTTGCTCGGGGCGTCGAAGTCCACTTTCAGCTCGATCGGGTTGGCGCGCAGGTTGGAGAACTCGCCCTCGGCCACCTTCTTCCAGCTCTTGTTATCCATGCTGACCTCGAAGGTGTAGCGATCCGTCATGTTCTGCACCTTGCCGTCCTGGCGCGGCAGGTAGGAGAAGGCCCCGAGCGTCTGCGTCTCGCGCAGGTCGATCACCACGGTGGGAGTGTCGCCGGACTCCCAGTGCGTCTTGGGGTCGTCATCGAAGGCGGCCTTGTCCTTGCCGCTCCACTTCACCTTGCAGAGGCCGAAATTCGTCTCCGCCACGGGGCCCAGGCTGCCGTCGCTCGGGTCATAGTAAGCAGCCTTCACCGTGCCGGCCTTGGGCATCTTGGCCCCCTCGGAGAAGGTGCTGCTCTTGGCGGTGGGCATGCTGCCGTCCGTGGTGTAGACGATCTTATAATTCTCGGCGGAGGTGATGTTGAGCACGTCGCCCTTGCGGGTGATGGTCGGCGTGGGCATTTGTTTAGGCATCTTGAGCAGGGAGAACTCGCTGATGCAGGGGCAGGCGCGGGACTCCGTGATGCGCAGGCGCACCTTGCCGGCCTTCACGGGTTCGCGCAGCTTCCACATCACCTGGTTACCCACGCTCT
>CAMEZO010000046.1 GCA_945947905.1 uncultured bacterium
TTTGATAAAATTCTAAAGCCACCTACTATGAATTTGCCTTGAACTCTTGCCGAAGTTCAGCAGGCCAATCAGTCTCCGAAAATTCCTTTTATTCCGCGGTCAAGCTCCACTCGGTCTCTACCAAATAGGCGGCAGGAAGTCTGTGCCGGGGCCTCCTTTTTCAGTCCGTCAGGGAGCGCTCGATGCAGGCGTAGGCGTTGTGGTTGTGAATGGACTCGAAGTTCTCGGCCTCCACGCGGTACCAGGAGAAGGCGGTGTGGTTTTCCGTGGCCACGGCGACGTTGCGGACCAGGTCTTCGACAAAGACGGGGTGCTCGTAGGCGTGGTCGGTGACGAATTTTTCGTCCGGGCGCTTGAGGATGCTGTAGAGAGAGCAACTGGCGCACTCCTCGATCATGTCGATGAGGTCCTCGATCCAAATGGGCGGGCCGACGAAGCGGACGGAGTAAGTGACGATGCCGCGCTGGTTGTGGGCCCCGTGGGTGCTCATGGCCTTGGAGCAGGGGCAGAGGGTGGTGACGGGTACCTTGATGGTGAGGGTGAAGCGGCTCTTGCCGCAGCGCTCGGCGTCGATGACGAAACGGACGTCATAATCCATCATCCCCTCCATGCCGGAGACGGGGGCCTTCTTGAGCCGGAAGAAGGGGAATTCGATCTCTACATGCGCGCGCTGGGCGGATAACTTCTCCAACAGGCGGTTAGGGAGGCGCAGGGCGGTGTGAATGTTCAGACGGCGCGGGCCTTCCCCCTCGTCGTGCAGGGCCTCCACAAAGCGGCTCATGTGCGTGCCCTTGTATTCCTGCGGCAGGTCGACCATGAGTGCCACGGTCGCGACCGTGTTCTGGGTGCGGTTGGCCTTATCGCTCACCACGATGGGGAAGCGCACCCCGCGTACCCCGACGCGATCGATGGAGATGCAGCGCGTGTCGCGCTCATTCTGCATGTCTTTGAGATTTTTCATACCGGGAGGGGGAAGAAATGAGGGAGGGAGTTTGGCGACAGACGCGCACAAGCCCCCTCAACATCAACGACATCTCTTGCCGTCGAGATACCCCTGCGGGAGCATGGGGTTAGGGAAGAAGGTTCACGGCACGAGCCCGACGGATCTCGCGAGTGATCTTGCGGTGCATCTTGGCGGAGACGCCGGTGACGCGGCGGGGCAGGATCTTGCCGGACTCGGAGGTGAACTTGGCGAGGAACTCGGGATTGCACATATCGACGGCACCGGCGGGGATGTCGATGCGGCGACGCGGCATCGTCTTGTTGCAGGTGCGGAAGCGGATACGACGCTCAACGCTGTGGAATTCGGTAATCATAGTGTGTGAAAGTGGGGCAAAAGACTCAGCGGATCTCGCGGTGAACGGTACGACGCTTGAGGAAGGGGTTGAACTTCACCTTCTCAAGACGGCCCGGGGTGCGGGGGCTCTTCTTATTGCGGGTGGTCACGTAGCGGGAGGCCGTCTTGCCTTCTGCCTTGGCCTCGGTGCATTCCAGGATGATGATGTCTCTTGGCATATTTGAATGTGTTGACTTGCGGCCACAAAGTATACACTATTCTTCGCTTTCATCAAGCGAAATCGCATTTTCTATGTCATTTTCCAGCCCTGCATAGCCCACAGAGTCTGATTTTTTGCTCCTGTAGGCGGCATTCGGGCCGTATTTCTTCTCATATTCCTCCTGGCACTTCACCGTGAGGCGGCAGAAGGGACGGACGCGGAGGCGGCCCTTGGGGATGGGTTCCAGGCTCATCTCGCAGATGCCGTAGGTGCCGCGTTTGATGCGCTGCAGGGCGGCGTCGATCTCGAAAAGCTGCTCCCGGTCCTTGTCCAGCAGGCGGATGGTGAGGTCTCGCACCTCGGCCTCGCTGCCGGCGTCGCCGATGTGTTGGCCGGAGGAAGAGGAGACATTGGAGGCGCCGCTGCGCAGGTGATCGCGCGTGGTGTTTTGGACGCTCGGGGCCAGGCGGTCGCGCAGGGCCTTGAGGGCGGCCTCCTGTTCCTCCAGGAAGGTGCCCCACTCCGGGTCTTCCTTGAGCTTGGCCATCGTGGCGCGCAGTTTCTTGGCTCGCTCGCGTTCGGCGGGGGTCATGCCGTCTTTGCCGACTTTTTCCGCCTTAGCTGTTGTCTTCTTGGTGGATTTGGAGGACCCGGATGCCTTGCCGGAGGCATCGGAAGCTGATTTCTTGGGGGATGAGGCCATATCGAGAAAGATGTGAGAAATGATGAACGCGTATGGGCAAACGGAGAAGCCTGACGTTGCTTGCTTGCTACTACCACATTCTGCCGCGAAATGCAAGCAAAAAATGCTCCCGCGGCGGTTTTTTTGCAAAAATAGGCAAAAAGGGCAGGGGCGGGTTAGAAAGGTATTGCAGGGCGGGGGCGAAATATGGTAGAATGGGCGCAGCATGCTGTTGGAACGTAAAACCGGGATATTGATGCCGCTCTTCTCGCTGCGGCGGGATGGCGATGGTGGAATAGGCGACCTGAAGGCCCTGCGGGAGTGGATTGATTGGGCGGCGGCGCACGGGGTGGGGTTCCTGCAGTTGCTGCCCGTCAATGCCGTGGGGGAGGACGATGCACCTTCGCCGTACTCCGCCATCAGCAGCGTGGCGTTGGAGCCGCTTTACCTTACCCTCGAGGAGATTCCCGGTATGCCGGCGGAGTTGCCGCCCTACCCGGCAGAGGCCCTGCCGCTGCAGCTGCCGGGCGGGCCGGACTTGGTCGACTACGCGCGCGTGCGCGTATATAAGAGGAGGCTCTTTCGCGTGGCGTGGGAGCATTTCTCGGGGGAGGAGGCTTTTGCCGACCTGCGCGGGGAGTTCCGCGCTTGGGTGCAGGCGGAGGGGGCATGGCTGGAGGATTTCTCGGTGTTCCGTGTGGCGTCGCTGGCCATGGGCAGCACGGCGTGGTGGCGCTGGCCGCAGCAGGACCCGGCGTGCATCCGCCGTTGGGTGAACGGTGACCCGGAGCTGCGCGGGCAGAAGGAGTACCATGCCTGGCTTCAGTGGCTCTGCGCCCGCCAGTGGGCGGTGGTGCGCCGCGCGGCGGATGCCGCAGGGGTGCTGCTGATGGGGGATGTGCCCATCGGTATTTCCGTGGCCAGCGCGGATGTGTTCTTCGAGCGGCATCTCTTTGATATGGATTGGAGCGGCGGCGCGCCGGCGGAGGGGAACTTTGCGGAGGATCCCTTTACGGCCAAGTGGGGGCAGAACTGGGGCATTCCGCTCTACCGCTGGGAGGTGATGGAGGCGGACGGCTTTGCGTGGTGGAACCGCCGTATCCGCAAGATGGCGGAGGTGTTCCGCATGTACCGCATCGACCATGTGCTGGGCTTTTACCGCATCTATGCCTTCCCCTGGATGCCGGACCGCAACCCGGAGTTCCTGCCGCTGTCGGAGGATGAGGCAGCCGCGCGCTGCGGGGGGCGTCGGCCGGGCTTCCGTCCGCGTCCGGATTGGCAGGCGGAGGATCGCCGGCTGAACCTGATGCAGGGCGACCGCCTGCTGCGCCGTTTGTTGCAGGCCGCCCCGGGGCTGCGCGTGGTGGGGGAGGACCTGGGCTGCGTGCCGGACTACGTGCGCCCGAACCTCAGCCAGCTGCGCATCGCCGGTTTCAAGATCCCGCATTGGGAGATCGATGCGCAGCAGCACATCATCCCGGGGAATACCTACAATCCCTGCTCCTTCGCCACCTACGCCACCCACGATTTCCCCCCGCTGCGCTGTGATTGGGATGTGTGGTACAATGCCGTGCAGGAGGCCCGCCGCGCCGCGGCTGATTTGTCGCGCACGCCGGAGGAGATCCGTCAGACACTCCTTGCCGGGCAGGGCTGCGCGCGGGTACTGGCTTGGCTGGGTGCTTGGAGCGGCGTAACCCGCGAGTACGATGCCCTCGTCCCTTGGAGCCCGGAGGTGAAAGACCGCCTCTTCCGCGCCCTCTTCGCCTGCCGCTCCGCTTACGCCTGCATGATGTGGACGGATCTCTTCGACATACCCGTGCGCCTCAACCTACCCGGCACAGAAGGCGGCACCAACTGGCGCCCTCGCATGCCCTTCACCGCCGCCCAAGCCGCGCAGCTCCCCCAGAGCACATGGATCCGCTCCGTCAGCACTGCCACCGCCCGCGCGTAAAGCCTTCCGTCTCGGCCAGCGCACCGTCTCCGCCGCCCGCCTCTGAGCGTGGCTGCGGCATATGCCTTTGAGAAGGAGGCATTATTTACTGACTACAGTATTCCGAATGCTGTAGTCAAGTCCAATATGTCATTTCGCGCGAGCTCACAGGGAATTTTGATCTGGCAAGCCAAGGTTATCTACTGTGGGGAAGGAATACAAGACAACGTAACTCGTTGAGAATGAACAGTGCAGTCGAGGTGTGCATTCGGAATGCTGTATACTCCCGGCAGAGATGGGAATGAGTAAGACGAGAATCCTGTGGGTGGATTTTTTGCGGATTATAGCGGCCTTTGTTCTGGTTGTACAGCATGGCAGTCAGCATGGTGTCAGCTTCGTTGTGCCACGGAATACACTGGTTCTATGTCTTTGGGATCATTCAATAGTGCCGCTCTTCTTTCTATTCAGCGGCTATTTTGTGCGACCCTCCGAATCATGGCTTGCATGGCGTCGTTTCTTCTTCCTCCTGATACCCTACGTAATCTGGTGTGCTGTCGCGGCTCTTGTTTTCTTTTGGGGGGAGGGATTATTCACATCCCCGGGATTCTGGGTCAGTGCTCTGGGAATTAGGGATGCGCATCCCTTTAATGGCCCACTGTGGTTTCTGGAGGTGCTTATGCCCTTGGCTTTGGTCAGTCCGGTTTTAATCAGAATCAAAACGATCGGATTGCTAACGATATCTCTGCTCCTCTTCCTCCTTTGTGAGGAGAACATATCCGGTGTTCCTGCCGTGCATGTGAGCGGAGTGGCTTTTTATTTGTTGGGCATGGTTTTTGGTCGGGAAGCGTGGGTGTTCGAGAAGGTTCGGAACTATGCGCTGTTGATTTTCTGCATTCTGTTTGTTTTCGGCCTGTCCGAGGCTTTCAGAGAGCCTTTTCGTGAGTCCTATCAACGAGGAACTGCCGGGATGATATGCGGTTGCTTATTCTATATCTCCATGGCTTTTGTTGCGGAGAGGTATGCTGCAACATTTTTTGCGTTCCTGGCAAGGTTCGGTAAGTACGCATGTTTCGTATATGCCACTCATATTATCGTTATCAAGGTGGTAGGAAAATGTCTTTACGGTGTAGAGTCCGAACCGTGGGTGCGTGTGTTCTGCACGATCTTCCCCTTTGCTCTTGTCTCTGCACAGGTTTTGGTTTGTGGGGCAGGCCAGCGCTTGGTGCCGAGTCTCATGCCTTATTTGGCACTTGTAAAGCCCGTTCGGAAGGGTAACTAATTGTGCCTGAGCCCCGGTGTGGGGCTATTCCTCGGCCACGTTGATGATATCGCAGGGGGAGCCGGGGCGGGCGATGGTGGCGCGGAGGACTTTGCCGGCGGGGGTGCAGTAGATGCAGAACTCGGCGTTGTCGCGGAGGGTGAATTGGTAGAAGGATTCGCCGGATTCTTTACGGGTGTGGACGGGGGCGCCGATGAGGGAGCGGAGCTCCTTGTAAGTGACGCCGTCCTTGAGTTTGGCTCGGACGGTGTCCGCATCCGGCAGGGTGCTGTTGCGGGCGGCCTTTTTGTCGAGATAGCCTTGGGCGGTGAACTGCTCGACAACATCCGCCGCTATTTTCTGGCAATTCTCGGCGTGTTTGGACGGCACTTGGAGCACGAGCAGCTTCTTACCGTCCTTCTTCATGACGAGCCGCGAGGGGAGGCCTATGGGCGAGTCCTCGCAGATGACGGCGTAGAACACGCAGGCCGCCAGGTAGGTGCCGAGTTTGTTGGGGTGTGAACCGTCGGAGACGTACAGCGTGGTCTCCGGGTACTTCTTGTGCCAGCGGCGCCAGGCCTCGCTCACCGGGGCGACGCGCGCTTTGGCTGCGACGGCGGCCTCGCAGTAGGTGGTATCCGTCTTCTGCTGCATATCCGCCATGGGAATGAGTTTGCCGCCCTCCTTCGCGGCATGCGGCCAAGTGATGAAGAGTAGGGGACGGCTCTTGCCCTGCGCGGCGAGGGCACACCACTTCTGCACGTACTCCTTCGTGCGGTCCGGAATGTTCGCCGGGGTTTGGCTCTGGTCCTGCAGCACTACCCAGCGATATTTGCCACTCGTGGCCGCCTTGCGCGCCTTCTCGTGATTGGAATCCGTGTAGAACCCCCGCAGGTCCATCGCCCCCTGCAGGGAGGCATCCACCTTCAGCCGAATCTTCCGGGACTCCGCCATGGCCTGCACGACGGTGGGCAGATTGTTGTAGAAGGTGTAACTGTTGCCGATGAAATAAACGGAACTCTCCTTGACGGCTGCGGAAACAACCGGCAAGGAGAGCAGACAAAGGAGGAGAAGAAAGAAACGACGCATGACGCGGTCGGTTCGGTTATTTGCGGTGGTGCTTGCGGTACTCCAGCATGGCCATCTGCTTGGCGATGGCGGCCTCGAGGTAGACGAGCTCCTCCCGAGAGAGGACGGAAGCCTTCTCCCGCAGAGCCTTCTGCGCCCGCTCGACGGCCTCGCTCACGCTGTCCGTGTCGATCTCGCCGGCAGAGACAGCCGTGTCCGTCACCAGCAGCACGTTATCATTCTCCACCTGCAAGAACCCGCCGCCCACGAAGAGACTGACGGGCTCACCCGCCGCAGGGCGGTACACCAGCTCACCGTTGGCCACGGAGGTGATGATACCCGTATGACCGGGCATCACCTCCATTTCGCCACCCGTGCCAGGCAGCTTCACCCCCAGCACCTCGGCCTCCAAAGCCGTGCGCAGCGGGGTGATGATCTTGAAGTGCATGGGCATGGCTGCTTAGTTCTTTTCTACGGTGTCGATACCGCCCTTCATATAGAAGTTACCCTCCGGCACGGAGTCCCACTTGCCGTCCAGAATCTCCGCGAAGCCGCGCACGGTCTCCGCCACGGGCACATACTGACCTTTGATACCCGTGAATACCTCCGCCACGGCGAAAGGCTGGGAGAGGAAGCGCTGGATCTTACGCGCGCGGCTCACCGTCAGCTTATCCGCCTCGGAGAGTTCATCCATACCGAGAATGGCGATCATATCCTGCAGATCCTTGTAACGCTGCAGTGTCTGCTGCACGCCGCGGGCCACGCGGTAGTGCTCCTCGCCGACGAGCTCCGGGCTGAGCGCCTTGGAGGTAGAAGCCAGCGGGTCCACGGCGGGGTAGATACCCTGCGCCGCGAGCGCACGCTCCAACACCACGGTGGAGTCCAAGTGAGAGAAGGTGGTCGCCGGAGCGGGGTCCGTGAGGTCATCCGCAGGCACATAAACCGCCTGCATGGACGTGATGGAACCCTTCTTGGTCGAGGTAATGCGCTCCTGCAAGCCCGCCATTTCCTCCGCCAGGTTGGGCTGGTAACCCACGGCGGACGGCGTACGGCCCAGCAGAGCGGACACCTCGGAACCGGCCTG
This sequence comes from uncultured bacterium, assembly GCA_945947905.1. Taxonomy (GTDB): domain Bacteria; phylum Verrucomicrobiota; class Verrucomicrobiia; order Verrucomicrobiales; family Akkermansiaceae; genus Akkermansia. The sequence continues at coordinate 7,519 of CAMEZO010000046.1, forward strand.
GGAGAAACGGAAGATGTTATCCACGAAGAGCAGCACGTCACGGTTCTCCTCATCGCGGAAGTACTCCGCCATGGAAAGCGCGGAGAGAGCCACACGCAGACGCGCACCCGGGGGCTCATTCATCTGGCCGTATACCAGAGCCACCTTCGAGTTCTCCGGGTGCTCCTGGTCGATTACGCCGGACTCGCTCATCTCGTTGTAGAAATCGTTACCCTCGCGCGTGCGCTCACCCACGCCCGCGAACACAGAGAGACCGGAGTGAGCCTTGGCGATGTTGTTAATCAGCTCCATGATCAGCACCGTCTTACCCACACCGGCACCGCCGAAGGAGCCCGCCTTACCACCCTTGAGGAAGGGGCAGATGAGGTCGATCACCTTGATGCCGGACTCCAGCACCTCCGAGGACGTCGCCTGCTCCTCCAGCGAGGGAGCCTCGCGGTGAATCGGGTAGTACTTCTCCACCTCCGGCTTTCCCTTTTCGTCCACGGTCTCGCCGAGCACATTGAAGATACGGCCCAGCACCTTGGGCCCGACCGGCACCGAGATCGGCGCGCCGGTGTCTACCACCTCCATGCCGCGCTTCAGGCCGTCCGTGGAGCTCATGGCCACGGTGCGCGCCCACCCGTCCGTCAGGTGCTGCTCCACCTCAAGCACCAGGTGCTTGGGCTGCCCGTCCAGCATATAATCCACGGAGAGCGCGTTGTAGATGGCGGGCATTTCCGCCCCGGAGAAGTCGACGTCGACCACGGCGCCGATAATCTGCACGATTTTACCTTTATTCATATGTTAAGAGATTTTTGTGAAGTTGAGAATGGTGGGTTATTCCATCGCCTTCATGGCGGTGGTAATTTCGAGAAGTTCGTTGGTGATCTGCGTCTGGCGCGCCGTGTTATAATCCAGCGTGAGCTCGCCGATGAGTTTCTTGGCGTTCTCGGTGGCGGACTTCATGGCGACCATACGCGCGGATTGCTCGGAGGCCTTGGACTCCAGCACGCTCTGGGTGAGCATGTTGAAAGCGTAGAGCGGCAGGATAGCATCCAACAGAGCACCGGGGCCGGGCTCGAGAAGGAAGTTACCGTTCGTTGTGTCCTCCATGTCGTCCTGCTTCGCCACGGCCAGCAGCTCCTCCTGCGTGATGGGCAGCACCTGATTGATACGCGGACGCTGCACCATGACATTGACGAACTGCTGGTAGACGAGCTGTACGCTCTTGTAGGTGCCGCTCGTAAAGCCCTTGGAAATGAAATCCACGATGGGCTTGAGATCGGCATCCGAGAAGGTATCGGAGAGCGAGAACGAGGCCTGCAACGCGAGGCCGCAGCGCGCGAACTGCGGGTTGAGCTTGGCACCGATGGTGATATAATCGGCATCGTGCGGGCAGCGGGTGAGCACCTCCTTCATGAGGTTGGAGTTCAAACCGCCGCAGAGCCCGCGGTCGGTGTTGACCACCACATAGAGCTCCTTGCCCGCTGTGCGCTGCTGCATGAGGGGGGAGGAAGCCTCCATGATGCTCTCCTGCAGATGCCGCAGCACGTTGGCCAGGGCCGCCACATAGGCGCGCCCCTTGAGCGCCAGCTCCTGCGCACGCCGCATTTTGGCGGACGCAACCATCTGCATCGCCTTGGTGATCTGCGATGTGTTGCGTACCGACTTAATGCGGCGTTTGATGTCTCTGAGGTTCGACATGATTTACTTCTGCAAGCGGGATTTGAAGGAGGTCATGAAGGCCTTGAGCTGCTCCTCGACGGCCGGGGTGAGCGCCTTCTCCGCCTCGATGGCGGCCAGCAGATCCGGGGCGGTGGTGGCGGCGTCCTCTTCCATGGCGCGCTGCACCTCCTGAATCTTCTCCACGGCTACGTCGTCCAGGTAACCCTTCTGAATGGCGTACAGGTCGATGACCTCCAGCCCGAGGCTCTTGGGGTCGTACTGCCCCTGCTTGAAGAGCTCCACGATGCGGCGGCCGCGCTCCAACTTGGCCTTGGTCGCGGCGTCCAGATCCGAGCCGAACTGGGCGAAAGCCTGCAGCTCCTCGAACTGCGCCAGATCCAGCTTCACGGAGCCGGCCAGCTTCTTGACGATCTTGGTCTGCGCGCTGGAACCCACGCGGGAAACCGAGATGCCCACGTTGATGGCCGGGCGCACACCCTGGTAGAAGAGGTCCGTATCCAGGAAAATCTGGCCGTCCGTGATGGAAATCACATTGGTGGGAATGTAGGCGGACACGTCGCCGGCCTGGGTCTCGATGATGGGCAGGGCCGTGAGGGAACCGCCCTTGCGGCCGCCCTGGCTGTTGATGCGTGCGGCGCGCTCCAGCAGGCGGCTGTGCAGGTAGAACACATCGCCGGGGTAGGCCTCGCGGCCGGAGGGACGGCGCAGGATGAGCGACACCTGGCGGTAGGCCACGGCGTGCTTGGAGAGGTCATCGTAAACAATCAACGCATCCTGCCCGCAGTCCATGAAGTACTCGCCCATGGCGCAGCCGGCATAGGGGGCCAGGTACTGCATGGCCGCGCTGTCGGAGGCGGAGGCTACCACCACGATGCTGTAGGCCATGGCACCGGTCTCCTCCAGCTTGGCCACGAGGCGGGAGACATTGGCGCGCTTCTGGCCCACGGCCACGTAGATGCTGTAGAGCGGGCGGAAGGCGGGGTCGCCGCTCTCCTCACCGCGCTTGTTTTGGCGGGCCTGGGAGATGATGGTGTCGATGGCCAAGGCGGTCTTGCCGGTGGAGCGGTCGCCGATGATAAGCTCGCGCTGGCCGCGGCCGATGGGGATCATGGCATCGATGGGCAGGATACCCGTCTGCACAGGCTGGTTCACACCCTCGCGGGAAATGATACCGGAGGCGATTTTCTCCACGGGATAATAAGCGGCGGCCTGCACCGGGCCCTTGCCGTCCAGCGGGTTACCGAGGGTATCCACCACGCGGCCCAGCAGGCCGGGGCCGACGGGAACCTGCAGCAGGCGGCCCGTGGTCTTGCAGGTGTCGCCTTCCTTCAGGTTGGCAGCACTGCCGATGAGCACGGCGCCCACCTCATTTTCCTCCAAGTTCATGGCCAGGCCCATTACGCCGCCGGGGAACTCAATCATCTCATTGAGCATGGCGTTGCTCAGGCCCTCGATGCGCGCGACGCCATCGCCGATGGCCTTGATGGTGCCTACATTTTCGCTGACGGTAGCAGCGCTGATATTGCGAATTTGTGCTTCAAGCTCCTGTACGATGTTGCTCATACGTTTGTGGTGTAATCTATGTTGAAATGTTGCTGTGTTGATTGGGGAAGAGGGGGATCAAAGGCGGGCCAGGCGCTCGATGCGGGAGCGCACGCTGGCGTCCGTCACGTCATCGCCTACCTTCACGGTAAGGCCGGCCAGCAGGGCGGGGTCCGTCTGCCAGCGGTACTCCAGCCCGGGGTGGCGGGCATCCAGCTTGGCGCGGATGGCCTCCTGCTCGCCGGGGGTGAGGGGCACGGCGGAGGTGACGGTGGCGGTGTGGCGCTCGGTCTCCAGGCGCACCAGCTCCTTGAAGGCCGTGAGCAGGGCCAGGTAGTTGCGCGGCTTGTCGGCGGCAATGCGGTCGGCAATCATGCGCACGGTAGACTCGCAGAGCTGCCCGTCCGGGCCGATGCAGAGGCGGATGAGGTGGCGGGCCTGCGCCTGGGCTTCCTTGGTGATCTTCATGCTGCGGGGTGGGGGTTACAGGCTGTTGATGGCCTGCTCGTTGATGGCGCGGTGGTCCGCCTCGCTCAGCACCTTGCCGGTGACTTGGGAGGTGGCTTGGGCCAGCAGGCGGGCGAACTCGCCCTTCAGGGCCTCCTTCTCGCGCTGAATGTCGCGCTCGGCCTGGCTCTTGGCGTTCTCCAGCACCTGTCGTGCCTCTGCCTGGGCCTTGGCGGCCAGGTCCTCCTGCAGCTTGGCTGCCGTCTTGCGGGCGTGCTCAATGGCGGTCTTGCCCTCGGCCGCGGCGTCGTTCAGGATCTTGCGGCCCGTCTCCTGCACCTCGGCCAGCTCGCGTTGGCTGCGGGCGTGCATCTCCTCGCCTTCCTCAATGCGCGCGCGCCGCTCGTCCAGCATCTTCATGATGGGTTTGATGCCGAAGATAACAATGACGGCCACGAGGATGGCAAAGCAGATGAAGTGCGCGATGAAGGCCTCCGTGTGCAGCCCGAAGCGCGAGGAGAACTCCGCGAAGTCGAAGGCTAATACAGGTTGAATGCTCATGGTTGTGATGGTGGTGATTGAATCCGATTGGTGATGTTTGGGGAAAGGGAGCGGGGTGCGCCGCCCGCTGCCGAGCGACGCACCCGGGGCGGGCATCAGCCCATGAAGATGGCCACGAAGGCAACACCTTCCACGAGGGCCGCGAACAGAATCGAGATCGTCAGCACCTTACCGAAAGCGGAGGGGTTGCGACCCGTGGATTCTGCGGCCTTCATGCCGATGAGGCCGATGCCGAGACCGGCACCGATGGCAGCCAGACCGGCGGGCCCGACGGCTGCCGCTGCTGCTGCGGTTTCTGCAAGCATGGGAGTAATCATATTGCTTAATGTGTGGTTTTGTTATTGAGAAAACCCGCCGAACTCACGTTGGGTTCATGATCATCCGGCGGGAAGGGGGTTACGCTTCTTCTTCCTCACCGCCTACTTGGGTCTTGAGGAAGATGGCCGTCAGCATCAGGAAGACCAGGGCCTGCACAAAGGCTACCATGATTTCCAGACACATGAAGGGGAACATCGCCAGCCAGCTGATGCTGCCCATCTGCTCCAAAATGGCCTCGCCGGCGAAGATGTTGCCGAAAAGTCGGGCTGCCAAGGCCACGGGGCGCACGCAGATGGAGATGATGTCGATGATGCCGACGAAGAAGAAAATGGGCAGCAGCAGGTTGCGCATCAGGCCCTTCAGCCCGCCTTTCGGGCCGAAGAGGTGCTCCAGGAACTTGACCGGGCCCTGCTCGCGCAGCACCCAGATGAACCAGAGCAGGGCGTAGAAGAAGCCCAGGAAGGTGGTGACGGCCAGATCCGCATTCGCGCCGCGGAAAACAGGTTGACCGTCGAAGGTCAGCTCACCCACGCCGGGGATGAGGCCCATGTAGTTGCTCACCAGAATGAGGATGAAGATGCTGGCGAAATACCAGAAGTACTTGCGGGCCAGGTACTTGCCGGTCAGGCTCTCCACGAAGTTGTACAGTACCTCAAAAATCCACTCTACGAAGTTCTGCAGGCCGCGCGGAATGCGTTCCATACGCCGCGTGGCCAAGCGCAGCACCATGGTGATGAACAGCACCGCCAGGGCAAACATGAACAGGGAGTTGCTGATGGGAATGACCATGCCGTCCGTGCCGGGAATCGGTATCTCCCACAGGATCGGGGCGGCCTTGGCCAGGCCCTCCGCGGCGTGCTCCTCTGCCTGCGCCGCACCTCCGGCCAGCAGGGCGAACAGAGGCATCATTTTGGTGAAAATCGTCTTCATGTGTGTTCTCTACACTAGCACTCCGCTCCCGCCTCTGTCAAGCTTCTTTTCCCCTTTTCGGCGAAAAAATCGCCTTTCTTCGCCCCTTTCGGCGCGCTTTCGCCACCTTCTGCCTCCGCTGCGGCGCCGGTCGTCCCCATACCGCCGCGCAGGGAGGTGCGGGGCGCGCTCACCCGCGCTCGGGCAGGGCCGGCAGGCTGCGCCGGCGTGTGCAGATGAGCAGCAGGGCGAAAAGCGGGAACACCGGCAGCAGGGAGATGAGGCCGGGCAGGGCGGTGTATTCCACGCCCAGCCCTTGCTCCAAGGGGAGGCCGCCGAACCACGCTCCCAGCGCATTGCCGCCGTTGAAGGCCATTTGGATGGCGGCGGCGCCCATCAGCTCCGCCCCGCGCGCGTAGCGCAGTATAAGAACCTGCCAGCACAGGGCCGCGCCGAAGACGCCCAGGGACATCAGGACCACCCCCGCCAGGGCGGCGGGGACGCAGTGCGGCAGCAGCCAGGTGGTCAGCAGGGAGGCGAAGATGAGCAGCAACATCAGCATGGCGGCCCACTCCGGGGTGCGGCGGTCTGCCAGGCGTCCGCTGAGCCAGGTGCCGGCGCACATGCCCACCCCGCCGATGAGCAGGATGGGACTCACAGCGCTCGTCGGCAGGCCGACGGCGGAGGTGAGGTAGGGTTTCACATAACTATAGAAGCAGAAATAACCGTTGTTGGTCAGCAGGGTCATGGCCAGCAGGAGCAGCGGGAGCGGCTGCCCGAGGAAGCGGAACATGTCCGCGCCCCGGCGCATGGGGGTGGCGGGCAGTTGCGGAATGTAGCGGGCCACCATCAGCAGGGAGATGAGTCCCCACAGGCCGATGAAGAAGAAGGCGCTGCTCCACCCGATATATTGGGCGAGGATAGATGTCAACGGTACGCAGAAAACGTTGGAGACGCAGATGCCCTGAATCGCTGCGGCCACGGTGGCGGATACCTTGCCGGGGGCGGCGATGCGCTCCGCCACAATTGTGGCCATGCCGAACACCGCCCCGTGCGGCAGGCCGGAGAGGAAGCGCAGCACCAGCATGGTGCCGTGGTTGGGGCTCAGTCCCGTGCAGGTGTTGGCTATCATCAGCACCGCCGCCAGCAGCAACAGAATCCGCTTCGGCGGCCACTGCGCCACCCCCAGCGCAAACAGCGGCGCCCCCGCGCACACGCCCAACGCATAGGCAGAAATATACTGCCCCGCCTGCGGCAGACTCACCCCCAGACCCTCCGCCGTCTCCGGCAAGATGGCCATCATCGCACACTCCGATACCCCCGCTGCCAGGGTCAGGCAGCACAACGACAGCGTTTTCGCATTCACGACATCGCTCATGGCCCGGACATCATACCCCCATCTTGCCCCGTGTCAAGTCCCGCCTGCACCTTCTGTGTCATACCCCCCTCCTCCGCCGTCACCGGCAGAGGGCAGGGGGCCGGAGGAGGGTGGCTAATTAGCCTTTACTGTATTCTGCCGCCTCCTTTTCAGCAGGTCTGAAACATACAGGACGGCTGCCGGGAATCCCAGAACAACTGAAGGCGTCAAATATCGCATGTCGGGAGTAGGTGTTACGATCAGATAACTTGCAGCGTACAGAACAGAGATGGTTGATACCAGCCAGACCGGGGCGGGGGACGTTGCTGATTTGCGTTGATCTGACAGGGTTCGGAGAGAAATCCAGGAGAGAAGTATAAATAATACCATTCTTGGGATCCATACTATCTTTGCTTGATAGGAATGGAACATCATGGCGTTCCTATTGTTTTTTAATGCCGGATATGTATTAATAAGCACTTTTTGAAGTATGCCCGGTAGGACACCTGCGGTGTAGAATTCAACAACCTGAATACTCTTGGCAAGGAGCATTGAATTCGTGTGATTCTTCCACTCCTCAAAATACAGGCGTCGTAATTTTTCTTGGTCGATGTTTACACCCGTCTCGTAGTCGCCGACACTGCAGGCTGCTATAGAATCTTTCAGATAATGTTCAGTGTCAATAAATCCACAGTCCTTCAATTTTTCTCGGATGAGCAGCTGTTCTCCGCGAAGAATAGCAGCAATTCTGAGATCTGATTCAATCATTGGATTCGTCGGAGATGTTTTCTTGACGGGCACAACAAATGACAAGGCAAAGGGTATCATGGCCGCAATGTATAGAAAATACAATGCACACAGTCTGAATAATTTAATGTTGCGGAGTGAATGTATGGCAAATATAAAGAAGATGGGAGCAATCAGAATGGCATTCCTCCTATAGTTTACCATGTTGATGAGTGTGATAAATAAAATGAATAGAGCATGTGAGAGAATACAGCATGCTAGGAAGATGACT
>CAMEZO010000047.1 GCA_945947905.1 uncultured bacterium
GAGACTGGCTACACTTGCCGCCTTGAGGAGCTTAAATCCCAGATCCCTGATCAGGTCGGGGATAGTCTCTGTTTGTTCGGAGACTCAGCTTAAGGCCGAGTACTGTGAAACACCGGAGTGGAAGAACTGGGTTCAGTGTTTTAATGGTCATGAGCAAAATGCTAAGCTGTGTTTTAATAAATTATACAAAAGGATTTATCTGCATGCTGCCCTCGTTGTTAAAGCCGGTGTTTGGAAAAATGAGGGGGATGAGAATACTCAGATGGACGATGGGGTTCATTTTCAGTACGCTAAGACGAGTGATGATGTCGGAGAGACTGTATCTTATATTAATGGTCGGTGTGCGTATGATACACATGGACCGATTCGTTTTAATGTGAATGGTCAGGCCGGGGGAGGAGGGGTGAACATTAATGCGGGTAGGAGATGTGATGCTTCGAAAATTTTTGCCAAATACGGCATCAATGGTACTCAACGGGTTGAAGTGGCGATACGGCGTCTCAGACGTCTGTTGGATCCTGAGTTAAACCCGGCTCCGGCGCACCAAGATCAATGTAAGATTATTCTCGGCCCACAACGTTTCGCTGTGGGGGAGAAAACCGGTTCTTTAGATGCCTCCCGTGAGCTTACACTCTTTCGGGTGGAGGAGCATACGGCACAAATCTCGAAGGAGCTCGGGCAGTTGTATCAGGGATTGTTCTCGGCAGGGTTTATTAATGTTCTTTCCTGCTCAACAACCTTTGAAATGGGAGTCGACTTGGGGGATCTGAACTGTGTTTTCTTGGGAAACATGCCTCCGACTGCAGCGAATTATACCCAGAGGGCCGGCAGAGCCGGACGCCGCGCCGGGTCTGCTTCCTATGTGTTAACCTTCATGGGAAGTAAACCGCACGACCGTTACTATAAGGATCATCCCGAGGATTTATTCTTTGCAGAGGTCGTCAGTCCCAAGCTCTACATGGATAATTGTACCTATCGTTCATGCCACCTACGGGCTGTTGCCATGCACAATTACCTCCGATTCTTCATGGACCGTAATCGTAATCATAGTTCGTGGAGGACTGCGGGCAAGTTTTTCCTCGGCTACTCAAATGGCGGCGGAGAAATCAGGATCAACAACGAATCGGTGCTGAAATGTTTGGATGATTGGCGCGTGAGCGCTGATGACAGTACCGAGTATGATTGCAAGGAGGTGTGTGGCAATCAGGATTTGGGGTACAGCGTAAGAAACGATCTTTATTTCCAGCTGAAAGGTGGAGAATTTGATGACCTTCGAGAATTTGGATATCAAAAACTTGCCGGCCCGAATCAGGGGCCGGGTGATGGCAATAGAGGTGACCTTCTCACCTTGCCCTTACTGGAGCAGTATCGACAAGCTGCGAATGCAATTGCTGCCGAAGGAGATATAAAGTTGGAAGGGTCGGTGCCCAGACCGAAGGATGGTCGTCCTGAGCCCTTAGCAGCTTTCCGGACCCTTCGCCATCTGATAGATCGTCAAACAATAGAGGAGTTGGCTCAGAAACATGTTTTGCCTTTGTATGGTTTCCCCTGCGACCTTATTAAAATGACACCGGCTGCCGATCGCGCAAACATAGATTTGTCTCGCCCCAAAAAGCTTGCTATATACGAGTATGCTCCCGGAAATTACGTTTTAGCGAATGGAAAGGCCTATCGTTCGAGGGGGGCGGTTTTCTACATGCGGCAAGCCGGAGCCGGGCAGGAGCCGTTGTATGCGGGGAATACCTCGTGTCGCTTGAGGCTTATTCAGTGTCATCTCTGCAGTGACTTCTATGAGGCCCGTCAGGACGGTCAGAATAAGTGTCCCAAATGCGGAGAGTTGAGTCAGATGAACCCCGATTTGTATGTTTCGCCGGATGCCTTCAAAGCCGGTGAGGGAGAGACGAATTTCCCGTCCGGTTATTTCCGGAACATCAACCGTGGCTTTATGTATAAAGGGGAGGGATGCCATGATGATAAATGGATTTCCGTTGATGGTACCTCGGCGGTGTATACATATCCTACCGACAGGACGCTGACATATTTGAATACCTTGAAGGATCCGGGTGTGATCGGGGGCAGAGGACAGGATGCAGTGCAATACCGTGGTTATTTCTATCGTGCTCAGACGGATATTTTGCTCATCAAGGGGAGGACTCGCATCGGTTTTGATGATGGTGAAAGAAACAGTGCTGCGTGGTGTTCTGCCGCACAGGTCTACGCGCGTGCCGCTGCGCTTATCCTGGGTGTCAACGAACGGGATATCTCGGCTTTTGAGACGAGGATTGTCGGGGAGAACGCAATTGTCCTGTTTGATGATACGAGTAACGGAGCCGGTGTGCTCTTGGGGTTGTTTGCAGACAATGGAGCGGGGCAGGCGATTATCTCTTCGCGTCATCGTGCTATTCTGCAAAAGGCACTTGAGATATGTACCGGATGCGACTGTTACAAGAACGTTGATGACGGATCCGTTCCGTACAAACATGAGACCTACCTTGAAAAACGGCAGGCCGGAGATACAGAGTGCCGTGAGTACACGTCATGTTACAGGTGCCTGAAGTCCTACAATAACCAACGTGAGCATCATCGCCTTGATGCCCATGATGCCGCCGTCATCATTCGGGGGTTGCTCGGGGAGCGTCCGGAGGAAACAGAGGTGAATACTTCTGTGGAGAAGTCTTCCGGATGCCGGGCCGGTGCTGTAGCCGGGGCATGGATTAATACACCGTCGTGGAATCGGGATATTAGTCGTCTCCGTCAGCCTTCTTTGGCTCGCAATCGGGAGATTATCAAGGTAATTCTTTATATCAATGGGGCTGAGGTTGAGGATGAGTTTGTGGCTTACAACGATAAATTCATCAGATGTAAGCAAAACGGAGATGTAGGGATAGCGAATTTTATCCGGATAAAAAATAATTAATGACAAGTTATGGCAAAATTCATTCCTGAAGAGTTTCCTCCTCCTCCTTCGCAGGATTGTCCGCAGCATCTGTTGGCCGGCTATCAGGGGGAGGATGAGGTGTACCGTGCGCTGAAATCACAGCTGAATTCGGAAAAGTATAAGAATTGGGTTGTCTTCCACAGCTGGAAGCAGGATCGCTTTCTGGATGGTTGGGATAACAGCTGCGAGGTGGATTTTATTATACTCATACCCGACAAGGGAGTCGTTTTCCTTGAGGTGAAGAATTGGAATTGGACACAGTGTCGGGGAATGGGAGGGGATAATTGGTATCTCCGAGGAAAAAGGGTGACGAGTCCTTTGGATCAGCTGAGGGGGGCTCGCAAAGCGATCATGAAGCAATGGGAGGCGGCCGGGCGATTCCCTTCTGTTCCTTATTCTACCCAAGTGATATTGGTCAACCTCGGAGAAGATACCGACCTTGATTGCCACTATTTTCTATACGGAAATTGGAGGGAAGATCTTCCGGACAAGATTATGGATAACTTCTCGGAACAGGCCGGGATGGCTAGGTTCCCTTCTTCTTCCTTCAAGGCTGTTTACGGTGCTCTGATGAGTTGTCGTCATTTCTCGTATAACGTTGCGGATTACGCTCGTCAACTGGAGGCAGCCTCGGCTCCGGTAGACGAGATGATGTATATGCTGCGTCATACCAAAACGCATGTACATGTAAAAGGACTTGCCGGTACGGGAAAGACCGTATTGGCCGTCAAGGAGTGCCTTCGTGTTGCCAAGGAAGGGGCGGGGAGAGTAGACCATCAAGTTCGCATTCTCTTTGTATGTTATAACAGAGGGCTCTATTGTAAATTGCGTGAAAATCCCTTGTTGCAGGAGGCCGGGAAGTATGCGCAGGTGACGGTGACGGTGACTTATTTCCACAAGTACGTTGCAGATACTTTTCATTTGAATGATACTGATTGGAATAGAGAGAGAGGAGATTACGATGATGATGTTTATCATTCAATTTATGATTTATATCTGAAAGAGATGAATGATGAGTATCATTATGATTATATATTTGTGGATGAGGCGCAGGATTTTAGTGATATCTGGTTGACAGAAGTGATATATCCATCATTGGTGCAATACTATGACCGGACTGCACAGGAGATGCAGTTTGGGAAATTGTATTTGTTCTCCGATGTGAACCAAACTCTATATAGGAGAAGTAGTTTGTTGGATACTTGGTGGTTTGCTGTGATTCAGTTGAATCGGAACCTTCGGAATTCGAGGCAGATTGCAAGATGCGGAAATGAAGCCCTGAAGGATGACCGCGCCATTCCGTTGCCTTTCAGCGGTGAAGACGTGGTAGTTCATCGTGTGAGGGAGCCTGAGGCTCGTGCTCGGAAGATAACCGAGGAGGTCGAAAGAATTCGTGCCACTCATGGTGCTGCAGCAGATATCGTTGTTCTGGTCCCCTCTCTCGGAAGCAGGACTGTGACTTCCTTGAGTGACAATGTTTTCCGGATTGTTGATTCCGGTAGATGGAGGAGGATAGTATTCAATGAGGAAGATTTGGACTCACCGAGGATTCCGGTGTATACCATCAAATCGTTTAAGGGACTGGAGGCTAACTTTGTTATTCTGGCGGATATACCCGGTGTGAGTGCACCGGATGGTCAGGGGGGAGAGTGGTATAGTGAAAGTGACTTTTATGTCGCCTGCACTCGTGCCATGTTCAGCTTGATTATTCTTCCGACTGAGGCGGGATATAAGGAGGTTGAGGCGCTGGTCAGGCGCAGTCAGGCAGATTAATGCCGAGATACGCCGAAACCGCGCCTGAGGTGGAAGGTCAGGCGCGGCTGGCTCTGTTTGGTATGGTGGGAGCGCTTACTTACGCTTCTTGGGTTTGGGCTTGGGGGAGGAGGGGGAAGGTGCGGCGGCGGGAGCGAAGGAGTGGGTGGCATCTGCCGCGTGGAGGATGAGGTGGGCAGAGGCGGAGCCGCTGAGGGAGAAGGAGAGGGCTGTTCCGTCAGTTGCGGAGGCGGGGAGGGCCTCGCCGATGAGCATATCACCCAGCCAGATGTAGATGCCGCCGGGGATGGAGGAGGCGTCGTTACCGGGGACGGAGCAGATGCGGATGGGCTCTTTGTTAGCCGACATATCGCCGGAGAAGAGCGCGGTGCCGTTCCAGCGGATGAAACCCTCCGAGACGGAGAGCGCCCCCGAGCCGGGGATGGTGACGGAGAGGGCAGAATCCGCATCCCAGCCGTCCTTGCTGCCGTTGCCGACGGTGGGGGTGAACTCCACGGTGAACTCGGCGGCGGGGGAGAAGGAGGCCGAGACCGAGGCACCGTCCTTGAGCTTGTAGGCGTTCTGACCATCCGGGCTCGCGCCGTCTGCGGTGAAAGAGGGCAGGGGGGTGATGTCTGCCGCGGCCTTGCGCTCGAGCCCTGCCGTGCGGCCGCCCCAGCCGAGGGTGCTCGCCATGTTGCCGGCGATGATCAGATCCCCCTGCGCGGCGGGGTGCAGTTTATCCGCCGTGAACATGGACGGAATGCCGTCCAGCGGTTTGGAGGACGTGACGTCGGCCAAGCCTCGGTTCACATTGATGATCGTGATCTTTTTCTTCTGCGCCCACTTACGCAGGCGGCCGTTGTACTCCTGCACCGCCTCGTGCACATCCGCATTGGCCATGGTGCCGGCCATGCACCAAGCGGGGATTTCGTTGATGGAAATCTGAGCCTTGGGGGCAGCCTTCCGGATGGTCGCCACGATGGCATCCACGTCCTTAATCAGGTCCGACATCTCCTTGTCCTTGTTAGCCACGAGGGAGGAACCTTGTTTGGTGTCGGAGAGCAAGTCATTGGTGCCGATCATGATGCAGACCCTCGCTGGGGACTCGGACTTGGTGAACACGGGGCCGGAGTACTCCTCCCCACGGTTGGTCTTCTTGTCCAGCCCCAGCCAGTTTTTGATATTGGTGCCATTATAGCGCTGGTATTTCTGGTTGGCGGGCTTACCGCCGGAAGCGTTACCGGATACCTCCCAAGCGCGGCCGCTGGACTGGGCGCAGTGGGTGTTGCGGAACGTGGAGCCCGCGTAATCTGCCGTGGTATTTTTGAGTGCGGTGCCGCCCAAGTAGCCCGGAGTGTTACCTGTGTTGATGCCGAGCTCGGAGTAAGACAGCGAATTGTCTGCAAAAACCTTGTGGAGTTGCCAGCGGTAGGAAGCACTGTTGACACCGTGGGTGATAGAATCGCCCACATACATGATATTCCCGACGGAGGAAGGCTTGGCCGGGGTAGGAGCGGCTGAGAGCGCCGGCGTAAGGAGCGCGGCAGCCACCGGAAGAAGCAGGCATGCGTGTTTCATACCCTGCCATTATACGCGATGGCGCCGCGGTGTCAAGCTAATAAATTCAGCGCCGGGTGCGGCGATTGCCGCGGCGTGTGTCAGCAGGCTCCTCCTTGAGGGCCGGGGACTTCAGCAGATCCTTGGCTTCCTGCACGCCCTTCTTGGCGGCTTTGTTGAGCCAGAGACGCGCGCGATTCTTGTCCGCCTTGGTGCCGATACCCTCCAGATAGCATTTACCGAGATTGTACTGCGCGAGGGCGTGGCCACCCTGCTCGGAGGCGAGGGTGAAGTAGTAGATCGCCTCCTTCACCCGGCGCGCCGTACCCTTACCCTGCAGGTAGCAGATACCGGTTTGGTAGCGAGCCTCCGCCAGGTCTGTCCCCGTGGCACCGTTGGCCTTTTGGGAGGCCTCGTAGAACCACTTGTAGGCAGATTTATCATTCTTCTCGGTACCCTTGCCCTCGGCATAGGCCTGCGCCAGCAGTAGCATGGCCTTGCCGTTGCCGGGCTGCTGCGCCTGCTTCACCAGGGCCTCGAAATCGCTCACCGGCTCGGCCGGGTGCTCCGTCGGTGTTTCCGTCGGTGTTTCCGTCGGGGTGGTCGGCTGCGGCTCGTTACCGGCTACGGGCGTATCCGGCTGCGCAGGTTGCACCGGCTCCGCCGGGGTGGGGGCAGCGGGCGTCTCGTCCGGGAACTGCGGCTCGTTACCGGCCACGGGCGTGTCCGGCTGTACCGGCTCGGCCGGTGTTTCCGTCGGGGTGGTCGGCTGCGGCTCGTTACCGGCTACGGGTGTATCCGGTTGCGCGGGCTGCACCGGCTCCGTCGGCTCTGCCGGTTGCACGGGCAGCGGCGGTGTATCCGCCACGGGCGTGATCGGCTCCGGAATAGGCAGGGAAATGGTCGTTTCGTTCGGCAGCACCGGTGCCTCGTCCGCGGACGGCCCGGCAACCGGAGTCTCTTTCTTCTCGGTCGTCTCCTCCGGTTTACCCTTGGCGGCCTCCGAGACGGTCTTGGACGGCGCGAACATATCGCCGCCCACGGGCACCGACTTATCCTTCAGCAGAGCATAGGCGCCCGCGCCCAGCGCAAGAACGGCGAGGGCCGCGCAGATCGTTACCTTGCGGCGACGGTTCTTCTTGTCGATAATGTCGAAGATGGAATGCTCCTCCGGGATAGCGGGCTTCGGCTCTGCCGGGGCAGGGGAGGCGGCCTTCGGCTCCGTACGGCGTGGCTTCTCCGGCTCGGCCGGTGCGGGTGCAGCGGGTTGCTGATTCCGGGGTGCGGGCGCAGCGGCGGGGGAGGGAGCCTCCTTTTCGGCAGGTTTCTCGACCGCGGGTTCCGGCTTCTTCGGCTGCTCCGCCGTCTTCTCGGTCACGGCGGGTTGGGCCGGCTTCTGCGGCTCCGGGGCAATCGCTGGAGTTGCCTCGGTGGGCTTGGCCGGCGCAGACTCGGCAGGCTTCTGCTCGGGGGCGGGCTTGTCGGCGGGCTTCTCGGGGGCAGACTCGGCCTCGGGCTTAGCCGGGACCGGTGCACCCTTCGGCTGTTCGGGCGCAGGCTCAAACTCCAGCGGCAACACCCCCGCCTTCACGGCCTCATCCGCAGAGGGCCCGATGAGATCCGGTACGCGCTCCTCCTTCAGGCAGAGGGCCCACTCCTTCGCGCTTTGCCAGCGGCGCTCCGGCTGCACGGACAAGGCCTTGTCGATACAGGCCAGCATCGAGGCCCCGTACTCACGTGTGAGCGCCTCATCGGCGGAAAGCAGGGAAAGCCCATCCCCCACCGAGCGCAGGGCCGGCAGCTTCTTGCGCGTAATCAAGTGGCGCATGGTAGCACCCAGGGAGAAAATATCGGCGGCCGGGGTGGGCGGCACGGACAGGTTGCCGAGCTCCGGCGCAGAGAACTGCTGCGTCATGAGCGGACGCTCGCACAGCTCTGCCAGCAGACGCTGCGGACGCCCGTAACCCGTGAACGCCACCATGCCCTTCATCATGAGTATATTGGCCGGAGAGATGCCCAGGTGCAGCAACCCCGCACCGTGCACTGCCTCCAAGGCCGACAGAGCGGACTGCAACAGCCGGCGCGCATTCTCCGCCGGCGTCTTGGCATAGGAGTTCATCCACTCCTGCAGGGACTGCCCGCCCGGCGGCATCAGGATGACATAGTAAGTACCGTTCGCCTGCAGCGCCCCCTTGGCGCGATGCAGCACGTTCACGGGGCGGGATGACATCTCCCGCATAGACTGCACGAACGAGGCATGCGCCTTGGCCAGCAGCTCCGCGAGCTTACGCTGCCGCGGCTCCACTGCCTGCGTGCGCGCATTGCGCTTCACCAGCGTCTTCGGCAGGCTTTCCACCAGCCACACATAGGAACCCGGCTGCCGCGTATCCTCTGCCAGGTAGGTGGCGGAGCAGTGGTTGTCCCCCAGCCGGCGGCGTATGGTGTACGGGCCCACCGGCGTATCCGGCGGCAGCAACAAGTTCTGTGCGTCGTTGTCCATGGTATCGATTCTCCTTTGCCGCTATTATACGCCCCGCAGCCCCGGCGGTCAACCCCCAATGCAGCGGATGACGCAAGGCGCCCCCGGCAAGCAAATCCCCCGCCGGCAGTGCAGCACAGCGGGGGAAAGGGAAAAGCGACGGGACTTGCCGCGATCAGCGGGCCGTCTTCACGGTCACGGCCTCCTTGCCCACGCGGTCGCGCAGGTAGTGCAGCTTGGCGCGGCGCACCTTACCGCGAATGGCCACCTCGATCTTGGCGATCTTCGGGGAATGAAGGGGGAAGGAACGCTCGACACCCTCGCCGTAAGCGACCTTGCGCACGGTGAACGCCTCGTTGATGCCGGAGCCGCGGCGGGCAATCACGATGCCCTGGAAGATCTGGACGCGCTCCTTGCCGCCCTCGATGACGCGGCAGTGCACCTTCACGGTGTCACCCACGTTAAAGGGGGTCACATTGTCCTTCTGCTGCTCCTTTGCAATAGTGTCGAGAATGTTCATGATGGTCTCTTCAGTCTTCTTGTTAATTAAATGTTCCGGAAGCCTCTCGGCTCGTTGTGGGTGCGGAAGTATACACCCAAAACGGCGCTTTGGCAATCAAAATATGCGCAAAAGACACACTTTTTTTCAAAATTCAGCCGCGAGACGGCTTCAGAAGCGGTGCAAGAGCCGTTTTTTCCGCCTCGGAGAAAGGCGCGGGCGAGTCATCCGGGAAGCGGCGGGACGAGACAGCGCGCACGATGGCCGCCGGGCCGCGGGAGGTGGAGATGATGAACTGCCAGCGCAGGGACGTGTTGCCGATGGCGGTGAGGGAGGGCGAGACGGTGACCTCATCGCGGAAGCGGAGGGGGGCCAGGTAATCACATTCCGCGTGCACGCGCGGGAAGCGGTAGGACTCGAGGTCGGCAGAGGCCTCGCCGAGGGTGGCCTCCAGCGCATGGGTCTCCGCGGCTTCGGCATAGCGGAAGAAGTTGGCAAAGTAGACCATGCCGCAGGCGTCGGTGTCGTGCATAGCAACGCGGGTTTGTATATCGAGCGTATTCATCGTCGTGGTGGTAAGTAAGAGGGGGCTTCGGAGGAGCGGGGGCGCTCTAAGGGCGGCAGCCCTTGCAGGGCGCGTTGCAGTTGGGTATCGCGCAGCAGGTTCCAGCCGTTCTCCATGCAGGAGACCGTGGTGATGCTGCCGTCCTCCTCATTGATATAGGCGTAAAGAGCCACGGCGCGGGGGCCGTCGGCAACGGTGAGCAGGGGCTCGGTGTCCATGGGGCGCACGGTGCGGACTCCGGCGGTGGCGTAACCCTTCGGCACACGCAGTCGGCGCAGGGCTTCCTCCGCCTGCAAGCCGCAGAGGCTTTGCTCGGCATCCACCCGGCGGAAGACGCGGACGGCGGCGTGCAGGGCCGGCTCCGTGGCCACGCAAAGCCCCGGGCGCGGGCAGTAGGTATCGTACATGCGCGCCGTGTCGCGCCGGTATGCCTCGGCCTCATCAGGGCGGGGGTAGAGGAGCACCCAAAGCAGGCAGAAGAGGCAGAAGCCGCAGAGGGCGTAGCAGCGCAGGGCGTAGAGCCGCAGCATGCGCCGCATGAAGGCGGTGAAGCGGTCGATGAGGCCCTCATCCGCCGGGCCGAACCGGAAATTCGGCTGCACGCGTCGCGGGTCGGCGGCGATCTCCTGCACGGTGCGCCCCTTCGCGGGGTCCAGTACGGAGGCCTCGACGGAGCCGGCGACGTCCTCGCGCACGCCCACGCGGTAGTAGAGCATATAGTTGAGGATGACCAAGCGGAACACCACGGAGCACACCAGCAGCGCGAGCATGCAGAGCAGGGCAAAGCTCAATTTGCCGTCCTCGTAAGCAAAGGTGGGGGAGGCCAGTTCCGGCCAATGTGCCTGCAACACCGGCCAAGCCAGGAGCCCGGGGATGAACACCCCCAGCAACGCTCCGAAGTACAGCCGGTTGCGGTGCGGGCCCAGGCTACTGAAGACCTCCAGCACCAGCAGCGGCAGCAGCCACAAATAGGGCTTGAGCAACATCGGGGTTATGCCCGGGGTGCAATAGGCCTCCGGCGTGTCCGGTATCAACCTGTCCGGATACGCCAGCGTTAGCATCAACCCTGCCGCAGCGACCCATGAGCCCACCGCGCGCAGCACCAACAGCACCTTGCCGAGCATCGTGCCCCCATCCTACCATCCCTCCTCCCCCCTGTCAAGCTCTTTGCGCCCCGCATACCGCAAACGCCGCCCGCAGATGACGCGGACGGAGGGTAGACAGAACCGCCGTACGGCAGCGGGGCTCGTACGGCGGTGGAAGGGTCGGGGAAGATGGGTTACATGCCCATGATCTCGTAGCCGCCGTCCACGTAGAGAACCTGGCCGGTGACGGAAGCAGCGCCGTCGGAGGCGAGGAAGGTGGCGGTGGCGCCGAGTTCATCGAGGGTGCAGGAGCGCTGCAGGGGGCTCTTGTCCTCGTAGACCTTGAACATGCCGGTGAAGCCGGAGACGCCGCGGGCGGCGAGGGTCTGGACGGGACCGGCGGAGATGCAGTTGACGCGGATGGGGGCCTCTCTGCGGCCGAGGTCGAAGGCGAGGTACTTGCAGCAGGTCTCGAGGGCGGCCTTGGAGACGGCCATCAGGTTGTAGTTCGGCACCACCTTCTGGCTGGCGTAGTAGGTGAGGGCCGTGATGGAGCCGCCGTTGACCATCAGCGGAGCCATGGCACGGGAGAGCGCGATGAGCGAGTAGGCGGAAATCTGCAGGGAGGTGCAGAACGCCTCGCGCGGGATGTCCGAGAAGTGGCCCTCCAGGCAGCCCGGCTCTTTCGGGGCGTAGGCGATGGCGTGCAGCACCATGTCCACGTGGTCCGTGTGCTGTCCCACAAAGGTCGCGAAGTCAGCGATGGAGGCATCATCCGCCACGTCGAGAGCGCAGACGGGTGTGTCCTCGCCGAAGTGCTCGCGGACCAGCTTGATGACGCCGTCCTTGAGGCGCTCGCCCTGGTAATTGAAGATGAGCTTAGCGCCGGCGGCATGCCAAGCTTTGGCGATACCGAAAGCGATGCTGCGCTTATTGGCGACGCCGGTGACGACACCGACCTTTCCTTCCAATGGTTTTTCGATAGACATAAATGTGATGAAGTAAAAAGTTTATTGTTCCGGGAACTCTGCGGCGATGATGCGGGCGTAGGTATTGGCCATGCTGAGCCCCACGGCCTCCATGTGCGCGATGCGCCCGAGAATCTCCTCCTCCGTCGGGGCGGGGGTGCCGAGCACGAACTTGAGGCGGTAGTAGACGAGCCCGGTGGGGGCATCCAGCAACAACTGCCCTTCCGCCAGGTTAGCATTGAGCGTGAGGAAGAGCATGCTGAGCTCCGCCTGGTCTGCGGGGGCAATGCGGTGCGCGAAGTGGGCATCGAAGACGAGGCTGGCGGGTTCCCGCAGCTCGGTGAACATGAAGGTGCAGGGGATGGGCGTGGCCTGCGCGGGCAGATAGGCCAAGCCGATCTTCTCCCCCTCCGGGCCCATGGTTACCCAGCGGTAATCTTCTCCGCGACCCATGAGGTGGCTGCGGACGCATGCTAAGAGGTTCGGTTGCTTCGTCATACTCAACTCCGCCTCCAGTATACGCTGCGGCGGGGGAGGTGTCAAGCCGAAAAGCGGGGTTGACAGCATAAAAGCGCGCGGCGGTGGCTCATCCGCGCAGTTGCTTGATTCGGTCGCGGAGCACGGCGGCGGTTTCGAAGTCCAGCTTGGCGGCGGCGGCGCGCATTTCTTTCTCCAGCTGCGCGATGAGCTCTTCCGGTTCGGCCGGTTCGGTGTCGGACTCCGCTGCATCGAGCACGTCTTCCTCCAATTCCTCATCCGGGGTATAGAGACGCAGGGTGCTCTGGTCTGCGCGGGCCACGGAGTGCGGCACGATGCCGTGGGCGGCGTTGTAGGCCAGCTGCACGGCGCGGCGGCGGTCGCTTTCCTCCACCAGGCGGCGGATGGAGTCGGTGATCACATCGCAGAAGAGCACGCACTCTCCGTGCACATGGCGCGCGGCGCGGCCTGCCGTCTGCACCAGGCTGGTCTCGTTGCGCAGGAATCCTTCCTTGTCCGCATCGAGGATGCACACCAGCGAGACCTCCGGCAGGTCCAGGCCCTCGCGGAGGAGGTTGATGCCTACCAAAATATCCACCTTGCCGGAGCGCAGTTTGCGCAGGATCTCCACCCGCTCGATGGCGTCCACATCGGCATGGATGTATTCTACATTCAGCCCCGTGCTGCACAGGTAGTCCCGCAGGTCCTCCGCCGTGCGCTTGGTGAGGGTGGTGATGAGTACGCGCTCCCGTACGCTGACGCGCTGCCGGCAGAGCTCGATGGTTTTGTCGATCTGTCCCTCCAGCGGCAGCAGGGTGATGCGTGGCTCCGGCAGTCCGGTGGGGCGGATGAGCTGCTCTACGATGAGCGGCTGCCCCAGGCGGGTCGGGTCGAAGGCCTCCACGGGGGCATCACTGGGATGCGGCGCGACCCGGAGTTCGGAGAGATTGTGGAAAAAGACCCCCTTGAAGTCGTCCGGCGCGTGGGTGATGGCCCGGCTGGCCTCCGCGCTGCGGCTGTGGGTATTGCCCCGCCGTGCCTTGAGGATGGGGGTGTAGCCCTTCTTGCCCGGTACGCAGTTCACATATTCAAAGGCTCCGGGAGTGGCACTCACATAGACCAGCTGGGCTTGTCGCGCCATGAACTCATCGAAGCGCAGGGGTCGGTTATCCAGTGCGCTCGGCAGGCGGAATCCGTGGTCGATGAGTACCTGCTTGCGCGAGCGGTCGCCCTCGTACATGCCGCCTATCTGCGGGATGGTCGCGTGTGATTCATCGATGATGGTCAGGTGGTCGGCCGGGAAGTAGTCCTGCAGGGTGGACGGCGTGGAACCCGGGGCACGGCCCGCCAGGTGGCGGCTGTAGTTCTCGATGCCTTTGCAGAAGCCAATCTCGTTGATGAGCTCCAGGTCGTATTCCGTGCGCATCTTGAGCCGCTGGGCCTCGATGAGCTTGTTCTGCGACTCCAGCCAAGCGATGCGCTCCGCCAGCTCCCGCCGGATGGAGCGGATGGCGCTTTCCCGTTTCTCCGGGGCAGAGACGTACTGCTTGACGGGGAAGAAGAGGTAGCTTGCCATGCGCTCGCGCACGCGTCCCGTGCCCGCATCCACCAGGGAGATGGCGTCGATTTCGTCGCCGAAGAACTCGATGCGCACCACTTCGCCGTCGCTCTGTGCCGGGTAGACGTCCACGACATCGCCGCGCACACGGAACCTGCCGCGTTGGAAGTCGTAGTCGTTCCGCTCGAAGAGCAGCTCGGTGAGCCGGGCGAGCATCTCATCTCGGTCCAGTTCCTGCCCCACGCTCACGCTCAGGGTCAGTTGGCGGTAATCCTCCGGCGCGCCCAAGCCGTAGATGCAGGAGACGGAGGCCACTACGATGACGTCGCGCCGCAGCAGCAGGGAGCGCATGGCGTTCAGGCACAGGCGGTCGATTTCGTCGTTGATGGCGCTGTCCTTT
The DNA here is from genome assembly GCA_945947905.1 of uncultured bacterium. Classification (GTDB taxonomy): domain Bacteria; phylum Verrucomicrobiota; class Verrucomicrobiia; order Verrucomicrobiales; family Akkermansiaceae; genus Akkermansia. The sequence goes on from CAMEZO010000047.1 coordinate 14,282, forward strand.
TCGATGTAGGTATCCGTGCTGGCAATGTAGGCCTCCGGCTGGTAGTAGTCGAAGTACGAGACGAAGTACTCCACGGCATTGTGCGGGAAGAACGATTTGAGCTCCGAGTAGAGCTGGGCGGCCAGGGTCTTGTTGTGCGAAAGGACGAGCACGGGGCGGTCCTGCGCCGCGATGATGTTTGCCATGGTGAAGGTTTTGCCGCTGCCCGTGACTCCCAGCAGGCATTGGTGCTTGTTGCCGGCCCGCAGGGATTTGAGGAGCTTGCCGATGGCCTGTTCCTGGTCGCCCGAGGGCGTGTAGCGCGATTCGAGTTGAAAAATGCCCATAGCACAATGCGGTATTGACACGCGGGGTGTTTTGGTGCATCATGCAGCCATGTACATTCCCACGCAAGAAGAAAGATACCGCAAAGTAGCCAAAATTACGCTCTTTCTTTGTGTCATGCTTCCTTCTTCCGTCGTGTGTCTGGCCGGCGGGGAGCGCGGGCTCATGAATGTGCTGGCGGCATTCCTCTTCCCTCCCGGGCTGATTTTTCAGTCCATCCTCGGGGTGACTCTGTCCGCCGCTATCTGCATCTCCGCCGCCCTGCAAGGGGCCGCCTTCTGGTGGCTTTCCCGCTTCTGCCGCCGCAGCCCCAAGGCCAAGATCACCATCGCGATCACCTGGGGAATGTCCCTCGCCCTCATCCTGCGCCTGCAGCTCGCGTATCTTACCTGGGCCGCCTACTCTCCCGGGGTGTAAGAACCGGATACCCCGCGCCTCGTAGGCGAAGAGCGCGTTCTATCCGCATTGATGCTGAAGGTTAGCAAATTCGGAAATTCCGAATTTACTCCCTCGCCGGAACGGACACCCTTCAAGGGGCTGACTTCCGGTAGCCCACCCTCCGGGCGCCCCTGCTCCTGACTCCTCGGCGTGGGGGGTGCATTTTCAATGCTGCGTCAAGCAGAAAAGTTGGAAAAAGACGAAAAATCTTTGGCACTCCGTCAAATCAGGCGCGCAAAAATCGGGGCTCGTCCACTGCCGAAGAA
>CAMEZO010000048.1 GCA_945947905.1 uncultured bacterium
GCAATTTTTTGTTGCGGATTCGGTGCCGGGAAGTATTATCTTAAGTAAAGGAGAGAAGAGAAAAATGTTGTTAAGGAAGGGATGCTTAGCATTGGGAGGAATAGGCTGCCTCCTGATTTCCGGGTGCCTTTGGCTGCTGTCATCGGTAGGAGAGGCGGAGCACATAGCCGAAGCTCCGGTGGAGTATTGCACCTTGTCTCCAAGTGAGCAGGAAATGGTACCGCCCTTCGCAAAGAAAATCTATTCTGCCGTATATGCGGATTGGCAAATTGGAGAATGGTGCTACTGCTTTGAGATTCAGCGAGGCAACGAAAAAGCACTGAAAAACTGGTGTAAGGATGTGTGCGCGGGGAGAGACGCCATTCAGCCGAGTGTCCGCCCATATCATCTCACCACACCGAGCTGGTGGGAGATTCCCTCAGGCGCTTCATTATTATGCGCTGTAACCGGAGACCTGCAGCACCCCATGAGCTTTTCCGCTTGGTATGATGCCGCCCAAAATAAGGTTTGGTTGATGTACCACCGTTAATCCGCCCTCACCATATTCAATACGTTATGACCACAGGTTCATTGCTTAGATTTCTTGCCACCACAGCCCTCTGCCTTGCGGCGGTGGTTTGCCCGCAGGTGGGAGCTCAGGCTCCAGAGAGCCTGAACAACCACGTCCTTATTCTGCACGGTGGACAATCTACCCATTCCTTGAAGCTGTGGGAAGGAGAGGAGCAGCCTGACATCCGCGAAGAAGAGACACCATACACCACAATAGGTGCGACCCTCGTGTTTGAAACAGAGGAACTGAAACTGCGCGATTACCAGAGGGAAAACTTCGGTTGTGCCAGAATTATCTACCAGCGGCTCGATGAACACAACGCCCTGCTTCATTATCTGAATCCAGATTACAGCGACATGTGGACGCAGCAGACGCTGCTGGTATTCGAATCCCCGACAAAGGGGCATTATTACGAGATTGAACACACCACCGGCACCAATGGAGCCCGCCTTACTACCATTCGCAGGATGGGCGACTTCTGCCTCCGGCAGCGTGAGGATGAGCCAGCAGGAGCCTACATGGGAGCAGGCATGGAATCCGCCCCTTGCGAACAGGAGGGTACGTAACAACCCACTACAGCAATGCAGGAAACACGCAACAAAATGCCCGCCAAGAGCGTCTATTTATTAGAAAATCTGCACTTTCTGCAATTTTGTTGCGGATTCGGTGCCGGGAAGTATTATCATAAGTAAAGGAGATAAAAACATTCGTAAAATCGTGAACAATAATTCCAAAAAATCGTCTCTTTTCTTTTACTTACTAACGGCATTAGGGCTGCTTAATGTTGCTTTGCTGGGAATGTGGATATCCTGCATCGCAACGCTGCGCGAGGAAATGTATATGAGCAACTCGCCCATGGTTGGGGCTGCGCCTTTCTTTAATGTGACGTTCATTTTTGTGGCTGCATGGCTTAGCTATGCTTTTTTGGGTGCAGCTGTTGCGCACAAAAGAAAATACGAGGGGCGAGCCCCCATTCGTTGGGCTGCTCCCGCATTTTGGTTTGCGGTAATTATCAGCCTCCTCTCTGTGCTATACTATACGCTGTGTTCTCGAGCCGGATACGTGGGGTGCATTTGCCCGGAAGTAACCTCAACGAGAACAGAGAAATAAAGCCGCTGACTACTCCCCGTAACAGATACACGCTTAATTATGAACATGCCCCTGTTTCGAAAAATCCTTGTTACCACAGCCCTCTGCCTTGCGGCGGGGGCTGGCGTTAGTTGTCTGCAACAGCAAGATATGGCAGTGCCATGGGGCAAGGATAGTTTGTATACCAGGGAAGAAATACAAGAAAAGGAAATTGAAAGTCAGGAATACCGCAGCCAAATCCTGCATGCCACTATCAAGGCCACGAATGTATCTCTGGAGCAGCATTCCGGCCAAGGGAAACGCATCATCCGCTTGCACCCCCAAGAGCAGGAAACTCTGCTCATGCTTCTGTTTAAAGCGACGTACCGTCCCGTCAAAAATGATACAAGAGTACATCCCTCTCTTCCCCCCACAGAGTGGACTGAATTGGTGCTTACCGACAGGGACGGCAAGAGTCTCTACCACGGCTCGGTAGAACTGTGCCCGGCAAGCATGGTAAGCAAGGATGGCTATGCGCCGGGGGCTTATCTTGCCTTGGGTGACGAGTTCTACCGCATTTGGAAGAGTATCATCCACCGTGAAAAAGTTACCCCCTCAGAGCAGGAACACGCGGCTGCAACCATAAGCCACCGCCAAGCTGTGCAAGAGCTACACGCTGTGCTCCGAAATTGCAAAACGGCAACAATAGCATACTTCCACAACACGTTTACGGCATGTTGGCACCGAGAATTAACCCCGACAGAAACTCAAGAGCTTTGTACTCTGCTGCGCAAATGCAAACCGATCCCCTTTCAAGGTAACATCCGAGGTTTAAGAAAATACGAAACCACCCTTCATTTTTACAACGCAGACGGAGAGGAAATCGGCAGCTTTGATGTAAGGGACATTACGGATGCTGCATCAGCCCGCAACCAAGAGCACTGTACCACGCAAGAGTCCATGTGCCTGCCCACTCGGAATTACAATCAATTGCGAAAGATTATCACCAAACGCCAAAAATAAGACGGACTTTGCTATTGAAGCTAGTTTGATAGAAGGTGATGGCAAGTATGCAGAGACTGAGTGTATTATTGCGCCATCGGCAACAAAAATGCTGGAAATTCTCAACAAAATGTCCGCCGGGAGCGTCTATGTATTAAAAAATCTGCACTTTCTCCAATTTTAAGTTGCGGATTCAGTTTCGAAATGTGATAGTATAAGCACAATAAATTATGCACTATTCTATAAAAAACGGTTTCTTCATGCTCCTGCTGCTCGCTCAAAGCCTCTTGGCCCAACCTGCCAACGAGGCAGCACACTACGCCCGAGTCATGCAGGAAGCGCAGCATATTGTGCAGCAAAACAAGCCGGATATGGTAGAACAACTTTCATACATGGAAGATGTGGAGCCATACCTGGGAATTGATGCAGCCATTCTCATAGCGCTGAAAACAAGAGACAAAGAATTATTGAGAAAACTTATACGCGATAGTGGAGAAATGACGGCAGCCTTTGGACTGCCCGGCTACCCACCGATAGCCCATGTAGCCTGTGGCAACTGCACATACCCGGACGGAACAACTGATTACGCAAATACAGCCCCGCTCCGCGTGGAAGCCTACCCGCAACAAGCGGAGCTGGTGGAGATGATGGCACAGAGAGGCTGGCTGATTAATGCCGATGACTGCTTGTCCATTGCCGCCCGCAGCGGAGATGCAGAGACTGTACGCATCCTGCTGAAATATGGCGTCAATCCGCACACTCGGGACACTTGGAACAAAACTCCCCTGCAATGGGCACAGGAAGAGGGGCGCAACGCAGCCGCAGCAATACTGGAACAGGCCATGCAGGGTACCTGCATTTTCCCGACGTGGGCTGATTTATACGATTTTGCCGACACGGACAATCCGGAATCAGACCTGGCACCCCTCCTGCAGACACCTGCAGGGCGACTTTCCGCATTCTGCTGGCTCAACTACATGAGAGATAGGAACAATGAATTATCTCTCAAACTTATCCGCAGCGGCATGAACCTCAACTCGCACCCGCTTTGCGGGCTTACCCCGCTCATTGTCTGCTGCGGCAATATATCTTTCTGCGAGGGGCATGACAGTGAATGGTACGCATTTGACGAAGTCACCCCTTACCCCGGACAGGCAGAAATGGTGGCAGCCTTGCTGGCGGCGGGCGCCGACCCGAACATGCCGCGAGGTTATAGTGCCGGGACACCTCTCATCACTGCAGCACAGAGCGGAGACCTGTCTACGGTAAAGATTCTGCTGGAAGCCGGTGCTCGACCTGAAGCAAAAGACTACTCAGGCGCGACAGCGGCACGCTATGCCGCTGCAGCCGGACATGCGGAAGTGCTGGCACATTTGCTCAGCGTTTGCCCGGAGCTCATCCGGCTCGATCCGGAATTACTCCGCGTAGCGACCGAAAACGAACACAGCGAATGTATCCGTATTCTCCAAAAAGTCACAGAATCAGGCAATACAGACAAATAGTCCTTAGGTAGCATACATGTAAAGGAGATAGGTGATGATGAAGACAATTTTCCACAAAATCCTTGCCACCACAGCCCTGTGCCTTGCGGCCGTGGGGGGGAGTAGCTGTCAGCAAGGCGTCTCTTTACTTGAGGAGTCCTTGCATGTGAAGGATACGGCCGCATGGTATGCGGCAGAAAACGACATGACTAATTTTTACGATGTTTCAGCAATCCCAGCGGTGAGGGAAAGTTATCTGAATGACTTTCGCCAAAGTTCGGACGCATCCACTCGTGCATTTGGTAGAGAGCGTGAGCAAATAATACGAGAGATGGATGCAGCAGCGACTTTGATAAGCAGCATGAGCCAAGCAGAAAAAGAAGCTCTGGCAATGGCCTATTTGCAGGAGTACATCGAGTCATTAGACAAGCATCACATCAGTGATTCTGCACAGCTCAAAGATAATAATCGGAATAAGAACATCAGTAACTGGGATGGCATGTACACGCGCACCGTGGAGCGGTTGTCTCAAGAGAAACAGGTTCTTCTGAATACCAAAGGTGGGGCGAGGCTGATGGAAGGATATGGCGGCTACATGCTTGCTCGCTATGTTGCATTTAATCCCAAAATCGATGCAAGCATGAGACGCAAAGCATTGTTTGTTGTTGATTTGTGGAACGAATGCTCTGATGGAGAAAATGGCTACCGCTCACAATGGATAAGAAGAAAACACTAGAGTTCTTAAGATAAGAAGAAAACCATGCCCACCATCTTCCCCAAAATCCTGACCACCACAGCCCTGTGCCTTGCGGCGGTGGGGGCGATTTCTTGAGTTTCCCAAATGCATAGAGCAACCTATAAATACTCCTGTCGCGTATGGCCTCCAATCTCTCACCAAACAAAAAGTTGCGCTTAACCCCCTTGCAGAGCATCCGCAAGCCTCAGCTCACACCGCCCCCGCCACCACCTGCCTGCGTGGCACCCCGCAGGCGTTTTGTGCTGAAGTTTTTGGCTGTTTGCGCCATCTTTACGCTGATTGGGACCTCTGTTTTTGAAGTGAAAGAGTATTTAAGCCTGCAATCTGCCGCAAGCTGGCGTACTTGGGCCGGCACGGCAGGGTCTATTTTGATGGCATATTTGCCAACGGCCTGTCTTTGCATACCCGCTCGCACACGGCGAGGTACGCTGCTACAACTCTTCGGTCTTGTTTGCCCCTTCCTTGTTGCCCTTGCCGCCTGCACCCTGTGCTGGGGTGACCCTCACGACTATGGCGACGGCATGGCCTTCTTCATGGCTGTAGGTATTCCTGCTTTTTTGGGGCCTCTTTTTGTTTTCCTACCCGTCTGGCTCCTGCACCTAATCCTCTGCGTTATAGAAAAACGCAAGGAAAAAAAGAGCTATTAAATTGGCTCGCATGAGTAACCTTACCAGTCCTAGTTCCAGACTATCGCTTGTAAGAGGCTTTTTATCCTCTTGCAAGCGATATTTCATTTTAGGTTGGCATTCAGAGAAAAAGGGCACTTAAACACCTGATTCTGTGTAGATTGGCAGTTCGAAACATCTTTGCTTGCCGAAGAGTCGCCATCTACCCAAAAACGCCTAAGCTCACAGAATCAACAGATTGTAGATTCGAGGCTTCTTTAGTGAACCTAACATGAATTCGCGCTTAGAAAAAGGGGCTTAGGCATGCTTAGGCTTTTTGGCCTTTTGGGGGCGTTTTGCGCCCGGCAGGGCGGTGGCGGGGATTGCAAGCGTGCATTACATAGGCTTGCGTAAGCATTGGAAATCAATGCAAAGCAAAAACCGAACCAGATTGTTTTCTGATTCGGTTTCTGGGATTAAGTGGAATTAACAAGCCATCAGCTTGGGAAAATTGAGCCCGGAATTCGCTTTTTCCGTTTTTCCTACGTTCAGCCAAAGCAAATATGGAATCACATTATAATATATTGGATAGAAGCGTTTTGTGAAATCCGCTTCGCAATTCAGGAGCCTGTCACATCGCTTGTAAGAGGTCTGGCAAAATGAAATACAGCATTCGCGGAGGGTGGATAAAAAGAGGGGAATCCTCCTCACTAGAACAGAGGGGTGGAAATATACACGATAAGTTATGGACTAGCCCCGTCCTCAAAATCCTAATATCATCGGCTTTACGTCATTGGGGCTGTTTCTGCTGCATATAGTCTTGCAACAGGCGGTAACACTCTGCGTAGGCATCCCCATGGATGACTTTGTCTCTGAAGAGTGTGAGCGCGTCCTCACCATTCTTGTTACGAAGGCTCAGGTCGGGATTGCGTGCAAGGATTAGTTTCACTTTTGCAGGTTTACCGGATGCAAACATGAGAGCCGTATAACCATCAGAATCCTGCGCATTGATGTCAGCACCGGATTTTAATAGCAGCTCCACCGCTTCATCGCAACCACGGAACGCAGCTTCAATAAGCAGGGAATGATTCATATCCGCCGAGCAATTTTCATTAACATTCATTCCATGTTCTATCAGCATTTGTAAATGCTCGGTCTTTCCCTGTTTCAGGACGAAAGTAACCTCCCAGCCGGCGTCCCTCGGAAAGTGTGTGACATCTACCCCGGTTTGTAACACATACTGCATGATAGTCGCATCATGCAGTCGGATGGCTCTGAGGAGCTGTCGCATATTATCCGCCCCTTTATAGGCACCGCTTTCAAGCAATTTTTGCAGTTTTTGCTCATCACCGTAGCAGACGGCATCTGCCCAAGCATCGCCTGTGGTGGCACCGGCATCCATCAGCAAGCGCACAGATTCCGCGTTTTGTGGGATTGGTTCAAATAAATCTTGAATTAACGCTTTATCGGCGCGTATTTTTTCTACACTCAACAAATATCCGAATACATCCCACGCTTTCTGATGCAAGGCCCAATGCATAGCGGTATAATTTTCTGACCTCAGAAAAACATCTGCCCCAGCCTCAACCAATAGTTCGGCACATTCTGTACGGTTATAATATGCTGCGAGCATGAGCGGGGTGAAATCTAATAGATTAGGATTGCGCATATTGATGTCAGCACCTGCATCCAACAACAGTTTGACACATTCCGCAAGCCCATATTTGACACAAAAATGCAATGGAAGAACGCTTTTATCATCAGGAGCATTGGGGGACATCCCGGAATCCAACAGCACCTTCATACATTCTGTTTGGCCCTGCACTGCTGCCAGTATAAGCAAATCCGGTGTCAGCTCTGCTCCGGCCTGCAAGAGCTCTTTCAACTTTGCGGCATCTCCTTTCCTAATCGCATCCTGTGGAGTTTTCACCCTTTCCAGCTCTTGCATCAGTTCTGCGATTTCTTCCTCGCTGAGCTCAAGAAACGCCGATGGCGACACTCCCACATTCTCGTTATTCCCGCTCTCCGTTGCATAAGCAGGAACACATGCCGCATGTGCAATCAATAGTGCTATGAGTGAGCTTTTCATGCTTTTATTTTAGTGTTTAACTATAAGATTGTCAATGTTTTTCTCCGAAGAAATCTTAATTATTCTCTGCATATACTCGTCTAGTTATGGTCTTTTCCTCATTCCCCAGAATCCTCACTACCACAGAGCTCTGCCTTGAGGCGGGGAAATTAACCCACCCGCAAGACTAGGACGCCCCCAACGCTGGGCAAGAATGAGCCCCGGCTCCCGTCCATCGCTTGCAAGCGTCTTTTTATCCCCTTGCAAGCGATGTTTCATTTTAGGTTGTCACCCGGCAAAAAATGCGCCTTAAACGCCTGATTCTGTGTAGCTTGCCAGTTCGAAACATCTTTGCTTGGCGATATGGCTCCATCTGCTCAAAATCGCCTAAGCTCACAGAATCAGCGGATTATAGATTCGAAGCATCTTTAGTGGCCCTAAAAAGCGTTTGAGCTTAGGAAAACGGGCTTAGGCATGCTTAGGCTTTTTGGTCTTTTGGAGCCGTTTTGCGCCCGGCAGGGCGGTGGCGGGGGTTGCGAGCGTGCAATGCCTAAGCGGGCGTAGGTGTTGAAAATCAATGCAAAGCAAAAACCGAACCAGATTACTTTCTGATTCGGTTTCTTGGTTTAAGTGGAGCATAGGGGATTCGAACCCCTGACCTGTTGCGTGCGATGCAACCGCTCTACCAACTGAGCTAATGCCCCGCATGGGTGCGGCGACATTGTACACCCACAGTAGCGGGATTGCAAGCCAAATTTTGCGGAAAATGCAAAAAACTCGTTTACTATGACAGAGGGCGAGTAGATCCGGCAAGACCTGCGGTCGGGAAGGTGGAGAGGCGGGCGGAGGCGAGGACGGTTTGGGGCGTGAGGGCGTCTGCGGTGTCGGCGAAGGCGGTGAGGAAGGAGCCGGGGCGCGGGGCAGAGGCGGCAGCTAGCTCACCGGCGAGTCCCCAGAGGGCGGCGGTGGAGGCAGCGGCCTGCAGCGGGGAGCTGCTGACGGCCAGCATGGCCCCGGCAAAGGCACCCATCGCGCAACCTACACCCGTGACGCGGCACATGAGGGGGTGCCCGTTCGAGCAGGCCAGCACGCTGTGCCCGTCCGTGGCGAAGTCCGTGGGCCCCGTGACCAACACGGCGGCTCCGGTGGAGTCGGCCAGCTCCTTGGCTGCGGGCAGAGCGGCCTCGGCGGCATCGTTGCTCTCCGGCCCTTTGCCCGCGGCAGAGTACCCGGCCAGAGCCAGGATTTCCGAGCCATTGCCGCGGATGAGCGCGGGTTTCTCGGCCAAGAGCTCACGGCAGAAGCGGGTGCGGAAGCCCAGCAGCCCCACGGCCACGGGATCCAGCACCCAAGGCACACCGACCTCGCGGGCCGTTTGCACGGCGATCCGCATCTCCCGCGCCTGCTCCCGGGAGAGCGTGCCGGGGTTGATGAGCAGCGCAGAGGTACAGGCGCGCAGCATATCCGCCGCCTCCTCGCCGTCATTGAGCATGGCGGGTACGGCCCCGAAAGCCAGCAGCATGTTGGCTGTTATCTGCTGCACGACGGAGTTGGTGAAACTGAGCACCAGAGGATGTTGAGCCCGCAGGGCCTCCAGATCCCGAGCCGCCGCCTGAACAAGCGCATTCATAACAACTCCCTCGCTGCGTGCTCCGGGTCGGCGGAGGCACAGATGGCAGAAACAACCGCAATGCCGGCGGCGCGACCCGTTGCTCGGATCCTGCGAGCGCGCTCCGCATCCAGCCCACCGATGGCCACCACCGGCACAGGACTGAGAGCTGCCAAGCGAGCCCAGCCCTCGATGCCCAAGTCCTTCGGGGCGTTCATCTTGGAGATGGTCGGGAACACCGGCCCGCAGCCCACATAGTCAACCAAGCTCGCATCCACCGCGCGCATCTGCTCCTCCGTGGAGACCGAGAGCCCGAGGATCTTGTCCGGCCCGATCAACTTCCGCGCCTCGGCCACCGGCATATCCGACTGCCCGATGTGAATGCCGTCAGCATCCAGCTCCACGGCCAGGGGGACATTGTTATTGATAATGAAAGTCACCCCCGCCGAGCGCAGGAAATCCCGCAGCGGAAGGGCCTCCGCCGGCAGCCGGTCGCGGTCCGTTTTCACCGTGCGATACTGCACGATGGTTACCCCGCCTGCCACGGCGCGCCGCACGGTCTCCAACAGACCGAGGCGGCATTTCACCGCCTCGTCTGTCACGAGATAGAGGTTCAGGTTCAGATTCTTGCTCATCCGAAAAGCGGAGTCGAGAAGTAACGGTCGGCGGAATCCGGCAGCAGCACGACAATCGTCTTGCCCTCCATCTCCGGACGCTGTGCCAGTTGCGTGGCAGCCCACAGAGCCGCACCGGAAGAGATACCTACCAAAATGCCGTCGCGCTTGCCCAGTTCCTTCGCCGTGGGGAAGGGCACCTCATTATCCACGGCAATCACCTCGTTATACACCTTGGTGTCCAGCGTTTCGGGAATGAACCCGGCGCCGATTCCTTGGATCTTGTGCGGCCCGGACTGCCCCCCGGAGAGCACGGCAGAGCTTGCCGGCTCCACCCCCACGATATACACGCCGGGGTTCTTCTCACGCAGGTAACGCCCCACGCCGGAGAGTGTGCCACCCGTGCCGATGCCGGCCACGAAGGCATCCACCGTCCCGTCGGTATCTCGCCAGATTTCCGGCCCCGTGTGCTCGTAGTGCGTGGCGGGGTTCACGGGGTTGGTGAACTGCCCGGCGATGATGGACCCGGGGATCTCGGCGTGCAGCTCCTCCGCTTTGGCGATGGCCCCCTTCATCCCCTTGCTCCCCTCCGTCAGGACGATTTCCGCCCCGTAGGCCTTGAGGATGTTGCGGCGCTCCACGCTCATGGTGTCGGGCATGGTGAGCACGGCGCGGTATCCCTTGGCGGCAGCGAGGGCCGCCAGGCCGATGCCCGTGTTACCGCTGGTGGGCTCGATGATGGTACCCCCCGGCTGCAGGCGGCCGCTCTTCTCCGCGTCCTCGATGATGGCGCGTGCGATGCGATCCTTCACCGAGCCGGCGGGGTTGAAGTACTCCGGCTTCACCAGCAGGCGGGCCTTGAGACCGTGAGCGCGGTTATAATTCACCGGCTCGAGCAGCGGCGTGTTGCCCACCAGCTCCGTGATCGATTGCTTGATGTTGGCCATGGCTCACTTAACAGCGTTGAAACCCTGCTCCAAGTCCTCGATGAGGTCGTCCACGTTCTCGATGCCGATGGAAAGGCGCACCGTGGTGGGAGTGATGCCGCAGAAGGCCAGTTCCTCCTCAGAGAGCTGCGAGTGCGTGGTGGAGGCAGGGTGAATCACCAAGCTCTTCACGTCCGCCACATTGGCCAGCAGCGAGAACAGCTTCAGGCTCTCCGTGAACTTCCGCGCCTGCTCGGGCGTGCCCTTGAGCTCGAAGGTGAAGATGGAACCGCCGCCGTTCGGGTAATTCTTCTCATACAGCGCGTGGTCGGGGTGCGTCGGCAGAGAGGGGTGGTTCACACGGGCCACCTGCGGGTGCTTGCTCAGGTACTCCACCACCTTGAGGGCGTTCTGCACATGGCGCTCCACGCGCAGGGAGAGGGTCTCCAGCCCCTGCAGCAGCAGGAAGGCATTGAAGGGGCTGATGGTGGCACCTTGGTCGCGCAGCAGCGTGGCACGGATCTTCACCAAGTAAGCGATGTTGCCGCAGGCCTCGCTGAACACCAAGCCGTGGTAGCCCGGGCTCGGCTGCGTGATGCCGGGGAACTTGTCGTTCTGCGTCCAGTCAAACTTGCCGCCGTCGATGATAACGCCGCCCATCACCGTGCCGTGACCGCCGATGAATTTGGTAGCACTGTGCACCACGATGTCCGCCCCGTGCTCCAGCGGGCGGTAGAGGTACGGCGTAGCGAAGGTGCTGTCCACGATGAGCGGGATGCCGTGCTTGTGGGCAATGGCGGCGATGGCCTCGATGTCCGTCACGTCGCTGTTCGGGTTGCCGAGGGTCTCGGCGTACAGCAGTTTGGTGTTCGGCTGAATGGCCTTCTCGAAGTTCGCGGGATCGGAGGCGTCCACGAAGGTGGTGCTGATGCCGCTCTCCTTGAGCGTGTGCTCGAAGAGGTTGTACGTGCCGCCGTAGATCGTGTTGGCGGAGACAACGTGGTCACCGTTGCCGGCGATGTTGCGCACCGCGTAGTCGATGGCGGCGGCACCCGTGGCCACCAGCAGCGCGGCGGCTCCGCCCTCCAGCGCTGCAATGCGCTTCTCGAAGACGTCCGCCGTCGGGTTCATCAGGCGGTTGTAGATATTCCCCGGAACCGACAGCCCGAAGCGCCCCGCCGCCGTCGCGGAGTCCTTGAAGACGTACGAGGTCGTCGCGTAAATCGGTACGGCACGCGCGTCCGTTGCGGGGTCTGCTTGTTCCTGGCCGACGTGTACCTGCAGTGTCTCGAATTTGTATCCTTTGCTCATGTCTCTGATCTTGGTAAAGTGTTTATGCTTAAATCCCTACAGGAATTATGGGGATGAGCGGATTTTACTCCCGAATCCCCCGTAAGTCAATAGTTTTTTTTGTAGAAAAGAGGAAAAAATCGAACTTTCCGCAAAAAATCCTGACGGCGGGCCGCAATTCTTGGTTGTTGCAAAATTTGAAACAACCAAGAAATAGACCGGTGGCGGAAGTGGTCGTTGCAAAAAAATGAAACAACCACTTCGGAGGAAAAAGCGGGGTAGGGGAGTAAAAGCGGGGCTTGACAAAAGCGCGGCGGGGTGTAGAATGGAGCAGAGGAATATGATGAAGATATCCACAAAGGGACGTTATGCTCTGCGCATCATGCTGGATTTGGCTCAGCATGACGGCGAGGGGCCTGTGGCGCTGCGAACCGTGGTGGAGCGCCAGAATATCACGTTGAAGTACACGGAAGGCATTATGGCGATGCTGGTGAAAGCCAAGCTGGTGGTGAGCCTGCGCGGCAAGATGGGCGGCTACCGCCTGGCGAAGCGGCCGCATGAGTATACGGTGTATGAGGTATTGCTGGCTGCGGAGGGCGACTTGCAGCCGGTGGCCTGCGGAGCGCCCGGGGCGGATGCCTGCCCGGTGCAGGATACCTGCCCCACGCGCACCGTGTGGGTAGGCTTGGGCGAAGTGATCCGCAATTATCTGCAGAGCATTACCCTGCGGGATTTGGTGAGCCACGGGGCGGAATTGAGCTTCTGCAGCGGCATTTGAGGGGGCTTTTCTGCGAAAAATAGCGGCAGGAGAAGCGAAAATGCCTTGACAAACCGCCTGCGGGGTGTAGAATGTACGCCGCCCGCGCGTGCGTCATCCGGGGCGCGCGTGCCGGCCCAATTCTTTTATATTATGAAACAGTACCGTTCTCACACATGCGATGAGCTCCGCTTGGCTGACGTGGGCAAGGAAGTGACCCTTGTCGGTTGGGTGGACACAGTACGCGACCACGGCGGGGTGATCTTCATCGACCTCCGTGACCGCGCCGGCAAGACCCAAGTTGTATTTCACCCGGAGAATGATGCCGACCTGGCCAAACAGGCGGAGACACTGCGGGTGGAGAGCGTTATTCAGGTGACGGGTAAGGTCGTCGGCCGCCTCAAGACCGAGGAAATCGACGCGACGAACCCGGACTTGGCGACGGGCGAGATCGAGGTGGATGCCACGGGCCTCTGCATCCTGAACCGCGCCGCTGTCCTCCCCTTCCAGCTGGACCGCAGTAACACGAACGAAGACATCCGACTCAAGTACCGCTTCCTGGACCTGCGGCGTCCGGAGATGCAGCGCAACATGATGCTGCGCCACCGCATCACCAAGACCATGCGCGACTATTTGGACGAGCAGGGCTTCCTGGAGCTGGAGACGCCGATTCTCTCCAAGTCGACCCCGGAGGGTGCGCGCGATTACCTGGTGCCCAGCCGTGTGAACCCCGGCAAGTTCTATGCCCTGCCGCAGAGCCCGCAGCAGTACAAGCAGCTGCTCATGGTGGCCGGCATGGAGCGTTACTTCCAGATCGCCCGCTGCTTCCGCGATGAGGACTTGCGCGCCGACCGCCAGCCGGAGTTCACGCAGGTGGATATCGAGGCTTCGTTCATCACGCCGGAGGATATTTACAACTGGGTGGAGCAGATGCTCAAGCGTGTCTTCAAGGAGGCTGTCAACCGCGACATTGTCACACCCTTCCCGCGCATGACCTGGCACGATGCCATCAACGAGTATGGATCCGACAAGCCGGAGCGCCGCTTCGAGATGAAGATTACGGACTGCTCGGACATCTTTGCTACGAGTGACTTCCGCGTCTTCTCGTCCGCCGTGGCGAATGGCGGGGTGGTGAAGGCCATCAACGCCAAGAACTTCGGCCCCTCTGTCGGTCAGATCGATGCACTGACGCAGACGGCCCTGGAGGCCGGTGCCAAGGGCCTTGCCTACATCAAGGTGCGCGATGTGAACAACCGCGACGGCTGGAAGAGCCCCATCACCAAGCGCCTGACGGACGCGGAGATTCAGGCTCTGACCGAGCGCCTGAACATCGAGAGCGGCGACTGCGTGTTCTTTGCCGCCGGCGACTGGGAGCAGAGTTGCACCATCCTGGGCCGCGTTCGCCTGCAGTGCGCGGACTTCATGGAGCTGCTCAAGGACAACCACGAGGTTGACCTCTTCTGGGTGACCCGCTTCCCGATGTTCGCGTGGAATGCGGAGGAGAACCGCTACGACGCCATCCACCACCCCTTCACCCGCCCCGTGCCGGAGGATGTGGACAAGGTGCTGCGCGGCGAGATTTCCACCGAGCTCTGCGCCGAGGCCTACGATGTGATCTTCAACGGCAACGAGCTCGGCGGCGGTTCCCTGCGTATCCACGAGCGCGACCTGCAGGACGCGGCCTTCCGCGCTCTCGGCCTCACCCCGGAGACCATCAACGAGCGCTTCGGCCACCTGTTGTCCGCTTTCTCCTTCGGCGCTCCGCCCCACGGCGGCCTTGCCTTGGGCTTGGACCGCGTGGTGATGCTGATTGCCGAGAGCGAGTCCATCCGCGAGGTGATTCCCTTCCCGAAGAACAACCGCGCCGTCGACCTCATGTGCGAGGCCCCCGACACGGTGGAGGAGAAGCAGCTGCGTGAGATCCACATCCGCGTGAAGCTCCCGGAGAAGCTCCGCCAGAAGCTGGAGGCCGAATCCGCCGCCGGCGCCGAGTCCTGACCTTTTCCTCACGAATTCATGACACCTCGCCCGCCTCAGTATGGGGTTGGGCGGGGTTTTGTGTCTGCAAGGGGCCTTTGTTTGAAACAAAATGTGTCATACGGCTTGAAAAACGCCGAAACCGTGCTATAGTATTGCACGCGTTTTGCCAAGCACTTGACAAGATGTGTAATGGGTGGAGTATACCCCGATATTTCCTGCATTATGTCTTTATCCCCGAAAGAGAACGAGAATGCGACACCGACGGAGGTGTCCGCTCCTGCTGTGGAGAAGTCGCCTGCAAAGGATGTGTTGAAGAAGAAACCCGCAGCCAAGAAAGCGTCGGTTAAGAAGCCCGTGGCTGAGAAGGCTCCGGCTGCCAAGGTCTCCGGGAAGTCCGCGGCATCGAAAAAATCTGCCTCTGCCAAGGCTGCGGCTTCCGCCGCGAAAGACAGTGCCCCGAAGAAGCCGACTACCGGGAAAAAGGGTGAGGCCGCTGCTGCGGTGAAGGCCAAGCCCGCTGCGAAGAAGGAACCTGCCGCGAAGAAGGAACCTGCCGCGAAGAAGGAACCTGCCGCGAAGAAGGAACCTGCCG
>CAMEZO010000049.1 GCA_945947905.1 uncultured bacterium
CCGTGGCAATACATGCTCCCGCGGCTGAGCAGGGCGTTTGCCTCGCCCTGCGCGGCGGCCTTCCGAAACCACTCGCGGGCCTTGGCGTCATCTTGGGGCACACCGCGCCCTTCCAGGTATAGACAGCCGAGGTTATTTTGCGCCGTGTCGAGGTTCTGCTCGGCTGCCTTGATGTATAATTCGGCGGCCTTGGTGTCGTCTCGGGGCACACCGCGCCCGTTTTGGTACATCCAGCCGAGCTCGCACAGTCCGCTTGCATTTCCCTGTGCGGCGGCCTTGCGATACCATGCGACGGCTTCCTCATCGTCCTGCTGTACGCCGCAGCCCTTGGTATACATCGTACCCAGATTATACTGAGCAGTCGCGTCTCCCTGTTCGGCAGCCTTCCGAAACCAACTGACGGCCTGTGCCTCATCCTTCGCGACCCCGATGCCGCGCTGACACAGCCAAGCCAGGTTGTTCTGTGCCTCTACATATCCCTGTTTGGCAGCTTTCCTCATCCAAGCCGCGCCCTGCGCCGGGTCCTGCTTCACCCCACGCCCCGCGAGGTAGGCCAAGGCCAGCTCGAACTGTGCCTTCGGGTGACCCTGTTCCGCTGCTCTGCGATACCAGGTAACAGCCGTCTCATGGTTTTGCGTTACACCTTTGCCGCCGGAATACATCAGCCCGAGGTTGTACTGCGCCTCGTCATGTCCCTGTTCAGCAGCTTTCCGAGCCCAATAAGCATTTTTCTCCAAGTCCTGTTCGCCCCCCCTTGCCAATCGTATAAAAGATACTGAGAGCGTACGCCGCCGGCGGGAAGCCCTGCTCGGCGGATTTAAGGTACCAAACCACCGCCTGTGCAACATCTTGTTCAACGCCCAAGCCTTTGTCGTACATCTCAGCAAGGTAGCATTGCGCAACGGCATCGCCCTGATCGGCTGCTGCACGGAACAACTTCAGGGCCTCCGTATCATTCTCCTCCGCGCCCAGACCATGGAGGTACAGGTAGCCCAGTAATTGCTGTGCATCTCGGATGCCCTGCTCGGCGGGTTCCTGAAGCAGGCGGAAGGCCTCGCCGTAGTCCTGTTCTACATACAAACCTTTGCCGTAAAAATAACCGAGCCTTGTTCGGGAGAGTAATTCGCCCTGTTCCATTGCTCTGCGGTACCATAAAACGGCCTCGTGTCCGTCTTTCTCCACCCCCTTGCCGTGCTCATACATTCTACCGAGTTTATACTGAGCATCGGGGTGCCCTTGTTCTGCTGCTGAACGATACAGAACAACGGCCTTTTGCTCATCTTCTTGCACGCCGAGTCCATTTTCGTACATCTGCCCGAGTCGGAGCTGCGCATCGGCATCGCCTTGGGCCGCGACGAGTTGATACCATTCGAATGCCTTTCGGTAGTCCCTTTCACATCCGCGTCCCTGTTCGTACATCTCTGCTAAGTAATACCGGGCGCTGATTTGGCCCTGCTCGGCGGCCTTGCTGAACAGTTCGAATGCCTGCCGGTCATCCGTTTCGAAGGAGCTGTCTTTGTAGTAGAGGCAAGCGAGGTTGAGCTGCCCGAGCGAATGCCCATGGTCGGCTGCCATGCGATACCACCTTGCTGCCTCCTGCACATCCTTCCTCACCCCCAGTCCGAAGTTGTACATCCAACCGACGTTGACAAAAGCGGTATCATATCCCTGTTCTGCCGACAGACGGTATAATCCGAGTGCCGCCGTATCGTCCTCTTCCACCCCGAGCCCGTTCTGATACATCCATCCGAGTCCGTTCAGCGCAGCGGGATGCCCCTGCGCTGCGGCCTTGCGATACCACCTCAGGGCTTCCTCATAGTTCTGTTTTACACCCATCCCGTTACAATACATCGCCCCGAGCCGGGCCTGTGTTTCCGGCCCTTCTTCCTCCATCAGCGCTTCGAGGTCTTTCTTGCCCTGCCTCGCAGACTTGAGCAGTGCACAAATTCTGTCTACCTCTGCCTGTGATATATCATCTGTGCCGTTAGCGTCCATATGCTCGAGTATATCCTCTCTGCCTCCCTCCGTCAAGCTGAAAAAGCAGGGTAGGGGAATTTTCTGAATGGTAACGAGAAGCGCACGTCGATTCTGCGGCAGGGAGCTCAGAGACTATGCCGAAGAATGTCAGCGTAGCAAGCACCGGATTGGCACCTGTAATTCCGGAGCTGATGGGGTTCCGGCCCCTTTTTGATGAGAATCATGACAACTGTTCCGGCTGCAAATTCATGCGGCAGGCGGTTACCTCCGTATCATATTCTCCGAGGACGGATGCCAAGTCGTTCAATATTTTTTCGGCAGCGGCATAATCTCCCGCGTCCATCTTGCTGTAATAGGCCGAGAATTGTTGCCGGATGGGTTCCGGGCGTGCGGCAACGTCCATAATTTCCGTCATCACGGAATTGACATCCTTGCCGTAGGCTTGGGCATCGTTGCGCAGCATCTTGCCTTTATCCAAGACAACAAGGCGCCCCTCTCGGACGGAGTGGATAATGGCCGGGGCATGGGTGCTCACAATGAACTGAACCTTGGGGAAAAGGGTCATCAAATCCGGCAGAATTCGGTGCTGCCATGCGGGGTGCAAGTGAAGGTCTACCTCATCAATCAGCACCACGCCGGGTGTTTCCTCCAAGACGCGCCCCAGGAGCTGGGGATTGAGCATAGCCATGCGGCAGGCAATATCGGCAATCAGGCAGAGTGCGCTCCTGTAGCCGTCGCTCAGTTGATTGAGAGAAGTGACGAGCTTCCCCCCCCCTGCATCTGTATAGCAAAGCTCAATCTCCTGCGTGTCCGGATTAAAGCGCACCTCGACCTCAGGACTGCCGGTCAGCGCCCGAAAGCAGCGGATGATCGCCTGTTTAACCGCAATAAATTCCGGGCTGTTTTGTCCGTTTTGCATGTCGCGCAGGGACATCTTTCGGAAACATTGCAGCATTAACTTATAGTCGGCAGCCGCATCCGTGCTGTCCGCATACCCATTGAGCCGGGAACTCTTTTCCCAAGGGATATTCTTTGTCTGTGACCGGAGCCGCCCCGTGCCGTAGTAGGACACAATGGGGAGAATCAGCGAGGTATCCCCTCTTGCCACACGGGCAGCACAGTCGGCTACCAAGCTCTTGAAGAGCTCGGCACTCGTTGTGGCGGTGCGTCCTTTTTCACTGCGCAGAATCCTCGTCCAGCGTACCTCCTCGTTTGCCAGACTTCCGGAAGCCTCTACCGAGACCGGGTATTGCGCCTGCACATCGATACCGCTTCCCAGGGGATAGCAGACATTGCGCGCATCTTCCTTTCGGAAAACACAGGGTTTCAGCTTCAGCTCGGCAGACAGTGTGCCCGCAGCTATGGCTACGGCATCGAGAACGGCCGATTTGCCCGCGCCGTTCCTGCCGACAAGAATGGTCAGTCGGTCATCAAAGCTGAGCTTCAGCGCATCGAAGCACCGGAAGTTCCTTATCGTGATGTCATGGATTTTCATACTGAACGGCGGGTGTATTGTACCGCATCCGGGCCGAAATGCAAGCACAAATCGGGCAGGGGGTAGTGGTAGGGTGGCTCCGCTGCCGCAGGTCCCGGGGGCGATGCGGCAGCGGAGTAGGGGGGATCAGCGGAAGGAGACTCCCTTGAGCTTGGAGGCCAGGGCATCCAGGATGCTCTTGTGAGCGGCGTCTACCTCCGCAGCGGTGAGGGTCTTGCGAGGGTCGCGGTAGAGGAAGGTGTAGGTCGCGGCCTTGCGGTCAGCGGCGAGCTTGGTGCCGGTCGGGTCACAGAAGACATCCTTGAGGCGGCAGCTCACCAGCAGCTTCTGCTTGGCGGCCTGCACGGCCTTGAGAACCTCCGCGTGGCGCGTGGCGGCGGGGAGCTCCAGCGAGGCATCGCGGGAGGACCCGGGGAACTGCGGCAGATCTGCCACCTTGAAGGGCGCCGTCGCCACCTGCTGCAGCTTGCGCAGGTCCAACTCCGCATAATAGGTCTCCAAGGGCAGGCTGAGGGCACGGCACTTGGCGGGGGCCACGCGGGCAAAGTAGCCGCAGGCTTGGCCGTTCACCTGAATATCCGCACCGATTGCTGCATTCTCCCTGGCCTGTTTAGCAGGCACGAGAGCGATTTCCGCCTTCGGCACGATCTTGTCCACCACAGCGCGCAGATCCTCGAAGGAGACGGGGGCCGGCTTGGTCTCCGCCCAGCTTGCGGGACGCAGCTTGCCGGACATCAGGATGCCCAGCACCTCGTTCTCGATGTCCTTGCCCTTGCCGCCGCCGGTGTTGCGGAACACGCGGCCGCACTCGAAGAAGCGCAGCACCTCCTGCCCCTGGTTGACATTGCGGGCAGCCACGGCCAGCAGGCCCGGGGCCAGCGAGGGACGCAGCGTGCTGTGATCCTCGGAAATCGGGAGTGCCACGCGAATGACATCCCCCGCCATGAGCGGCTTGATGGGCAGCGCATACTCCACGGACGCGATGGTCGGGTCGATGCTCTCCGCCGCAATCAGCTTGAAGGTCTGCACCTCCTGGAACCCGGCACCGGCCAGCTTGTGCGACAGCGCCATGCGGAAATCATGCGCGCGGTCCTGCGGGCTCTCCTCCACATACACCGAAGTGTTCGAGGCCGGAATGTTATCAATACCCCACACACGCACCACCTCCTCCAGCAGGTCGCAGCTGCGCTTCAGATCCAGACGCCAGGGCGGGCAATCCCAGCTCCCCTTGCCGTCCGTGTCCCGCAGACCGAGGTTCTTGAGGATAGCAGCGGCCTCCATGTGCGGCACAGAGGCGGCAGTCATCACATCCAGCTCCTTCCAATCCAGCTTCACGTTATCAAGCGCGTAGTAGATTTTGGCCTCCGTACCCTGCTCCAGCACGGTAGCCGTGGGCGCGCACTCCTCCGGAACGAGGCAGGGGGCCTGACCGCCCACGAGGATGGGCTCCGCCTTGCCGCCGGCGCATTCCAGGATGAGCTGCACGGCACGAGCGGCGGCGCGCAGCACATTCCACGGCGAGGTGCCGCGTTCGAAGCGGTACGAGGAATCCGACCCCAATCCCAAGCGGCGGCTCGTGTAGCGGATGCTGCTGCGCTCGAACCAAGCACTCTCCAGAACGATGTCCGTGGTACCCTCCGTTACGCCGGAGTCCAGCCCGCCCATCACACCGCCCAAGGCCAAGGCTGCCCCGCTTGCATCGGAGATGACGATGTCCTGCGGCGTGAGCGTGTACTGCTCGTTCATCAGGCTGGTGAAGGACTCTCCCTCCGTCGCGCGGCGAATGTTCAGGCCGCCCGTGAGCTTCGCCGCATCGAAAGCGTGCAGCGGGTGCCCCAGCTCAAAGAGGCAGTAGTTCGTGATGTCCACCACATTGTTGATGGGACGCAGGCCGATGGCCGTCAGGCGATCCGCCAGCCACTCCGGGGAGGGGCCGATCTTCACGCCGCTGATCTTGGTAGCCGTGTACAGCGGGCACACCTCCGGGGCGGAGAGCGTGATGAAATCCCCCGCCGGCTTGGTCTGCGCAGCAGCGGTTGCGGCCTCTGCGGGGTCCGCCTTCAGCGCGCGGCCCGTGATGCCCGCCAGCTCGCGAGCCATGCCCCAGTGGCTCAGCAGGTCCGGGCGGTTCGGGGTAATCTCCAGCTCGAAAATGGTATCCGTGGGCACGAAATGGCGCACGGGCGTGCCGATCTCGTACTCCTGCGGCAGGATCCAGAGCCCGTGCTCCTTGTCCGGCAGACCGAGCTCGGAGGCGGAGCAGAGCATACCGTTGCTGGCCACGCCGCGCAGCTTGCCCTCCTTGATCTCCCAGCCGCCGGGCAGCACGGCCCCGGGCAGGGCGCAGGGTACTTTATCCCCCACCTTGTAATTCTGTGCGCCGCAGACGATCTGGCGCAGGGAACCCTCGCCGGCGTCCACTTGGCAGCAGTTCAGGTGGTCGCTGCCCTCTACCGGGGTTTTCTCCACCACTCGGGCCACCACCACGGCATCCGTCGAGACGCCGCGCTCGTGAATCCCCTCCACCTCAATCCCCGCGAAGGTGAGCATATCCGCCATCTCGCGTGTGCCGAGTCCCTCCAGGTCAATGTAAGCAGAAAGCCAGTTTAAGGAAACATTCATATTGCGTGATAATGTAAGTGGGTTCAGTGGAATTGGGAGAGGAAGCGCACATCGTTCTCGATGAGCAGGCGGATGTCCCGGATGCCCCAGCGGATCATGGCCAAGCGCTCCAGGCCGATGCCGAAGGCAAAGCCTGTGCAGCCGGTGTAGAGCTGCTTGCCCGTGGCCTTGTCAATGTTCTCGAACACGGCGGGGTTCACCATGCCGCAGCCGGCAATCTCGATCCAGCGAGGGGCCTGACCCGTGGCCTGCAGCAGCACGTCAATCTCGAAGCTAGGCTCCGTGAAGGGGAAGAAATGCGGGCGGAAGCGCACCGCCGTCTCGCTGCCGAAGAGGGCCTTCAGGAAGTACTCCAGCGTGCCCTTGAGGTCGCCGACGCTCACGGCCTTGTCTACATACAGACCCTCGATTTGGTTGAAGGCGGAGAGGTGGGTGGCATCGATGGCATCGCGGCGGAAAGCGGAGCCGGGGCAGATGATGCGCACGGGCGGGGCCTGCTTCTCCATGGTGCGGGCCTGCACGGTGCTGGTCTGCGTGCGCAGCAGCTTGCCGCTGTCAAAATAGAAGGTGTCTTTCTCGTTGCGGGCGGGATGGTCTGCCGGGGTGTTCAGGGCATCGAAGCAGTGCCACTCGTCTTCGATCTCCGGGCCGTCGGAGAGGGTAAAGCCCATGCGGCGCAGGATGCGCACCGCCTCATCGCGCACTTGGCTGATGGGGTGCAGCCCGCCCTCGGGCAGCTCCGCCCCGGGCATGGTCAGGTCGATGCCGCTCACCAGTGCGGCGTCCAGGGCTGCCTGCAGCTCACCCTTGCGGGCCTCCAGCGCGGCGGTGATGGCGGCGCGGGCCTCGTTCAACATGGCCCCCACGGCCGGTTTCTCTTCCTTGGGTACATCGAGCATCCCCTGTTGCACTTGGGTAAGGCTCCCTTTCTTGCCGAGGATGCCCACACGCGCGTCCTCCAGCCCCTTCATGTCCGCTACGGCGGCTATCCGGGCCAGCGCTGCCTGCTGTACACTTGCTATCTTGTCTTTCATAACCGGTTCCGCTTACTATACGCGCGCCGGGCCGCTTGTCAAGCCTAAACTCTGCCCGCATCCACCCTCGTTTGCCCGCCTGTATCCCGCCCTTGTGTCATACCCTCGACGTGTTTTTTCACTTTTCTTGACAAAATGCTTGACCTGTCGGGGAAAATGGGGTAAACTCTGCCGCCGTTCCCGGACAACATCAACCACGAAAGAAGTAAATATGCGTTCTGTTACAGTACGAAAGGGCGAACCGATTGACCGCGCGCTTAAGCGCCTGAAGACGAAGCTGGATACCGAGGGTGTCTACGAGGAGATGCGCCGCCGTCGCGCATTTGAGAACCCCATGGATGAGAAACGCCGCAAGGCTCGCTCTGCGAGCAAGCGCAACAAGGTTAAGTGGCGTTTCACCAACAAGGAGGAAATCCCCGCTTCTGCCGTCACCCCGGCCCCCGAGGCCTGATCCCCATCCGTTCGGGAAAGTTTTTGAGGAGGAGAATCCGCATTGGGTTCTCCTCCTTGCCTTGCCCCTCGGCGGCGCCTTTTTGCGCGGCGGGCGCAGCTTTGTATTGACGCGGCCCACCCGTCGGGGGTATAATGAGTGCGTTATGAGTTTAGCAGCCTATACAGCGAGCGTGGACCTCACGCAGGGAAATGTGGCACTGTTTTTCAGCGGCCCCTACTGCGGCCAGTGCAAAATGGTGAAGCCGATGATCGAGAAAGCCTCCCTCTCCGTCAAGGATAAGGTGACCGTGTTGGAGGCGGACACCGGCAAGCCGGAGGCCCTGGAGATTGCCAAGAAATACGGTGTCTCCGCCCTGCCGACCGTCGTGGTGCTCAAGGGCGGTGAGCTTGCCGGCAAGCTGGTGGGCGCAGGCCAGGCCAACATGCCGAACATTCTCAAGGCCCTCGGGTGCTGATCGCCCCGTTCCTTCATCCCCCCGCGGTTCTCCGGAGCCCCGGGGGCTTTTTTGCGCCGAAAAAAGGGGGCTGCCCTCTGCGGACAGCCCCCCGTTTAAGTGATTTTCGTGCCTCGTCAGCGCATATCCAGCACCGGAACCAGCAGCGGCTCGTCCGGGCCGGTGTAGCGGGAGAGCGGGCGGAAAAGCGTGTTGTCCTCCAGCTGCTCCAGAATCTGCGCTACCCAACCCGCGCAGCGAGCGATGGCAAACACCGTGGTGAACATGCGCGTGGGGATGCCCAGGCTGTAGTACACCGTGGCGGAGTAGAAGTCCACGTTCGCGTTCAGGTTCTTGCGGGAACGGATCATCTTCGCGATCATATCGCTCATGCGGATCCACTTGGGCTCGCCGATGGTCTGGGTGAGGCGGATGGCGATGCGGCGCAGCTGCGGGGCGCGCGGGTCGAGCGTCTTGTAGACACGGTGGCCCATGCCGAAGATTTTTTCCTTGCGTGCCAGCTTGTCGTTGATGTAGGCCTCCACGTTATCCTCGTCGCCGATCTCCTTGAGCATCTCGATGACGGCCTCGTTGGCACCGCCGTGCAGCGGCCCTTTGAGGGTACCGATGGCGGAGGTGATGGCGGAGTACATATCCGACAGGGTGGAGGCCGTGACGCGTGCGGAGAAGGTGGACGCGTTCATGCCGTGGTCCGCGTGCAGAATGTAGGCTACATCGAGAATGTGCGACTCACCGGGGTCCGGCTCCTTACCCTTCAGCAGCCACAGGAAGTGCGCGGCCTCGTCCAAATCCGTGCGGATGGGCGGCAGATCCAGCCCCTGGCAAATGCGGTAGTAGTAGGCGGCCATCACCGGCAGCTTCGCGATAAGGGAGAGCCCGATCTCCTTCATCTGGCTGGGGTCCTTCGTGCGGTCGTCATACATGCCGAGCATGGAGACGGCCGTGCGCAGGGCGCTCATGGGGCGCGCCGTCTTGGTGGCCGTCTTGAAGAAGTCCAGAATGGGCTGCGGCAGCTCGCGGTCGTTGCGCAGGCGCTGCTGCAGGCCCTCCAGCTCCTCGCGGTTCGGCAGGCGCTTGTTGAGCAACAGGAAGATGATCTCCGTGTAGGTGCAGAGGTCTACCAGATCCTCGATCTCATAGCCGCAGTAGAGCAGACGCCCCTCCTCGCCGCGCACATCGCTCAGCGCGGTTTCGTTGGCGATGACGCCCTTGAGCCCCTTGGCAAACACCGGCTGCGGTGCGGTCTGTTTGTCATCCATTATGGCGGAAAGGCAGAAAGGTTCAGTCGTACCAAGCGTCCGTCAGCTCACCGAAGGACTTGACCTCCACGTCGCTGCGGCCCTCCAGCCAAGTCTTGACGGCCAGACGCTGCTGCTCATTGGTGGTGCGCGGATCCTCTGCCTTCGCAATCACGTTGCAGGCGTCATTGGTCAGGTTCCCCTCGCAGGAGAGCCCGTTCGCCTCCACGCACTCGCTCACAAAGGCATGCAGAAACTGCTCGCACTCGGGGGATTCTACATCGCCCTTGTACTCAAAGGAAAATTCAAAGCAGAGTTCACGGAACTCGCCCACACGGTACTTCTTGCGGAGTCGTTTCTTCATAGCGCGCGCATTATACGCCCTCCCGCCCGCCGCGTCAAGCCGTTTTTTGCCCCGTGACGCAAAAAGTCCTACCAATCCGCCCCCTTCACCCGCCTCCCCGGGGAGAGTGGGTGGGCCGTTGCCCCTGCCTGTACGAGCCCCCTACAGCGGGAGTTCAAGCCAAAAAATTCATCACCAACTTCACCATGGTCTCCTTCTCCTCCGGCTTGGACTCCGCAATCATTACCACCATGGCAACCAGGGTGTGATCGGCAATGACTTTCTCGCCGTCGCGCATCAGTAGACCGTTTCTCTCAAGGAAATATAAAAAGACCGCCGCAGCAATGCGTTTATTACCATCCGAGAAAGCGTGATTTTTGGTGACAAGATAGAGCAGGTTAGCTGCTTTTTCCTGATTGGTGGGGTACACGTCTTTGCCGCCGAAACTTTGGTAGATATTTCCCAAACTGCCCTTGAAAGAGTCGTCTTTCTCGTTGCCGAAAACATCGCTCTCTGCCCCGAAACGCATGGAGTCAATGAGCCTGCGACACTCCTCATAGGTCAGCACATAGGCCCTGGTGTCCCCATGGGGTTTTTGTAAACGCTGATGGTCATAGTCATCCAGCAGGTCCAGCGCACGGGTGTACTGCTGCACGACCTCGAGCATCTGCGCCGAATCCGCCGTTGATTCACTTCCGCTGCAAGTTATCGTTTCTGATGATTCCATAACGGATATCAAGATTCTACATAGTCCCGGATGAGCTCCACGAAGGAGCGGAGGAAGTGGGTGCGGAGCCAAGGCCCGACGCCCTTGAGACGCTCGGCGGCCTCCATGGTGGTGGGTTTCGCGGCGGCCATGGCGCGCATGGTTTCGTTGCGCAGCACGCGATAGGCCGGCATGTGGGTTTCCGCCGCGATGTCATTGCGCAGCTCGGCCAGGCGCGCGTATAACTCCTTGTCCTGCTTGGCATTTGCCAAGGCGGAGAGGGCCTGCACGGCGCGTTCACGGGCGGCTTTTTTATCCCGAGCGGCCCAGCCTCGGCGAGAGATCTGCGCCTCCTCGCGGCCCATCATGACAGCCTCCCCCTTGGCGGAAAGCGAGATGAGCGGCATCTCCCCGCCGGTGGTGCTCAGGAGGGCGCCCTCCTGCATGGCGCGGAAGAGAGCCTTCATCTGCGCGTCTGTCATCTGTGAGAGAATGCCGTAGGTGCTCAACCCGGTGAGGTGGCGGTTCATGTTAGCACCTTTAGACCCGCGCAGCATATCCATGATCTTCCCCCTGCCGTAAATGCCCTCCCAGATGCCGGGGGCGGGGTGGCGGCAGGCGCGAGCCACCCCGGAAAGGGCCTTGCGCACGATGATGAGCTCCTCGCCGGCGAGCGGTGGATAGTTGTTATCCTCCGCCTCTCGGCAGGCATCGCAGTGGCCGCAGGGCTCGCTGTCCGTTTCTCCGAAATATTGCAGAATCCACTGTTGCCGGCAGCCGATGCAGTAGGCGTAGCGGATGATGGCATCGATCTTCCGATGGTCGCGGGCGGCCTTCTCCTCCAGCGCCTCAATGTTCAGCGGCAGGTCCTCGAAGCGCAGCTCCGGGCGGAGCAGACGGGTGCCGCGCACGTTGCGCCCCGGGACATCGAATCGCTCGATGGCCCCCGCGTGCATGAGCAGGGAGAGCGCTGTGCCTGCGGCCATGGGGTTGACATCCTTGCCCAGCTTCTCCACCATGGCATCCACGGTCATTTGGAGCTCGTGCGTGGCCGGCGAGGCCTCCCGCCGCAGTAGATTATAGACCGCCCCGATGGTCTGCAGGGGCGGGTTACTGCCCTCGAAAAAGAACTCCTGTGTCTTGAGATCCGCGTGGTTAAATAACAGCTCGCAGACGGCGGGGAGCCCATCCCGACCCGCGCGGCCCGCCTCCTGATAATAGGCCTCCACACTGCCGGGAATCTCGAAGTGGACCACGAAACGCACATCCGAGCGGTCAATGCCCATGCCGAAGGCGTTGGTGGCCACCACCACGTCCGCTCGACCGGAGATGAAAGCCTCCTGCGAGAACTCGCGCTCCTCATCGGTCATGCCGGCGTGGTAAGCGACTACCTGCCGCCCGTAGCCGGAGATTTCCTCGTACACGGCCATCACATTTTTCCGGGTGGAGCAGTAGATGATACCTTGCCCCCACTTATCCATCACGCTGCGAATGCGCTCGAACTTGGCCTTGCGGTTCTCGCAATGCACGATGGAGAAGTCCAGGTTCTGCCGCCCGAAACCGGAGATGATGACAGCGGGGTTGCGCAGCTCGAGGGTGCGCAGGATGTCCTCGCGCACGGAGTCCGTGGCCGTGGCAGTGAGAGCGACGGTTTGGGGGTAGCCCAACTCCGCGCGGGAGCGGCCCAAGCGCAGGTAATCCGGGCGGAAGTCATGCCCCCATTGGCTCAGGCAGTGCGCCTCATCGATGGCCAGCAGGGAGATGGACATGCCGCGCAGCAGGCTCATGAAGCCCTCCTGAGCAAAGCGTTCCGGCGCAACATAAATAATCTTCAGACGCCCGGCCCGCAGATCCCCCATCACTTGGCGATATTCATCGGCCCCCAAGGAGGAGTTGACCGCAGCAGCGGGGATGTTGCGCTCCTGCAGGGCATCCACCTGGTCCTTCATCAGCGCAATGAGGGGAGAAACGACAACCGTGAGGCCGGGGCGGCACAGGGCAGGGAGCTGGTAGCAGAGGGATTTACCGCCGCCCGTGGGCATGATGGCCAGGGCATCCCGCCCCTCCATGATGGCCTCTACCACTTCGTCCTGCCCCTTGCGCAGAGACGCGAAGCCGAAGTGCTCCTGCAGCACCTCCTGCACGTCCGGCGTTTCCTCCTGTGGGGTCATCATGCGGGTATTGTAGCAGATTTTGTCCCGCGATGCAAGCGTATTTCTGCCGCATGTCTTTTTCCGCCCTTGACACGCCCGCCTCGCAGTGCTATATTCGCCGCATGTCAAACGGGGACCTTATTGCAGAAATTGCCCGACTCAAGAAGGAGCGCAACGCCATCATTCTGGCGCACAGCTATCAGCGGCCTGAAATCCAGGACATTGCGGACTTTGTGGGGGACTCCCTCGCCCTGGCCCGCGCGGCGCAGAGCGCGCAGTGTGATGTGATTGTCTTCTGCGGCGTGCATTTCATGGCGGAGACCGCCTGCATCCTCAATCCCTCGCGCACCGTGCTGCTGCCGGATGCCGATGCGGCGTGCTCGCTGGAGGCCTCTTGCCCCGCGCAGGAGCTGGCTGCCTTCTTGGAGCGGGAGAAGGAGAAGAATTATTTTGTGGTGGCTTATGTGAACTGTTCCATCGGTGTGAAGGCTCTGGCGGATGTCATCGTGACCAGCGGTAACGCCGAGCGCATCGTCAGCGCGGCCCCGGCAGACCGGCCCATCCTGTTCGTGCCGGACCAAAACCTGGGCGCATGGACGGCGGCCAAGACGGGGCGGCCCATGACCCTCTGGAACGGGGCCTGCCATGTGCATCAACTCTTCACCCGTGATACGCTGCTGGGCATGAAGGAGAAGTACCCGAATGCGAAGATTGTATGCCACCCCGAGTGTGCAGAGCCTATTCGATTGTTGGCGGACCACATCTGCTCCACGGAGAAGATGATCCCCTATTGCCGAGAGGCGGAGGCCACGCAGTTCATCATTGTGACGGAGACGGGTATTCTGCACCGCCTGCGCAAGCTCGTGCCGGGCAAGGAGTTCATCCCCGTGCAGCTGGGAACTTGCTCCTGCGCGGAGTGCGAGTTCATGAAGCTCAACACGCTGGAGAAGATCCGCAACTGCCTGCGGGATATGGCTCCGGAGGTGCGTGTGCCGGAGGAGCTGCGCCTGCGCGCCGCTGCGCCCCTGGAGCGTATGTTAGAGCTCTCCAAGTAGCCCCGCTGCCTTCCCATGAAGATTGCGCCGCATATCCTCGCGCATGGTAACTGGCTCTCCATGGATGATTTCATGGAGCTGGCGCTGTACGATGAGGAGTCCGGTTATTATGCTACTCATATCGCGGACGTGGGAGTGCGGGGGGATTTCTCTACCTCTGCTACCCTCAGCGACCTGCCGGCACGGCGTCTCGTGGCGCTGTGGCGGGAGACCTGCCGCGCCTGCGGGCGTTTTCTGCCTTTTCTCGAGGTGGGCGGCGGCAACGGGGATATGGCCATGGCGGTGTCTCGTTCGCTGGGATTTTGGGAGCGTCTGCGTGCGCGATACCTGATGGTGGACCGCTCCGAGCGCCTGCGTCAGGTGCAGCGTTTGGTAGGCGGTGGTTTTGTGCGGGTGTATGATACGATACAGAGCGCACTGAAGGCCTGCGGCGGTCGGGCATTCATTTTCTCCAATGAGCTGCCGGATGCCTTCCCGGCGCGGCAGTTCGTGTTCCAGGGCGGGCAGTGGCTGGAGCTGGGCTGGGCCTGTGAGGGCGGACGCATCTTCCGCCAAGCCTCCCCCGTGGAGTCTTTGCCGCAGAGCGCTGCGTTCGACACCTGGGCTCGGGAGGGGCAGGTGGTGGAGGTGCAGGAGAGTTATCACCGCTGGTATGCCGCGTGGCAGCCGCTCTGGAAGTGCGGGGCCTGTGTTACCATTGACTACGGGGAGCCGAATGATACTCTGTATTACCGCCGTCCCTCGGGGACACTGCGCGGCTATAAATCCCACACTCTGCTTTCGGTGGACGAATTGCCCGCCCTGGCCGGCCACTGCGATGTGACGGCCGATGTGAACTTTACCGACCTGATAAACCTGGCCGCCCGCTGCGGCGGGGATGAACTTACCCTGCTCACCCAGCGCGAATTCCTCCTGCCCTTGGCTGATACCTCCAAGCCGGAGGAAGCCCACCTCGTAGCCGTACCCGGCGCAGGCGACCACTTCCGCGTGCTCATTCAGCAGCGCCGCGAGGAATAAAAATCCCCTGCCGCAGAAACCCGGGGCAGGGGATGAACATCAGCGGAACTTCAGCGCCTTGGCCAGCGTGCGCCGACCTCGCAGCTTGAGGTAGGACATGGTCCAGGTATGCCACCGATAGTTCAGATAGCGAAGGAATTTCCCGATGGGACCACGCTTTTTCTGCAGCTTCGGATTCATCACGCTTCGTGTTTCATCTCGGCGTGCCTCTACATTGTCGATGGCACTTTCCTCACTGAAAGGGAAGTGAGTGGAAACTATGTTTCCCATGACGCCCGGAGAGGGGATGTCATAGCGCATCAAGAAGTACGAAAGCTGCACATCGTAGGTAAGCCAATAGCCTTTTTCAAATAGCTTTAACAGCTTCTGTGCCGCATCTCTCGTGAGCATATATCCGACAGCCCCCCAAGGAAGTTTCTTGTGGAAAGCGAGCCTGACCCTTGCTCCCTCCGGGTTCTTCGGTGATTCGATCATTTTGGGCGGCTAACTGTACAATTTAACATAGCCCGAGCGGCTGGTGTGT